>JAJXUF010000005.1 GCA_021783175.1 Pseudomonadota bacterium
AATGGCACGACAAAATATTGCAGACCTGGTCGAGTGAGCGAAGCCGCCGCGATGATGATGCCGACGACTAGCGGCAGTAGCCATCCAGACTGCGTTGGTAACTTGGAAGTCAGCCAGAACGCAAGCACCGCGAGAAAGCAAAAAAGCGTTTCGCTGAGTACATACACGTTCATTGTCACGAGGTGCGGACTTACGGCAGTGAGGAATGCCGGAACCAGAGCGACTGTTGGTGAAAGAAAGGTTCGGAAAAGAAGATACGCCAACAAAACAGTTGCCGCGCTGATCAGCGCTTGCACGTTAAGAATCGACCTTACCATGGCAAGTGTTGGCGCCTTGCTGACGAACGGGTAAAGAAACAACGGGTAGCCCGGCGACCGAACCGCATCTGGTGTGGGTGCCTGTGCCGGTGCGGGCGGCAGCGTGGGGGTTCGAGAGTAGACTCCGTATTGTTTCAAGTTGTACGCAGAATAGAAATAATCCAGGGCGTCAGCCCGGATGGGCGAGGGCACCACTGTCCGTTGTACCGACTCGATCCGAAGGTCCAACGCCAAAATCAGAATGACCAGAAGCGCCGCAATATGCCACAAGCTCACATGGGACTGGATTTCTTTGTGCAGCAAGGACTCCAGGCGTTGCCGAATTGATGTGAGCAAGTGTTGCTCCTTAGTACCGATAATTGATTCTGAATTATAGGTACTCCCGTCGTGACCTGCCATCCCTGCACATCCGAACTCCTCTAGTGAGCTGCTGAGGGTATCCTGCCGAGGATTTTTCCTGCTTCGGTACGCATCCTAATTGATCGCTTCGTCCGCGATCTTGGTGCCCGCAATTCACTGAATGGCGGCTGCAAGGGGGTATCGATGGCAAACCGGCTAGGAGCAAGAGGACTCAAATCAGTCGACAACTTCAGGTGCGGTGGTCTGCGACATAGCTTATCATCGCGCCTCTGGCAAACTAACCGGCACTCAGGCCGACGCATGTCACGCAAGCTTATCGGTTCCACCCTTTTGATCGGCGGGATGACGCTGATCTCGCGTATTCTCGGGCTGGTCCGCGATACCATCTTTGCCCATCTGATCGGTGCCGGCGCCGGAATCGCCGCCGATTCCTTTTATGTCGCCTTCCGCATCCCCAATTTCCTGCGCCGTGTTTTCGGCGAGGGTGCGTTTTCGCAGGCTTTTGTACCGGTTTTCTCGGAGTACAAAACGCGCGGCGATCCGGCGCAGGTGCGCGTTTTTATCGACCATGTCGCAGGCGTTCTCGGGGCGATGCTGATCCTTATTGCGCTGATCGGTGTCCTCGCGGCGCCGCTATTGGTTGCTGGCCTGGCCCCGGGATTTCTGGCGCAACCGGCAAAGTATCATCTTACCGTTCAGATGTTGCGCATCACTTTTCCCTACATTCTTTTCATTTCTCTGGTCGCAATGGCCGCCGGCATGCTCAATACCTACGGACGCTTCGGTATTCCTGCAATCACGCCAGTGTTGTTTAACCTCTCCATGATTGGCGCCGCCTTGCTGCTTACGTCGCACCTGCATCCGCCGGTCATGGCACTGGCCTGGGGTGTGGCCATTGCCGGGGTGGCGCAGCTGCTTTTTCAGCTTCCGTTCCTGCGCAGCATGCGCCTGCTGCCGAGACCGCGTATTGCGTTGCACGATGAGGGCGTACGGCGGGTATTCCGTCTTATGCTTCCGGGAATATTCGGCGTGTCGGTGTCACAGATTAATCTGATGGTCGATACGCTTCTGGCCTCTTTCCTGGCCACTGGCAGCGTCTCCTGGCTTTATTATTCGGACCGGCTTCTCGAATTTCCCATTGGCGTATTTGGCATCGCACTGGGGACGGTGATCTTGCCGAGTCTTTCCATCAAACACGCGCGCGCTTCGCGCGAGGCCTTTTCCCATACTCTCGATTGGGCAATCCGCCTGGTTCTGCTGGTCGGTCTGCCGGCGACCGTCGCGCTCGTGGTGCTCGGCGGTCCCATGCTGGCCACCCTGTTTCGCTACGGCGCATTTCATACCCGCGACGTAATAATGGCATCGCGTAGCCTGACCGCTTTCTCCATCGGGCTCTGCGCATTTCTGCTGATCAAGGTGCTAGCGCCGGGATTTTATTCGCGTCAAGACACCAAGACGCCGGCGCGCATCGGTGTTATAGCGGTTGTTTCCAACATGGTGCTGAGTCTGATGCTGGTGTTGCCGCTGGCGCACGCCGGACTTGCCCTGGCAACCTCGCTTGCCGCCTATGTAAATGCCGGTCTGTTGCTGCGCGGCCTGCTAAAACAGCAGGTCTACCGTCCGCAGCCGGGACTCACCGGGTATATTATAAGGATAATGACCGCCAGTCTGGTGATGGGCGCCGTATTATGGTGGGGAAGCGGAGATTTGGTGTCATGGTTGCAGGCGCATGCGCTGGCACGCACCCTGCGACTGGCATTCTGGGTCTTTGCTGGTATGCTGGTCTACTCGGTAATGTTATTGCTGCTGGGGATCCGGCCGCGACAGCTGGTGCTTCACAAGGCGGATGGGGATGAGTAGCGGTTCAAGCATTTTTCAGATTGTCGCACCCAACGATCCGCGCATTTTTACGCTGGCGGAGGCGCAGGTGCTGTTTCCGCTCGTGCGTTCCATAACCCAAGCCGCCCATGCCGAGCTTGAACCGGTCCGCCGCAAGCTCGAATCCATGGTGCCAACCAACCCCTCGATCCGCGACGTGGAACACCAGTACGAGCTGATCGTCAAACGTTGGGTGGCCAAGATGGAGCGTTTGGGGCTGGTGATCAAGGGGCTGTGGCTGGTCGACTTCGACACCGGCGATGGGTACCTCTGCTGGAAGTTTCCCGAGCTTAAAATTGGCCACTACCACGCTTATAACGAGGGGTACACCGGCCGCCGTCCGCTGGACGAGGTAATCCAGGAATTCGATCCGGACTGGGCGGTGTAAATTCATGAAACGCTCCTGCCGAGAGCCGGAGTCGTTTGCGGCGTGCTGTCTCATCACCCTGCGCTACTCCTGGCGAATGTGCTTTGCCATGACGGAAGTGTGGTAACCCCATCATGGAGCTGATCTGCGGAATCCAGAATCTGCAACCGCAGCATCGCGGGTGCGTCGCCACCATCGGTAATTTCGACGGTGTCCATCTCGGCCATCAGGCGGTCATTGGTCAGTTGGCCGAAAAGGCATCGGAACTCAAGTTGCCGGCGGTGGTAATCCTGTTTGAACCGCAACCCCAGGAGTTCTTCCGGCCAACTGCGGCTCCGGGAAGACTGATGCGGTTGCGCGACAAACTTATGGTATTGCGACGCTACTCGGTGGATCGGGTTTTTTGCCTGCGATTCGATGCGCGTTTGGCGCTAATGACGGCCGAGGACTTCATCAGCGAGATCCTGGTCAAGGGACTCGGCATCCGATACCTTGTTGTGGGCGACGATTTCCGCTTTGGGGCAAAGCGAGACGGCAATTTCGCTCTGTTGCAGGATGCCGGCAGGCGCAAGGGATTCACGGTCGCGCCGATGCACACTTTCAGCATCGACGGGGCGCGTGTCAGCAGCACGCGCATCCGCGAGGCCCTGGCAATCGGCGACATGGCTGGTGCCGAACGCCTGCTCGGGCGCAATTTTCGCATGGCCGGGCGCGTGGCCCATGGCGACAAGCGCGGCCGCACTATCGGCATGCCCACGGCCAATATCCATTTGCATCGCAAGACAACACCGTTGCGCGGCGTTTTCGTCGTAGAAATGTTCGGCCCGGAAGGCGAACCGTTGCCGGGAGTGGCGAACATCGGCACGCGCCCCACGGTCGATGGAACCCGCACGCTGCTTGAAGTCCATCTGTTCGACTTCAATCGCGATATCTATGGGTGCCATGTGAGTGTGGAATTTTTGCACAAGCTAAGGGATGAGCAGCGCTTTGCCTCGTTCGACGAGCTCAAGGCACGTATTTACCGGGATGCCGACGAGGCGCGCGCCTGGTTCGAAAACCGTGCCCGCCAATGATGCAATCTTGGACTTTTTGCGCGCCACAACGGAAAATGGCACCCCGGAAACTAACTGATTGCGATAATTTCCCGGCTCGGCGCCCGCGGGCGCAGAACTGCAGACCGATTAGCGAGCAGTAATGATGGATAAGCAAGAAAAAGACTACAAGCAGACTCTGAATCTGCCGCAAACCGATTTCCCGATGAAGGCCAATTTGGCGGCGCGCGAACCGGAAATCCTCGAACGCTGGAAGCGTCTGGATCTCTACCAGCGCCTGCGCGAGCGCGCTGTCGGGCGGCCAAAGTATGTTTTGCACGATGGCCCGCCGTACGCCAACGGCGACATCCATATCGGTCATGCGCTCAATAAGATTCTCAAGGATATTATCGTCAAGGCCCGGACCTTGGCTGGATTCGACGCGCCCTATGTCCCCGGCTGGGATTGCCATGGACTGCCGATAGAACACATGGTGGAAAAGAAAATCGGCAAAGCCGGCGAAAAGGTCCACCCTGCGGCATTCCGTAAGGCGTGCCGTGAGTATGCGGCCAAACAGGTCGACGGCCAGCGTGCGGACTTCAAGCGTCTCGGCGTAATCGGCGACTGGGAGCGGCCCTACCTGACGATGGATTTCCGCTTCGAGGCCAACATTATCCGCGAGCTCGGCAAGGTCATCGGGCGCGATCACCTGTACAAAAGCTTCAAGCCGGTGCACTGGTGCATCGACTGCGGTTCTGCGCTGGCCGAGGCCGAGGTGGAGTACGAGGATAAGACCTCGCCTGCGATCGACGTGCGTTTTGCACTGGTCGACGAGGAAGAGCTGTTTGCGCGCTGTTCGCACGCGCCCGGGCATGAACGCGAGGGCAGGGGGCCGTTATCGGTACCGATCTGGACGACAACGCCCTGGACCTTGCCGGCCAATCAGGCCGTGGCGCTCAATCCGCAGGTTGAATACGTGTTGCTGCAATGCGAAAGCGAGCGCGGTCCCGAACGCTTGATCCTGGCCGATGCGCTGGTAAAGGACGCGATGACTCGCTATGGGATCAGCCAGTATCGCGTGCTGGCTACCTGCCGCGGTGCGGATCTCGAGGGGCTGCGCCTGCGGCACCCGTTCTATGCGCGCGAGGTGCCGCTGATCCTCGGGGCGCACGTCACGACCGATTCCGGCACGGGCGCCGTGCACACGGCGCCAGGCCACGGCCAGGACGATTTCGTCGTCGGCAGCCGCTACAACCTGCCGATCGAAAATCCGGTGGGCGGGGATGGCAAATTCCTTCCCGGCACCGAATTCTTTGCCGGCGAGCATGTGTTTAAGGCAAACGATCACGTCATCGAGTTGCTCAAGGCGCGCGGCGCGCTGCTGCGGGTCGAAGCGCTGCGCCACAGCTATCCTCATTGCTGGCGCCACAAGACACCGATCATATTCCGCGCCACTCCGCAGTGGTTTATCGGCATGGAACGCGCCGGTTTACGCGCGCAGGCGCTGCACGAGATCCGCAAAGTTGCGTGGGTGCCCGACTGGGGCCAGGCGCGCATTGAGGGTATGGTGGAAAACCGTCCCGATTGGTGCATATCGCGGCAGCGAACCTGGGGTGTGCCCATCGCCCTATTTGTTGACAAGCAGACCGGGAAAATTCATCCCGATACCGCCTCGCTCATAGAACAGGTGGCGCAGCGCGTCGAGCAATCGGGCATCGATGCCTGGTTCGACCTCGACGCGCGTCAGCTGTTGGGCGCGGATGCTGAACGCTACGAGAAGGTTACCGATACCTTGGATGTCTGGTTCGACTCCGGCGTAACCCATGCCTGTGTCCTGGAACAGCGCCCGGAACTGGCACACCCCGCCGACCTGTATCTCGAAGGGTCCGATCAACATCGCGGCTGGTTCCAATCCTCGCTTCTGACTTCGGTGGCAACGAGAGGAGTCGCACCGTACCGCACGGTGCTCACGCACGGGTTTACTGTTGACGCCAAAGGCATGAAGATGTCGAAGTCCTTGGGCAATCAGATTGTTCCGCAGAAGGTCATCGGCACGCTGGGCGCCGACATTCTGCGGCTGTGGGTTGCGGCCACCGATTATCGTGCGGAAATGAGCATTTCCGACGAAATCCTCACGCGCATGGCGGATTCCTATCGGCGCATTCGCAACACTGCACGCTACTTGCTCGGCAATCTTGCCGGATTTGACGCCAGCGAGCGTCTGGCACCCGCCGATATGCTGGCACTGGATCGCTGGGCGATAGCCAAGGTCTACCAGCTGCAGCAACAGCTGCAGGAGGCCTACGATACATTTGCCTTTCATCTCGTGTACCAAAAGCTGCATCAGTTCTGCGTCGTCGAGATGGGCAGCTTCTACCTCGATGTGCTCAAAGACCGCGTGTACACCACAAAAGCGAAGAGTCGTGCGCGTCGCTCGGCTCAGACTGCGATGCACCATATTCTCGAGGCCCTGGTGCGCTGGATGGCGCCGATACTGAGTTTCACCGCCGAGGAGATTTGGCATGTCATGCCTGCGCGCCCCGCGGAAAGCGTGTTTCTGGACGGTTGGCATGCCATACCCGAGCCGGCCAGCGGGGCGGGGTCGGAACTGACGGCGGACAGTTACTGGAGCAGCGTGCTGGAGGTTCGCGAACAGGTGGCGCGCGAGCTGGAGAAGGCGCGCGTAGCCGGTGCCATCGGGTCCTCGCTGGATGCGGAAGTCGATCTCTACTGCGACCCGCAGCTGCAGGCCCTGCTTTCCAGGCTCGAGGACGAGTTGCGCTTTGTTTTGATTACTTCCTATGCCCGCGTGCGGCCATTGGCTGAGGCATCGCCTCAGACAGTCGAGAGTGGCGTCAAAGGGTTGCGCGTGCAGGTGACAGTGTCGTCCCATGCAAAGTGCGTGCGCTGCTGGCATCATCGCGCGGATGTCGGAGCAAATGCCGAGCATCCGCAGTTGTGTGGACGTTGCGTCGAGAACGTGGCGGGTGCCGGGGAATCGAGGAGGTTTGCCTGATGTTCAGGTTTCTGTGGATCGCACTGCTGGCCTATGTTGCAGATCAGCTTTCCAAGCTGGCAGCGGTAAAATATCTTACCCGCCACGATCTCGTGCTGACGCCGTTCTTGAATCTCTCGCTGGCCTACAACAGCGGTGCCGCTTTCAGTTTTCTCAGTAACGCATCCGGCTGGCAGAACATGTTCTTCGTCATTGTTGCCATCATCGTGTCGATCGTGATTTTGCTGATGATCAGGCGTCTGGGCGCCAACGATATTCAGGTAGCGGTCGCCCTGATGCTGGTACTAGGTGGCGCCGCCGGCAATCTCACTGATCGTATTAGACTCGGATATGTTATTGATTTTATTGATATATATTACAAGAGCTGGCATTGGCCGACATTCAACGTTGCGGATTCGGCAATTACCATCGGGGCGCTGCTGATGTTGCTCGACACGCTCGGCCTCGGATTCCGCAGGCGACACGATAGCGACCAGCACATTCCTGAATGAATTGTCCAGGAGCTTGTCGCTTCACGCTGATGATGCCAGTAACATCGATCCGCGGCGGTGGACAGGCAGTGCATGGCGAATGGCAGATGCGCGCAGTGTTGGAGGCGGAATTGGCGTGAGCGCACAACCGATTACACATGGTTGCCGGGTGACGATGCGTTTTAGCCTGCACCTCGCTGACGGCACGCTGGTAGATGAGAGCCGTGACGGCGAACCGCTGACCGTCATTGTCGGTCAGGGCGACCTCATGCCCTGCCTCGAACAGCGACTGATGGGGTTGCGCACCGGCGAGGCCGCCCATTTCGAAATCGGCGCGAGCGATGCCTGCGGGCGCGGGACAGACGACAACGTGCACGCGCTGGCGCGTGATAGTTTCCCGCCGGATATGCCGCTGGATCCGGGTGTGGTCCTGGAATTTACCCTGCCTTCGGGCGAGGAAGTGGCCGGCACCGTATTGGGCGTAACTGCCGGTGAAGTCACAGTGGACTTTTCGCACCCGCTTGCCGGACA
Source organism: Pseudomonadota bacterium (assembly GCA_021783175.1). Next base: position 7,971 of record JAJXUF010000005.1, read on the forward strand.
TGACCTCGTCTTTGACGTCGAGATTCTCTCGGTCGAAGTCGTCTGATTGGACCGCCGCACGGCTTGCAGTCATAATACGTTTTTCCTTCCCGGCCGTGTCCGGTCACCATTGTGTCGTTCTATGGAACTCATTCTTGCCAACCCGCGCGGCTTTTGTGCCGGTGTCGATCGCGCCATCGAAATCGTCGAGCAAGCGCTCGCGCGCTTTGGTGCGCCGATCTATGTGCGCCATGAGGTGGTGCATAATCGATTCGTGGTAGATGGCCTGCGCGCCAAGGGTGCGGTGTTCGTCGACGAGCTGGATCAGGTGCCGGATGGGGGCACCGTCATTTTTAGCGCACACGGAATTTCCCAGAGCGTGCGCCGGGAAGCTCAACGGCGCGCCCTGAGCGTGTTTGACGCCACCTGCCCGCTGGTGACGAAGGTACATATGGAGGTCATTCGGTACCGCAAGCACGGCACCGAATGCATTCTCATCGGCCACGCCGGTCATCCGGAGGTCGAAGGTACGCTTGGACAGGCGGAGGACGGCATCTATCTCGTCGAGACGCCGGATGACGTGAGTCAATTGCAGGTAAAGAACCCGGACAACGTGGCTTTTGTCACGCAGACCACCCTGTCCGTCGATGATACGGCGCGCGTGATTGATGCTCTGCGCAGGCGTTTCCCGGCGATTCAGGGACCGCGCAAGGATGACATCTGCTATGCCACACAGAATCGCCAGGATGCGGTACGCTTTTTGGCGCGCGACTGTGATGTAGTGCTGGTAGTCGGATCAGCGAACAGTTCCAACTCCAACCGGTTGCGCGAGGTTGCCGAGGCACAGGGCGCGCGTGCCTACATGATTGACGGTCCTGAGGATATACGCACCGACTGGTTTGCGGCGGCAGCCCGTGTGGGCCTGACCGCCGGCGCCTCGGCGCCGGAGGTGCTGGTGCAGGCGGTGGTCAGGCATCTGTGCGAACTCGGGGCAAGTCTCATTCCGGAGCAGGTGGGTCAAGTCGAAGGGGTTGTCTTCCCCGTACCGCGCGAGTTACGCCGCGCGGAGTGAGCGCAAGTCCACGCGCAACGATCCAACTAGCAGCAGGATCCTTGGCGGCGCGTGTCGTCTGGGGTTACTTCTTCCAGCAGTCCGTTGCCGTGCCGGTAGCGAGCTTGTTCCCTTTTTCGTCGAGTGTGAACGAGGTGCATTGCGTGTCGTTCGCCTGGGGACCTGTGATCATCGGCACAGCTTTAAGCAAATAGCTTGGCTGGGGTGGACTGGTAGGTGCGTCATTGGGATTCGGACTTTTAGCCGTCAGCACGTAGTACCCATCGGGAGAATATCCTGAGCCCGCAAGAGTAGCGCTTTGGCAGCTTTCGGTTGCGCCAATGGATGACGTGTATGCGTTGCAGTCGGCAAAGAATTTTTCTTCTTGTGCCGCCAGCTGAGTAAGCCCGATCTCGGCGTCGGATCGTCTCGTCACCGTGGTCCAGTGCATGTAGCTGGGGTAGGCGATGGCGACGAGAATTGCCAGGATGACCAAAGTCACCATCAATTCGATCAATGTAAAGCCCAGTTGAACGATGCGGTTCATAGTGTGCTACCTGTTATGTAGTTTGTAGTCGCCGTTACAGCATTGTGCGGCGGTCGTCGCTACGGTGACCACGCGGCCGCCAGCGCAGTGTTTTGAAAGAATCACTGTTCGGGCAGTATCCAAATTGCCGTAACACTGCGAACGACGTTCTTTCCCTGCGTGGTATCGACGTACTTGATGCCGACCCGCTCGCCCTTTCTCAGGGCATATTTCCCGGTTCGGCCGTGAATCGAATACACCGCAGTGTCGTCAGTCAGCGTGACGCTGCCGTCATTGATTACCATGTTGTTTTGCGCTAGATCCAGCGCGTCAATTGTTCCTACTTCCTGGAAAGTGGACGGATAGCTTCCCGGCAATTCGGCGGCCTGCGCCAAGGGGGCAAGAAGCCCGGCGCACAGGGCCGCCGCGGTTAGCCCCCGGAACATTTGCCTAAGATATCTGCATTTCATGAGCATCGTCTCCCGTTAAGTATTGCTCGGTGTTCTAGCGGATCTGCGTCCAGGAGATGCGGCCAGTGTTGGGTCCGCAGGATTCCGCAATATTCTGTATGGTGCCGCTCGGAGAGGGCTGGTACTTGATTTGCAGGCAGGAGCTGGGTCCGCCGGGGCCTCCGGGTGCCGGTTTGGGTCCATTTGGAAGAGTAAGAATTGTCGGGGTTGAAATGCCGGCGCCCTCCGGTACTCCCTCGGCCGCGACTGACTGACCACCAGCGGTAACGTTGTCACTGGCATCGACGACGCCGTCGCCATTGAGGTCAAAGGTCGCTGTTGGGCGGCCGCCGTTCATCGCGTCGAGCTCCATCAACCAGCCGGTCCCGCCGTACTGGCAAGGATCAGAAGACGGAATCAGCGTGTTAAACACGATGTTGCCGTTATCCAATACGGAGTCAGTGATCTGTCGTTCACCGGTCGTGGGCAGATCCAGGTACCATCCTTCATAAGTACCGGCAGTTGATCCCGACGAGGGGCGCCATACCATGGGGTAATCCGTGGTGACGCGTACACTTGAGTTGGAGCTGGCAATGAATGTCTGTTGCAGCAAGCTGCTGCGGGTTGGCGCGGCGGTCCAGTTATTGTCCCAGATGCCGTAGAACGTCTGGGTGGTGGCGCCAACGGTGGTGTTGTCGCCCGGCTCTAGATATTTGCCGGTGCCGAAATACACCATGTAGCCGCCCAACCCGGTCGGTTGGTCGCTCACCTCGGGCGATGAAGTGATAGGCTGCAGATTGCCGGCAGAGTCCTTGGCCACGAAGATCTTCACCGGGTGGTTGCTGTTGCTTGACCAGTTTGACGGATTCGTGCTCGTCAGGTCGAATCTCCACATATTGCCCTGCAGGTCACCGGCATAAACGTATTCAGCGATGTTGTCGGCGTCGACGTCCACCACTGCTGGCTCGGCCAGACCGTTAGGCGTAGCGGTAGACGATTGGGCAGTACCGGCGCCCGTGTCGATCTTGACAAATGAGCCGGGGGGCCAGGTCGTACCGCTGCCGCCCCCGATGAATACGATATAAAGGAAGGCGTCCCCGGTAGTTCCGGTGCTGTTGTAGCCATTGCCGAAGACCGCGGCCCATTCGCCGTTTGCCATTTTCGCGATGGTTGGCTTGCTGTAGGTGTCGCCCAGATCCGGATCGGTGAACTCCCACAGGACAATATTGGACGCATTGCCTTCGTTGAACTGGCTTGGGTCGGTCACATCCAGTGCGTAATAAGCCATACCACCTTCGCGCAGCCCGCCGACCAGCACCGACCGCCATTGGGGGGTTCCGGCCTTGGTGATGAATACATCACCTTCTGAGGGCGAACCGTCGACGAAGAATTCATGGGAATAGTTGGGAGCGGTTAGCTGGCTCAGGTTCGGAAAGACAGCGTTGGGAACGTAGGCGATTTCTTCCTGACCTGTATTGGCGTTGAAACCATGCAGCATGCCGTCATTGGCGCCCACGTAGATCATCGGCGTACGATTCTGGTAAGTGCTCACAAATGTTGAATAAGGTGCTGCTTCCAGGGTATCGGGATAGTTGAAGGCCGGTGCACCCACATACAACGGTGTCGAGTCGACGATGTCGCCCAGATGGCCATTATTGGGAACGCAGGCGGTGGGCGTGGCGCCGGAATAACAGAGGCGCACGCGGAAATTGTCGCCAGTGCCTTCATTGGCCGAGCTGCCTCGGAGGTAATTCAGGCGGTCAGCACCCAGCGTGTCGCTGGTGCCGCCGGCATAGGGCACCAGATCAAGGTCAGCCGTCTGCGATGCGGACAGGTTTGCCCAGCGGAACGGGACCCCTGCGTTTGTCGTCGGATTGAGGGTGATGATGGCGCGTCCGGTGTCGTAATTCTGACTCGAATTCAGTACCTGACCCGCGTCCCAGGTCGCCGATGACGGTATCGCGCCGGTGCTCGAATTGAGCAGGTAGGCAAGCACTTGACCGACCCAGCCGGTGGTGTTGAATTTTGACTGGTAGATATAGGTTGAGCCCGATCCGCCCAGATAGCCCGAGCTGGCACCCAGCCCCGAGGCGGTCCCCTGGCGTGCGCCGATGTTGTTCAGGATCGAGGAAAAGGCGGAAACAAGCTGCGAGGGATTGGCGGCACTGTAGTACATGCCGCGCCCGTTAATGGCCGCATGCCAAAGGTCGTCCAGGTTGGCCAGAGGACCCGAGGTGGAGGTGATGGGCCAGCCAGTCTGCGAGGATCCGGTACATGCCGTTTCGGCTGTGCTTCCGCTCGTCAACAGTGCCTGATAGCAGGGCCCGTTTGACGGTTGGTCCCAGGTAAGATCGCCGTTGGCGCCCAGGCCGACAGTGAAGGTGCTCACATGCTGCCACGTCGCCGGATCATTTTCCGGGTTGTAGTAGTCTGCAGTGGACAGCGTCGTCGGAGTGTTTCCCGAAGTGGAATAGGGAATATAAGGCGGCACATTGTTAGTCAGATCCGGACGCAGGTCGTGGCTCCAGTAATAGAAAGAGATGTCGGCCAGATTTGGCGCAGTCGAGGCCGGCGAACTGTTATCCGGGTAAATAAGCTGATTTGATCCGTCCGGAGTATACGCAGTTCCGTCCGGCAAGGTGACGGCGGTGGAGTCCGTGTCAGTGCTCACGGTGTGTATGCTCGGGGAGACGTTCCATTCGCCGTCGGTAAATATCACGGAGAAGTTCTGACGGCACGAATATTCCGTTCCCACGGATGTGCCGGGATTTTGTGCCCAAGGTTCATAAACGCCGTTGGTCGACGAAGTCTGGGAGATGTAGTTTCCGGCCCTCTGCATGGCGTCGAGCATGGGAGTGCCACCACCGGCGGGCGAATTGTAAAGCCAGGTGAAGAAGGTATTGCGTGCGTTCTGCGAGGTCGCCGGGTTGGTATAGCCCGTGCTGAACGGCTGGACATAGGTGCCGGGACAGCTCGCGCTCGGCGCCTGGCCGAATCCGGTATTACAGGTATTAATGCGCTGGTAGGCGATGCGGATCGCGCCATCCTGAACCTTGGCGAAGGAAAGTCCTGCCGAGGTCATCGCATCAAGCGTGTGAGTACGGTAATAGCTGTACCAGTTGGCGAAATTCTGGCGCTCGTCCGTACCGCCAGGACCGGAAGTCGAACTCACTACAACCTTGCGGTAGCACGCATCGTTGCTGGTTGCGACCGGACTGCAAGCAGTCGTCGTGGGGTCGTAGACATAATAAAAGGCCGCCTGGCCGGAGGTTGTGCCGGTACCGCAACTCGCATAAGGCTCACCGAATAAGGCGTTCCACGTGACTTGGTAATTTGAAGACAGATCGACTGTGCCAGCGCCCGTGTTGTAGCCGTCTAAATACGCAGCAGTAAAGCTGGTGGCCGTGGTGTTGAGCGGGCCGTCGCTCGAGTTGACTGCCGGCTGATAGGCGACAGTCGGGTCGTAATAAATACGATTGACGGTGCTGGAGCAGCCACGAGGATAGGTCGCAAGGTCAGTGGACCCCGCTGTTATGCCGCCCACCGGATCCGGCAAGAAACCCCAGCCCATGCTCCCTGAATCATCGATGGTGAAAATGACGTTCGGTTGTACCGAATTGGTCAAATCAAGCGGCACATCCGGCAAGCTGAGCGGAGCGGCATAGGCCGTCATTGCCGGTGCCAGCGCCAGCGCGCACGCAACGATGAACGTGAATGCCCTGGCAAGTAAGCGCAGGTGTTTGCAAATCGCCTTTTTCATGACATCGACTCCCATTCGAAATGCGTTGGCATTACTTTATTTTCTGATCCATGCGTACGCCGAAACGAACTCACTTTTTTAAGCTTTGGTGACTGTCCGCGCAATGCGCGAATCAGTCGCGAAATTTGCCGACCGTAGACTGCGTTCAGTGTGCTCACTCCCGACCATATACTTCCTGCAGTGTGCTCACGGCGTTTGGGGTGGTGCCCCATCCCCAAGCTGTGATCCGGTAGAAAATAACTTGCGGGGCCTTGATACCAATCACAAGGTTGCCACCCGGGGCTGCGCCGACGTATTCAACGACGTATTTCGGGGCTGCAGACAACGCCAGCGGACCAGTACCGATGACCGCTGCATTCGTCGTGGCCCCGCCGTTTGTCAACCACCAGTTCGACCCGTGTGTAAGCATGCTCGAAAAATCACCCGCAACCCCGTAGCTCAGGGCGGTGCCGAGGGTGTATGGCAGGCTGGACGACGGCGGAAGCTGCTGGGGCGCGGACCCGATTGCTATTTCGGCCTCGATTAATGCAGACTCCGCCGCATCGAACGACGCCTGCTTATCTTTTTCGTTGACGGCCATATTCTGCTGAAGCGTGCTGGTGGTAATGGCCGTAACGCCGATGATGGTCAGGAGCAGCAGAAATATCAGCGCAACCACCAGCGTGGCGCCGCGTTCTGCTCTAATCGTTCGCTGCGCCATTTGATTCCTTTGTCTGAGGATCGCAGCAGGTTGCGCAACTACTGCCGCTGCTGCGAACAAGACGCTGACTTTTGTCGGTCTATTCATGCCGGTTGTAGTACGCATTGTTACTGCCCCCGATTACGCAAGCTGACCGTTTCGGTAAACACGCGACGGCGCAGATCGTCATGGACTACCGATTCGTCGACGACTGTAGAATCATTGTTGTTTATTCCCGTCAGATAGTACTTACCGGTGTCCTGAGTCGTGTCCGTTGCCGAACCGGTGACGTTGGTTGTGCTCATCAGCAGACTGAAGCGCACAGTGACGACCTTCTGCCACTCGCCATTAGCATCCACCTGTGCGGCGGTTTCATAGAGTTCCGGTATTCCGTCTGGCCGCAGGGCTTGGCCTGGTGGAGCGGTGGCATCCCGATCCACACCGTAAAGTATTTGCAGGTTATCGACGCCGTGGACGATCTCGGTCGCCGTCAATGAGCCATTGGGGGTCAAGGGATAGGTTGCTTCCCATAATCCGGGACCATCTTGGGCATTGTTGGGATCGGTCGCCACGAAAAACGCCGAAGACGTCAAGGTGTAAAGTGCTGTTGATCCAGGAACGTATTTGCTTATGTTAGAACTGCAGCCATTGGAATTGCCCCAGGAGATGCAGCTATTGCCCGGTGAGTAGGTGTTGGAACCTGAATGCGTAATATCGGTCAGCGATGCGCCATTGCTGACACTAGTGATCTGAAAAATGTCGGCCTGACTGCAGTTGGACACGAACGCAATTGTGCCTACTGGCGGCGCTGTGTAGCCGTTAGTAAGGTGTATTGTGGCCGAGTCCATTGTGGGGTTATTCATTATCGGCGCGGGATTGCCGCTTATGTGGTAGATGAGAATGGCGTCGGTACCGGGCGTGATCCCACCCGGCGAACCTGCCGAAGCAACACCTGACATCCCAAACACGCTGGAATCGATGTTAGGTGTCCAGTCGCCGACATTGGTGTCGTTGGTGTGATATGTGGTCGCGGTCGGCTGGAATACACTTCCGGGGGCGGTGTTAGTGTTAGTGTATTCGAACCCCATGATGCCTTGGGTCAAATAATTCTTTACGGATTTGCCCGCAGCATTAAGATCATTTCTGACTTCGTTTTGTGGCACGGCGTTAAGACAGCCCAGATTACCCGCCTGGCGGATTTGGAACTCCATGGTATCCATGGCAAACCGGGCGTTTTCCTGCAGACGCGACAATCCCTGATCAACCCGATAAGTGTTGCTACTGCTCGAAAATACCTGAACGACCCCGATGAGGATAATGAGGCCGATAACCATGGCGACCATGAGTTCGACGAGCGAAAAGCCTTGGACAAGCGCGATGCTTGCCCGATTTCGAACGTTCCTTTTTCCGGCGTTCACGCTGTGGCGACTCCGGTTGCCATTTATCTGTGGGTGTCTTGGATAGGTCATATTTGTTGTCTCTAGTACAACTGGACAGTTTCGCTTTCTTGCAGCGGAAGGTTCTTTTCCGTCCATGACACGGTAACGGTGTATGTATTGGGATAGGTCGAGTTGGACGCGATCGTCACGCCACCGCTGTAAAGCGTTTTCTGCAGGAAAGCAATCCACTGATTGATGTCGTAATTGGCCATCGCCGTCGGACTGCTGCATTGAAGAACGCCGCCTGACGGCGTGCAACTGGGCGAAAGAGTGCCGGTGGACGCGTTGACCGAGACAGCATAACTGCCGAGCGCGTTGTAGTTGGCCCGCATATCGTCGATGACGTTGTCGAGGAGCAAAGTCGCTTGGGTGCGTTCGTACGATTCATGGCTGTAGGCGAGTCCGTAGGTCTGTAGACCAGCGAGGCCCAGCAATCCAATCGACAAAACCAAAAGTGCCACGAGCACTTCCACCAGGCTGAAGCCGCTTTGCAGGCCGGAAGGAGTGCTCATACCGATTTGCCGTTGGACTGAATTCATGACAGGTTTCCTGATGCCTTTTCTCTTAGGGGCACGACGACACAATTCCTTGATGAGTGCTTACTTCGCCGACCGAATCGACGCTGATTACCCGCGCTGAACAGCTTGGACGACTCGGATCGCTGAGCGAAAATCGGAACTCTGACGATCCGAGCGGCAAGTTCGTCGGCGGTTGGCTTGTACCTGTAAAGATCAAGATTGTGGGTGTCGTGCCACTGGGAAAAACCGCCAGCCCCAACAAATCACCCCCGGAAAGCGCACGACGATAGCGAACCACGGTATCGCCGGCGTCGAGCACGCCATCAAGATTGGCGTCGATAAAGGTCAGGTAACCCCCTTGCCAACTGGTCTGGGCAAGACAGGTGGCGCCATCGTTTGAGGGGCAAAGACCGACTGACAACCCTCGTTTGACTGCCTGGCTGCGTGCATAGGTCAGGTCGGTCACCAGATCATTGATCTGTGTACGTGCCCGACTGTTCTGTACAAATGTCCGTATATTGGGAACAGCGACAACGAGCAGAACCGAGGCAACAGCCAGCGTGACGACGAGTTCAATAAGGGTAAAACCACGCGGCGAGCCGGCACCGATGAACGGCTTATTGTCACCGATGAATGGTGCGACTGACGGTAGAGGTATGCCGACAGACGGTAGTTGCGGCCCGACAAAAAATCGAGCCAAACAAGCAATTTGTCGTTTCTGAATGTCAGATTTCTTCTTAAGGTTATTCATGTACGTTCCCGGAAACGCGGAATTTCAGCAAATTTCCATTGGGCCATTGGATTTAGTATAGCGGCCCCCCGCGTGCTGGCAACTCGACACCAGGTTGGTCTGGCCCAAGTTGGAACATTTTCGCCAGCAGCCGTTTAGAGCCATGAGCGATGACCAACGGATTAAAACGGGCGACGAACGGTCTGTCTACGCGGCTGGAGTAACGACGAACGGTACGGTGCAGCAGATGACCGGAACGTCGCCCGGAGAAGTGCAATCGCCTATTGCACAGATTGGCCTATGAGCGTCAAATCTCCTTCCCTCGAGTAAGGGCATCCATTGGAGAGCTGAGAACTACTTTGAAGACACCGATCTACATTATCGGCGGCGGTATCATTGGGCTGCTAACCGCCTACGAACTGGTCGCGGCCGCTGAAAAGGTTGTCGTGATCGACCATCAGTCTATTGGGCAGGAAGCATCCTGGGCGGGCGGGGGCATTCTCTCTCCGCTTTATCCCTGGCGTTATCCGGAGCCTGTAGAGCAACTGGCTCGCTGGAGTCAGAGTCATTACCAGGATCTGGCCGAAACGCTCAGGGTAGAGACCGGAATTGATACCCAATGGATACGCTCCGGTCTCCTGATTATAGATGAGAACGACACCGATACTGGGTTTAATTGGTGCCGAACTCATTCGATCGTCGCGGATCTTGTTGACCAGAAAGGCATGACCCATCTAGAGCCGCATGTAAGGATGCGATCGAATTCGGCGCTAAATCTGCCGGACGTAGCGCAAATTCGAAATCCCCGTTTCCTCAAGGCCCTGGTAGCTTGGCTGCGCGCCCACGGCGTGGAAATAAGAGAGAACGTTGCTGCGAAAAGCCTCGAGGTGAGAGCGGGAGCGTTGACGGCGATCCACACCGATTCGGGCCCTATTAATGTCGAGCGCGCCATTGTGGCAGCCGGGGCCTGGAGTGGGGCACTGCTGGCGACCGCGGAAGTGCAAGTCCCCGTCATGCCGATCAAGGGGCAGATGCTGCTATTGCGAGGATCTGCTGCAGCCCCTTTTAACCACATTCTATTGCGCGAAGCGTGCTATTTGATCCCGAGGCAGGATGGACGCGTTCTAGTGGGAAGTTCCCAAGAAGAGAGCGGGTTTGATAAATCCACCACCGAATCCGTTCGCGTCATGCTTTACGGCAAAGCTGTCGACCTTGTGCCAAGCCTGAGGGAATGGCAAATCGAGCGTCAATGGGCAGGATTGCGTCCGGGTTCGCCCGATGGAATCCCTTATATTGGTTCCCATCCAGAAATTAAGGGTTTATACGTCAATACCGGCCACTTTCGCAACGGCATCGTGCTGGCGCCAGCATCTGCGCGGTTAGCTGCTGACCTCGTGCTTGGCCGAACACCTTTCCTTGATCTCCGTCAATTTCGAATCCTGCGCAAATGAGCTAAGTTGGACTTAGTTCACAGCGAGACTTATAATGAATCTAAATATGGATACCGCAACTCATACTCAAGTGGTAAGTCTTCGGGCGTATTCACACGAAGAGCTCGATTCACTGCTTCGCGAACACGGGATCAATCCCACAGCGCAACGCATGGAAATTGCCCGCGGAATGTTTTCCCGTGGCGGCCATTTCTCCGCCGAAGACGTGTTCGCGTTAGTAAATGCTGACCAACCTCAGGTCTCAAAGGCCACCGTCTACAACACCTTGGGACTGTTCGCTGAAAAAGGGCTGATCCGCCAGGTGATCGTGGACCCGACCAGGGTTTTTTACGACCCCAACATGGCACCGCACTATCATTTCTATGATGTTTCCACAGGCAAGCTGACAGATATTAGCGCTGCGGATGTCCGGATTACCGGACTGCCGCCCCTGCCCGCGGGCGCCAAAATGGAAGGTGTGGACGTCATCGTGCGGATGCGTCACAGCGTTCCTGAGGCAAGCTGAAGAAGTAAGGTTGTTTCAGCTGGCCAGTCCCTCGTATACTGCGGACCCAATTGCCGGTGTAGCTCAGTTGGTAGAGCAACTGATTCGTAATCAGTAGGTCCGCAGTTCGAGTCTGCGCACCGGCACCAGCAATTCAAGCAGACAGAAGAGCCCGCTCAAAGCGGGCTATTTCATAAAGTGCTTGTTGTTCGATGTTATTTCCCGAACACCTCGCGCAACAGTTCGGTAGAACGCGCAACTGGGTCCTGGCGAATACGCTTCTCCTCGTCGGCAACCAGCAAGAACAGTCCGTCCAGCGCTTTTCGCGTCACATAGTCATCGAGGTCCAGCTTGCCGGTGTCAAGAAACGACGATACCGGTCCGGCTTGCTTAAGCAATTGCTTGTAGCGGCGAGTGACACCAACTTTGTCAGTAGCGGCCGCGATGATAGGGCGAAACCTGTCCCTGAGAGCACTTTCGGAATGTGCGCGGAAGTATGTCGTTGCCGCATCGTCCGGTCCGCGCACGATACCGATGGCGTCCTTCACGCTCATATTGCGAATGACCTGCAGAAAAATCGCTGTCGCCTGCGGGGCAGCCGCCTCGGCCGCACGGTTCATGCTCAAAACGAAATCATCCGCGACTTTTCCCTGACCCAGCACGCGCAACGCCTTGTCCACCTGAATAAGACTGTCCGGCAGCGGAATTTTCACGCGTGGATTTCCGAAATATCCGTTCACGCGCCCAAGCGAACTGACCGCGCGCTGTGTGCCCTGCTCGAGTGCCTGCCTGATACCCGCGGCAGCGGTATCGGGATCAAGGGCGTTGTCAGCGCTTTCTTGGCGCAGCTGAGTTTTCAGCCAGTCGCCCAGGTTCGAGGCAGCGGCAGTGAAGGGAAGCAACAGCACCAACGAAATTGCAAATCGTCTTTTCATGGTTCAGTCAGACGTCAATTACGACGTGCTCCTCGACTTTTAGCCGATGACAGGGTAAGGCATCCATAATTTTAGACAACTTCCCAGAAACGCATCGTATGTTTCCGCATCCCACGTTTATCGGTAAGCGCATTCCCATCAACCCCATCGCCGCCGTCTTCTTCAACATCGACCAGATTCAGGCAAAACCTTGGGATATTGGCGAACGCTCTCATTCTGGCTAGCTCGACCGGGCAGGTCACATGGACTTTGACTGGCATCGGGTAACTTGTATTTTCACGATTCTAATACTAAGAACAGTAATAAGGTGATAAGCCAAGGGTGACCGCCGGAAGGATGAATATGTGTCCATGGGTTTCGCCGGCAAAAATCGATAACAAGATGTGAACTGCGCGGTTGAGACGCAGACAGACGAATTCTCGTATTACGGATTGATTAGCACTACTTGGGAGGCGAAATGAGGCGGATATTCTTAGCTGCTCTGACAGCACCGGCTTGGCTTGCATGGGCTGCTGCGGCTCAGGCGGCACCGGCGGTGGACGTCCATGCCGGTACGCTTGGTGGCGGACTCGGGGTGGCTTTCGGCGTGATTCCCCATCGCGTCGATCTGCGTGTTGGATTCAATACCTTCAATTACAGCCGGACATTCAATTCCGGCACCGTCGATTACGATGGCAAAGTCAAATTCGAGAATGCCGGCGCGCTGGTCGATCTGTTTCCCTTTGATGGCACATTCAGATTGAGTCTCGGCCTCTATTACAATAACAACAAGTTTGATCTCACCGGGAAGCCGAACGCGAGCGGCACTTATTCCATTAATGGCACTACCTACACGGTGTCGCAGGTAGGTTCGCTGGATGGAACGGTGAGTTTTGACAACAGCTCGCCCTATATAGGACTCGGTTTCGGCAATCCGATGCGTGGCGGGCACGTGACGTTCATGTTCGATGTCGGTGCCATCTATCAGGGTTCTCCGCACGTGACATTGACTGCAACAGGGGCATTGGCAAATCCCCAGCTTGCCAGTGATCTGTCCGTTACCCAGCAGACGACGCAAACCGACATGGCCAAATTTCGCTGGTGGCCGGTGATCCAGTTCGGAGTGGGATTCAGGTTCTAAAGGCGGTGGCGCTGTTGTGTGTTGGTAACACCGGATTCGTCAGTGCCGTCACTGCGGAAAAAATCAAACGCCACGCCATTGCCGGCCAGACGGCGACAATGACGTGGCGTTTCAGGAAAAAGATCGCCTTATTGGATCAATCCCTCGGCTTTCATCGCTTCCTTGACTGCCGCACGTCCTGACACGCGCGCCATGTAGTCCTTTAGCGCCGGCCACTTTGACAGATCCACGTTCAGGAAATTACACCAGTTGAGCACCGTGAAGAGATAGGCATCGGCCACGGTGAACTTATCGCCCATCAGAAATTGTTTGCCCTTAAGTTGTATCGTCAGGTAATCGAAACGGCGCGCCAGCGTATTCAGCTGGTTCTGCTTCCAGTCTTCGGGTATTTTGGGATTGAACATCGGTCCGAACTGTTTGTGCACTTCGGACGAAATGAAATTGAGCCATTCGATCTCGCGGTAGTGATCCATTGTTCCTACGGGCGGTACCAAACCGGACGCGGGCTTCTGTTCGGCAATATACTGGAGCACCACTGCTACCTCGGAAAGTAAGTCGCCGCTGTCCAGCTTGATTGCCGGCACATAGCCCTTCGGGTTGATCTTCATGTAGTCCTCACCCTTGGCAGTCTTGTGTGTGGCGAGATCAACCTTTTCAATATCAAAGGGCAGGCCGGTCTCGCGCAGGGCAATATGCGCGGCCATCGAGCATGCCCCAGGGGTAAAATAGAGTTTCATCGAAGCGCTCCTTTCTTGTTGGGAATCGAACAACTCCAGCACATCGCACTGGCATCAACGCAGTACGAGCCGTGGCATTTTGACACAAGCTGTGTCCGCACTGTTAGATGTATCCTCGCGGAAATCATTCCATAGCGGACAAGCTTTTTACGGGCGCCGTTCATCGCGCTGGCAGGAATGGCCGGTGTTGCTGGACTCGAACCCCTCCGGACCCGCGACTTTTGCCCGGCGCCTGTCGGCTGATTTTAGCCAGGGCGCAGGTGTTTGTGTATTCCCGGCCAGACTTTGTATTATTCGTCTCTTGTCATTGTTTGGTCATCAAGGAGAGAACCGCCATGCATGTAACCCTGGTCGATGTGCGCGTCAAACCCGAGCATATTACTGATTTCATCCAGGCCACACGCGCCAATCATATGGCATCCGTTAGCGAAACCGGCAATCTGCGCTTCGATGTGCTGCAATCGCCCGACGACTCCAGTCGATTCATGCTGTATGAGGCCTATGTGTCCGCTGATGCCGCAGCAGCCCATAAGCAGACCGTTCACTATCTGCACTGGAGGGATAGCGTGGCCTCATGGATGGAGGCGCCGCGTGTCGGCACGGCGTATCACGGACTTTTCCCGCAAGTCTCAAGACGAAATGATTGACGCATTCGCGCTGACAGGGCTGCCGAATATTTTTTTTGGCGAAGGGCGTTTCGCCGAAGTGCCGGCACTTGCCAGGCGCTTTGGCGACCGCGTGTTGCTGGTGACAGGAGGCCGGTCATTGCGCCAGACGACACAATGGTCGCAGCTGCTCGATGCTTTGCGCGCGGCCGGCTGCGAATTCTACGAGCTTAAAGTCGAGAGCGAACCCTCACCGCAACTCGTGGATTCGGCGGTTGCTGCCCACCGGGCAGCAGGAATCGAAGTGGTGGTTGGCATCGGCGGAGGCAGCGTGCTGGATGCGGCGAAAGCAATTGCCGGATTGCTGCCGCACGGCAATTCTGTGCTGGATCACCTTGAAGGTGTCGGCCCCGAACTGCCTTATCGCGGTCCTTCCACACCCTTTATCGCGGTGCCGACCACTGCAGGCACTGGAAGTGAGGCAACTAAAAACGCCGTACTCAGTATTCAAGGTTTGAAGGGATTCAAGAAATCTTTTCGACATGATCTATTGGTGCCGAGGTATGCGGTCGTCGATCCTGATCTGCTAAGGGGTTGCCCGCCCGACCTGATTGCCGCCAACGGGATGGATGCTTTGACTCAGGTGCTCGAGTCTTATGTTTCGGCTCGGGCCAACGCCTTTTCCGATGCGCTCGCCTTAAGCGGCATCGAGGCCGCTCGCGTCGGGCTGTTGCCATGGTATGAAGCGGGAGCAGATGCGGGCGGTGCGCGTTCCAGCATGGCCTATGCGGCACTCTTATCCGGCATCACGCTTGCTCAAGTGGGTCTCGGGTCCGTGCACGGGCTGGCTTCGCCAATTGGCGCCTTCTTTCCGGTGCCGCACGGTGTGGTGTGCGGCACGTTGGTGGCGGCCGCGACGGAGATCAATATCCGGGCATTGGAGCAGCGCGCTCCCGCACACAAGGCTTTGGGCAAATACGCCCAGGTCGGGCGTTTATTCAGTGGTAAGCAAGGGTTGGCAGATCATGCAGCGCGACTTGCGCTGGTCGACACGCTGGTCCAGTGGACTGAGCGTCTGGGTTTGCCGTGTCTTGGCGCTTACGGCATCACGACCGGGGATTTTGATGCAATCGTCGCAGGCTGTCGGGGAAGCAGCATGAAAACCAACCCCATCGTGCTGGAAGACGCGGAAGTCAGAGAGATCCTTCAGGCGAGACTGTAACAGTCGACTCCGCGACATCACCAAAATCGCGGAGCCGGTGTTGCCCGAAATATCAGTTGTCGTCGCCCAAGCTGCGGTAAAAGGTGTACTTCGCAGGGCGCTTGACCAGCTCATGATAGGTCCGCCCCACGCTCAAGGTCGGTAGCGAAATCGGCAGGGATCCAACGAATATGACTGCGCCGGCGACCGTTGCCACCAAGCCTATGGGGCGCAAGATAAACAGGTCCAGCAGCACCGAGCCGTCATCACCTGGCTGATAGGCATAGGCTGATGGCGCAGCGAGGCCCGTGAGAAGGCCCGCCAGAACCGTGACCATGACAAGTTTCTTTGCTTTTATCATTGATTTTTCCCTCTTAAACGGGTTAGGCGGGGCAAATAGGCCGTTTACTTCACCCCGGCGTTTCCCCCTGGGGCCCGTGTTTCTCCCCCATAGTATAGTGAAAAATAGCAGCTTCAACAGCGTTTCTGCTGAGATACAGTGTTGCACACAAGTCCAGTTGTGCAAGGTGGTCCGCCAGACGGGGGTAGGCCGGGGCGGATGAGGGCGGTATATTCATAATATATGATGAAGCCGTGTCAAAAATGGAGGCTAAAAAGGCATTGCAGAATGACAGCGCTTTGAATTTGCCCGCTAGACCGGCGCTCAACATCGATAAAAGCAGCGGATTGGTGGAAGGAGTGCGCTTCGTGCCCTCACCGAATAGCGACGCACGCCCCCCGGACATGGCGATCGAGGTGTTGATTATCCACTCGATCAGCCTGCCTCCGGGCGAGTTCGGTGGCGATGATATCGAGCGTCTGTTCTGCAACCGCCTTGATGCGGCGCGTCACCCGTTTTTTCGCGAAATAGACGGTTTGCGCGTTTCTGCGCATCTGCTGGTCCGCCGCAGCGGGGAGCTCATTCAGTTCGTTCCGTTTCACGCGCGTGCCTGGCATGCGGGTGTATCCTGCTGCGAAGGCCGCACCCGGGTGAACGACTTTTCCATTGGCATCGAACTTGAAGGTGCAGATGATGTGCCGTTCGAGGATGTCCAATATGCGGTGCTTGCTGCGGTGACGCGATCGCTGCTTGATGTTTACCGCGGCATAACGCCCGACAGAATCTACGGTCATGCGGACATTGCCCCGGAACGCAAGACCGATCCGGGCCCATCGTTTGACTGGACGCGCTACCGGCAATCTCTGTAGCATAATTGGGATGTAAGGCAGCGAGGTTGGCGCTCGCCGCCCGGGTGTATTCAAGGAAATTCAAAATGACTTACATTCTCGTGACGATTTTACTGGCGATTCTGTTGGATCGCCTGGCTCCGAATCGCAATGGCGTTCAAATCTGGTCATGGTACAGCGACTGGGCCGAGTCGATTGAGCAGCGTTTCAACGGCGGCACCCGGGCGCAGGGGTTGAGTGCCGTCTTTATCGCTGTGGTGCCAATTTGCGTAGGCGTGTTTCTGGCAAGCCTGATCCTGGGCGAAATCGTTGGAATTCTGCAGCTTGCCTTTAACGTTGTCGTACTCTACATGTGTGTGGATCTCTATCGGCTGGGGAAAGCCGCGCAGGCGGTATCGGCTGCGCTCGACAGCGGTGATATCAATGAGGCGCTCGCACATCTGCGTGAGTTGACCGGAAAGGACAGTGGCGAGCGCAGCGAAGCGACTGTTGCTCACGCCACGGTAGAAGCCGTTCTGAAACAGGCCAACTCGCTGGTGATGGCGCCCCTGTTCTGGTTCATTGTGCTGGGTCCGCTGGGAGCGGTGTTGCAGCGCATGGCGTCCGTGCTGGATCGCTTGTGGGGACACCGCAGTTCGCGCTTTGCCGAATTCGGTTGGGCGGCGGCGCGCCTGGACGACCTGCTCGGTTGGATCCCGGCGCGTATCACGGCGTTGAGCTACGCCATCATGGGAAGTTTCGAAGACGCATTGCACTGCTGGCGGCGCCAGGCGGGCATGTGGTCGGATATCAACAGCGGTCCGTTGCTCGCGTCTGGGCTTGGGGCAATGCATCTCAATTCCTGTGAAGAGCAGGAAGAGGATGCCTACGGCAATCGCATTGTTTCGCGTGCCATTCTACCTGATGCTGGCGATGTGCGCCGTGTGGTTGCCCTGGTGTGGCGGGTGCTGCTGTTCTGGCTGGGCGTGGCGATCTTAATGTCGGGCGCTCATCTTTTCGGCTTGTTCGCACGCTAGCGGCGCCCTGACAGCAACTTTGCATATTGCGCTATTTCTCCGCTTGCTGAGCTTTTCCCTTTTCATCTTAAACGTGGCAAGTACGCCAGCCAAGTTCCAGTCATGACGCAGGCTCGGCGTTTGACGCTCATTGATCTTATCCGCCATGGTGAACCGGTTGGCGGTCAGCGTTACCGCGGGCAGACCGACGATCCGCTGAGCGCGACCGGCTGGAACCAGATGCGGGAGGCAGTTGCCGGGCTGGCAAACTGGGATGTCATTGTCACGTCTCCACTCAGCCGCTGCGCCGAATTTGCGCGGGAACTGGGCGGGAAACTGGCGCTACCGGTAAAGGAAGATGAGCGGCTGAAAGAGATCGGATTCGGCGCGTGGGAAGGCCTAACCCCGGAGGAAATCAGCCGCAACGATCCGGAAATACTGCGTCGCTTCTGGCAGGATCCAGTACGCCATCGGCCGCAGGGCGCAGAAACCCTGGCGGACTTTCGCGTGCGCGTGCACGCTGCATGGCAGGATCTTACTGACAAATTTGCGCAGCAGCGCATTCTGGTGGTGGCGCATGCCGGAGTGATTCGCATGTGCATCAGCCTCGTGTTGGGGGTGCCGCTGGACAATATCTTCCGCATCCGCGTGGAAAACGCCGGTCTGACGCGTATCCGTGTCGAGCACGGTGACAGCGGACAATTTCCCACATTGGTATTTCACGGCGGAAAACCACGATGAGAGTTCGCTGGCTGGCGGTCCTGTGCGCATTGGTTAGTGTTTGCGCGCAGGCACAGGTTAGCGCCATCGACGCTCGTGGCGTCGATGTCGTACTTCAGAAACCCGCGCGGCGCATCGTGAGCCTAGCGCCGAATGTTACCGAGTTACTGTATGCGGCGGGTGCGGGCAGTCGGATTGTGGGAGTGTCGGCGTTCAGTGATTATCCGCCGCAGGCGGGCGCGCTGCCCAGGATCGGCAACAGTACGCGACTTGATCTAGAGCGCATTCTTTCGCTGCATCCGGATCTGGTCGTCGGTTGGCTGAGCGGTAATGGACCTTCCGACATCGAACACCTGCAGCAAGCCGGTCTGCCAGTATTTCTCAGCGAACCAGATCGGCTCGCACGGATTCCCGGACTGATCGTTGCGCTTGGACATCTGGCAGGAACGGATGTGCAGGCCAGACGCGCGGCGCAAGACTTTCGCGCCGGGCTAGGTAGACTACGTGCCAGGTACGCCGCCAGGACATCGCTCAGCGTGTTCTTTCAGATTTCCTCTGAACCGCTTATTACTCTGAATGACCGGCAGATCGTGAGCGATGTCCTTCATTTGTGCGGTGCCAGCAATGTTTTCGGCAATCTCAGGAGCATTGCCCCACAGATTGGTCGCGAGGATGTGCTGCGCGCTGATCCGGATGTAATCCTGATTGCCGAGCCGCGTGCCGAGGCCGAAGCTGACCGTGCAAGATGGCTGCGCATCACTTCGTTGCGCGCAGCGCGCGCGCAGCATATTTATGTCCTCGACCCGGATCTCATCCAACGGCCGGGGCCGAGACTTCTCGAGGGCGCACGTCAGATGTGTGCAGTGCTGCAGGCGGCCCGCCACAGCTCGCCGCGTCGGGACTTGAATTCAGTCAGCCGTTCCGGCCGCGTGGCTTTGCCGGTTGCCACAGCACGTCGCTGACCCCGCCAAAACTGTTGAGGTTGCGGGCCAGCACGAATAGCAGGTCGGACAGACGGTTGAGGTAGTGCAAGGCAGCGGGCGAGACCGCTTCCTGACGCGACAGGCTGTAGACGCGGCGTTCTGCGCGTCGGCACACACTGCGCGCCAGGTGGCAAATGGCTGCGGCACGCGTTCCTCCGGGTAGAATGAATTCCTTGAGCGGCGGCAGTTCCGCATTCAGGGCATCAAGCAGAATTTCCAGTTCCCCGACACGACGTTCTTCCACGATGTTGTGGCCAGGTATCGACAGTTCGCCGCCCAGATCGAACAGGCAGTGCTGAATGCCAACAAGGGCTCCGGCGACGTGATCGGGCAGCGCCTCAGTCTGCAGCAAACCCAGCATGCTGTTGAGCTCGTCAATCGCGCCCAGCGCCTCGACGCGTGCGCTGTCTTTGGGCACGCGCGTGCCATCGCCCAATCCGGTGGTGCCATCATCGCCGGTGCGAGTGTAGATCTTCGAAAGGCGATGACCCATCAGTTAGAACTCCGCTCAGCTTTCACTTAGCCTATACACGATTGGCACAAGTAGGTCAAAAGCGCTGCCACGCAGCAGGGCAGTTGCTTTGGGCAAGCGCGCGACATGGCCGAGACTGCGTTCGGCGGCCGTATCGAGTACGGCATACCCCGAGCTCCTTACGAGCCGAATGCCGTCAAGACGGCCGTCGGCCTCGACCCGCAGGTGCAACAGCACGCGACCTTCCCAACCCTCCTCGCGGGCGAGCAGAGGGTAGTGGAAGTAGGGCGCCAGCGACTGCAGTACCAGCTGTGTCAATCGCTCGCCGGTTGCCGCAGCCGCGACACTTGTCTGTTGCTGATCGCCGGCGGTGGCGTCACGTTGTGCCGACGGCTGCGGTTGTTCGACCGGGTTTCCCGCGGCCGGCGGTTGTGCCGCCGGTGCCGCGGCTATTGCGCTACCCGGCTGCACCGCCGCCATGTGCTCGGTCGCAACGCGGGGTTGCGCAGCGGAACGCGTTGCATGCGGTGCGCCGATTCTGGTTTGCGGCGCGGCGCCGGCGGCGGCTGCGATGCTCGGTGGCAGCAATGTCACGTCCAGGTTTGTGCCGCTTAGCATCGGAAATGGCGGCCTCATTGCCAGGATCGAGATAACCGCAGCGTGCGCCAGCAGCGACAGCATAACGAATCGCGGCAATCGCGCTGACATCGGGTTCACCGCGGCGGAGCGTAGCGCAGCGTCACGAAGACCGAGCGCGACGGAGTGTTGTAGCCCGAGGCCAGCTCGTACTGCTTGTTAAAGAGATTCTCGAGGCGACCACCGATGCTCCAGCTCTGTGACAGCGCATAGGCGCCGAACAGATTGACGACGGCATAACCGGGTATGGTGACGGTAGTGTAGGTGATGTTGCTAATGTCGGCGTGGTTGGATGCGGCGATCAGCTCGGCGCCGAGGTCGGTATGCGACGTCAGGGTGCGGTCCAGCGTCAGCGCCAACTTGCGTTCCGGGCGCCGCATCAGCAGCTCGTTGGTTATGTCGTCGATCGCCTGCTGCAGCGTGGCGTTGGCATCGAAGCGCCAGGCCTGCTGCCGCCAGCCGTACTCGAGTTCCAGCCCGCGCATGGTCGCGCGGTCGATGTTGATGGCCTGGTAGTTCACGCCGCTGAAATCGATCAGATCCCGCACTTTCGTATAGTACACATTGGCTCGAATGCTCTGCGCGGTTGACGGCCGGTAAAGCGCGCCCAGTTCGGTGCTGTGCGACGTTTCCGGCTGCAGATTGGGGTTACCGGCAAACTGCCCGCCGAGGCCAGGGCTGTAGAGCGCATTGAGATCGGGGGCGCGGAAGGCCGTGCCGTAGGATGCGATCCAGCGCCAGGTCGGCGTCATGTCCCAGCCCCAGCCGATCTGCCCGGTGCCATGGTTGCCGAAACGACTGTGACGGTCCTCGCGCAAGGCGAACTGCAGCTGCTGGCTGCCGATCGTGCTCAGAAGATCAGCGAAGACAGCGTTGTCATGCATCGAATTATCGAACACGATGTTATCTGTATAGTCGTTCGAATAACCGGCATCATTGACAAAGCTGTAACCGAGAGTCAGCAGGTTTGACTTGTTGAGACTCAGATCGTGCTGCCAGTCCACGCTATTGCGGTGCGTGGTGATTTGCGACACATAGTTGCCATAGGTCGCGAGATCGACCAGCGAATTGCCGAGACTTAGAGTCTGCACCCAGTTGGTGCCGGTGGCGTCCTTGAGGCGCAGGTTTACCACGCGGTTCTGGCCGCGACTGTAGTCGCTTCCCGGGTCGAACGAGGTGCTCAGATATGAATTCCAGGCGTTGAGCGCGAGCGAGCCGCTTGTCCCCAGTGGCGAATTCAGGCCGGCAGTGACGCTGTGCTGCTGGTAGCCATCATTGTTCGGACTGTAGAGAGACGGTCCGGCCGAAGGGTTGGTCGCAGGGAAGCCGGCCGATCCGTGGTAGGACGCATTCGCGTAGACTCGTATCTTGTCGCCGACGCCCATACCGACATCTACGCCATGCGTGCGGAAACTGCCGCCATCCACTTCGGCCGTCGGGCCGCGCGGCTTGCGCGTGAAGATCTGAATGACTCCGCCAATGGCGTCGGAGCCGTAAAGGGTGGCGCGCGGTCCGCGCACGATTTCAATGTGGTCGATCTGGGATGGATCCAGGTTTTCCCACGCAAAGTCGCCGCTCGTCGCATCCGCCGCGCGCACGCCGTCGATGAGCACCAGAACGTGATTGGAATTGGTACCACGCAGGAACACGCTGGTCTGGCTTCCCGGTCCGCCGGTGCGCGAAATATCAATGCCCGCCTGGGTACGCAGCAACTGCACCATGTCCGTGGCCTGGCTGCGCTCAATATCGTCACGGGTAATGACGGTCACGGATGCCAGCGCTTGGTCTTCTGGTTGGGCAACGCGCGACGCCGTAATGACAATGGGTTGCGCGCTGCTGTCGTCGGCCAAGGCTC
Organism: Pseudomonadota bacterium; assembly: GCA_021783175.1. Next base: position 30,484 of record JAJXUF010000005.1, read on the forward strand.
GGTGAGTGGCCGCCAGAACGATAAGTGACAAAGCGGAAATCGAAAGAACTGCTGTCTTGCCAAACAAGCTACTCTCCCCGCGCACCCACCGTGCGCCTCGTAATTTTATAGTTGATTACGCATGGAAACACGCAGGAGAGTAAGGATCGCACGCCCGGAAGGCGCGACCGGCCGCCCTCCGCAGCGTTGCCACGTAGCTCAGGCCGGTCTCCGGGCTTACGAGTGTTGTTGCCAACCGGGCAAATCGCCTTCCCGCGCTCTGGCAGTGGCCAGTGGATGAACGCAGTGGCTGACGTGATTTGCCGCAACTCGTTTACCGTTGCGGGGGCAGCGCTGGAATCGTTGCGTCAAGACACTACGCAGCTCACCAGCTTCCCGTTTCACCCCGCGCGCATAACTTCCGCAGGGCACCTGAGTCAGGCGTGCACGATATGCGCTCGATCCAAGGCTGTCAATACGACCTGCCTTGATCGGGTGAACCTTGCAAGACTGCCGGATTGCATTGGGACCGCGCGCAGTTTAGCGGGCAGACAGAATCTGGGGTATCCCGAGGTGCCAGCCCTGGGCATTGCGGATACCCATGCGCAGCAGGGCGTTACGGGTGTCTTCGTTTTCCACGCTTTCGGCTATGGTCTCAATGCCGAAGGACGTGGCAAGTTCGTGAATGTGTTCGACGATCTTGCGGTCAGCCTCATGATCGAGCATGCCGCGCACGAACGTGCCCTCGATCTTGAGATACTCTGGCCGGAACAGGTTCAGGAAATGGTAGGTTGAATAGCCGCTGCCAAAATCGTCCAGCGCAAGCTTGCATCCAATGCGCCGTAGCGCCTGGATATCCGCCAGCAGGGTATCGGTGATCGTTACATTCTCGCGCTCGGTGATTTCTATGACTATGGACTTGCCGCTGCGGCATGACGGACCAATCAGCTCCTCGAGTTGAGTAACGAATCCGCGGTCGTTGAACGAACTTGGATCGAGGTTGAGAAACAGGCCGTAGCCCTCAGGGGCCAGGCGCAATGCCTGGCCGATGATGTGCATGTCGATTTCGCGCGTCAGACCCAGCTCTTCCGCCACCGTAATGAAGTCACCGGCCTTGATGGTCGCGCCGGCGTGCTGCATGCGCGCCAGCGCCTCGTAGGCAATGGGCTCGCCGCTGCGGATATCGCAGATAGGCTGGAACGCCGGCATGAGGTTGCCTTCCTCCAGGGCGTTGCGCAGCTGAAATCCCTGGCTAAAGATGGACATGAGCGCGCGGCTGATGTCAGGCGACAGCACTTCAACGCGATTGCGGCCGCGGCGCTTGCTGTGGTAGAGCGCCACATCGGCCGCGCTTACGAGATCTTGTGCCTTCTGCCCATGGGTGGGGGCCTCGGCGACACCGATGCTGCACTGAAGCTGGATATGGCCGACCGGCAGATTGATGTAGGTCTCATTAATGGCTGTATGCAGTTTCTCGGCGATGTTGGTCGCGTCGCTTAGCGCGGTATTCTTCAGAACCATCGCGAACTCATCGCCCGCCAGGCGTGCGACGTAGTCGTTTCGCCGAATGGTCTTTTTGAGCAATCCGGAGATGGCGCGCAGGGCATCGTCTCCGGCCGGATGGCCATAGGTATCATTAATGAATTTGAAACCGTCGAGATCAACAATCAGCAGGCACACTGACTGATTTTTGGGCAGATGATCGGAAAGGATCACTTCCATCTGGGTGTCGAAGTGGCGCCGGTTGTACAGACCTGTCAGGGGGTCGGTAACTGAAAGATAATAAAGATCATCCTGGTACTTGGTGAGCAGTTTATTGAGCTCCACGCTTTGCGTGATATCACCGAGGGTGCCGATGACCCCGGAAAACCGTCCAGCGGTATCAAACTGCGCGTCTGCATCGAGGTGAACCCATAGGCGCTTTCCGGCAGCGCTGCGCAGGCAAATTTCACGGTTCTTGTCGTGCATCGCCGGCAGGCTCTGCGGGGTGAAGTCGGCTGCCGCCTGTTTTTCCATCAGAAAATCGGTAAACGGCCGGTCGAGTGCTTCCTCAATGCGAAAGCCGGTTAGCGTCTCCCAAGCCGGATTGAGAAAGCTGATGCGGCCTTCTACGTCGAGTTCCAACAGAATTTCGCGCATGCCGTTGACCAGGGTGCGCAGGCGGTTCTCGCTGTGTTCCAGCAGCTCCCGCGTTTCTTCGAGATTCCGTATGTAATGGCGCATGCCGGCGGAGCCGTCGGCGAACGCCTGGTTGAGCTCCTGGATTTCGCGCGTACCAGACTTGATAAGTCTTACGTTTGGCGTCCAATTGCCGCGCGAGACCTGGCGCGCCATCTCTGTCAGTGGCTTGAGTGGCGCAGTGAAGCGCCGCAAGAGGGAATATGTGATGGCGATAGTGGCCAGCAGCAGGGCGCCTAGAAAAATCAAACTGTGGCGTATGAGCCCACTCACGCTTTCGTTGATTGGTCCGTTGGAAAGTACAAGTTCCACCGCACCGTGAGCTTTATGCGGCAGAACCATTGCCACACTGACGATCCGCTGCGCCTGACTGCCAATCAGCAATCGCGTGAGCCAGGTGGCGCGTGGTGTCGTTCGTTCTTCCTGGTACAGCACGCTCGCGCGGCTGTCGATAATTCTTACACTCGCGATTGCCGGTTCGCTTACCATGTCGTAGAGAATGTTGTCGACGGCAGTCGCATTCTTTTCGCTAATCATCAGTTCCAGGTCCGGTACTTCCAGCACGGCCAGCGCGTAGCCTAGCTGTTGTTGTGCCTGTAGCTGGATTCTCGCGGCGCGCATCGTGAAATACGTCATGGCGACGACAGCAGCGACAACCATGAGCGCAAATACCGTAATGCTCATGCGCGTGCGCAGTGTTCCGGGTAGGCGCAGGTTGCGCAGAGTCAGCGGGATTAGGGAGGCAAAGCGATTGCGAAAAAGATTTCGCGCCACAAAATGGCGGCCGGATCCGGCTTGTGGTGGTTCGGGCACGGGTTTGAAGTATACATGAATTGCGCGCGCGTCCAAGGTTTCATGCGGGCAAAAACACGCGATCTTCGTTGCGTCCCAGCTGGCGAAATTGGCACCCGTAAACTTGTTCAAGCAAGCCGATGTCGAGCACGGTGTCGAGCCGGCCGTGGCGATGTTGGCCATTTGCCATAAGAAACAGTCCATGGCTGCAGAAACGTGTCGCGAGATTCACGTCGTGCAGCACCATGATATTTGCGTGTTTCAGCCGAGATGTCCGCGCTGTCAGCAATTGCAGGACCCGGATCTGATGATGCAGGTCGAGATGGTTGGTTGGTTCGTCCAGAAGACAGATTGGGGCATCTTGCGCGATAAGCGCCGCGATCTCCACGCGTCGGCGTTCGCCACCGGAAAGTGTCGCCAGGGCTCGTTCGCCACAGGCCGACAGATCAACTGCCGCAAGCGCTGCACTCGCGATACGCCAGTCCTCGGCGTTTTCCCATTGCCAGGCGCGCAGGTGCGGATGGCGGCCGCTCAGCACCGTCTGCATGACATTGCCGGCGAAGCCAGCTTCCGCTTCCTGCAGGAGCACAGCGCGTGCCAGCGCTAGTTTTCGCGGATGCACCTGTCTGATGTCGCGGTCGCCCAGCAGTACTTGGCCGCGATCCGCGTGCCGTAACCCGGATAGCGCATGCAGCAATGTGGTCTTGCCGCTGCCGTTGGCACCTAGAATGGCCCAGTTATCCCCGGCATGCAGCTTAAGATCGAGTCCGGCGCATAGCGTGCGTCCGCCAATAGCAAGGGTCAGGTCGCATGTTTCGAGGAGCGTCATGGGACACGCGCTCGCGACAGCAGAAGCAGGAATGCTGGAACGCCGAGCAAAGCGGTTATGACTCCCACCGGAAGCTGCACCGGCGTCAGCAAACTGCGCGCTAGCGTGTCGCATACGACCAAAAAGCTACCTCCCAGGAGGGCCGAGTGCGGCAGTAGGCGGCGGTAGTCGGAGTCGCCCGTTAGCCGCAAGAGGTGAGGGATGATGAGACCGACAAAACCGACGCTGCCGGCCTGCGTGACCGCGCTTGCCGTCATAAAGGAAGCAAGAAGGTAGATGGCGGTGCGCAGGAAAACCACATCCGCACCGAGGGCAGCGGCAACCAGTTCGCCGCGCGCGTAGACGTTGAGACTGCGAGCAAGCGGTAGTGACAGCAGGAGACCGGCCGCCAGAGTGGCGCCGGCCCAGGCCGGATGCCTGGCGTAGGACATGTCGCCGATCAGCCAGAACAGCATTCCCTGAACATTGCTGCTGGGTGATACGGCCAGCAGAAAGCTGATGACGGCACCCCATCCGGCGGCAATCACCACCCCCGTCAATAGCAGTCGCGACTGGGTCCAGACCCCGCTGGCGCGGCTCAGTCCGAACACGATAATGGTGGAGGCAAGGCTGCCGATGAAGGCATTTGTGCCAATCCAGGCTGTTCCGAGACCGAGCAGCATAGATCCGAGAGCAGCCACAGCGGCACCACCGGATACCCCCAGAACATAAGGGTCGGCCAGCGGATTGCGTAGCAGCACCTGTAGCAGCGCTCCGGAAAGGGCTAGCAGGGCACCGACTGCGAACGCGGCCAGGGCCCGTGGCAGGCGCAGGTCGCGGACGATGGTTGCATCCACACCGTGTGCATGGCCGAACAGTATTTGCCAGATATCGCCCAAGCTGAGGTGTACGCTGCCGGTCCACAGCGCAAACAGCAAGCTTGCCGGTGCTGCGGCGCAAAGAGCAATGGTGAGTCCCGACCTGCTCATTGCCGCTTTTAGGATAGGTGCATAATGGGCCATGCGTGCTGCTGCGCATGGCGCGCAAGGGTTGCATCTGGATTTACCGCTACGGGATGGTCTACCACTTCGAGCAACGCTAGGTCATTGTGCGAATCGCTATAAAACCAGCTGCCGGCAAGACCTTCCTTGCGTTTTGTCAGCCAGTCGCGCAGCCGAGTTACTTTGCCTTCGCGGTAGCTTGGTACGCCGGCGACCTTGCCCGTAAACTGGCCTTGGACCTCCTCCGGTTCGGTTGCGATGAGGTGGGCGATGCCGAATTCAGCGGCGATCGGCGCGGTAATGAAGCTGTTTGTCGCTGTGATGATTAGCAGGGTATGACCCTGGGCGCGATGGTTTTCGACGAGGGCGCGTGCCGGCGGAGTGATGAGCGGCATGATTTTGGTGCGCATGAAGTCTGTGCGCCATTGTTCCAGGGTAGCACGGTCGAAGCGGGTAAGCGGCTTGAGCTGGTGTTGCTCCAGAAACTCGAAAATATCCAGAGTTCCATCGAGGTAAGCCTGATAGTAACGGTTGTTATCGCGCGCGAACTGTGCGCCATCGACGGCCTTGCGTTCAACCAGGTATTCGCCCCAGGCATGGTCACTGTCGCCACGCAACAGGGTGTTGTCCAGATCAAAGATTGCCAAGGTCAATTGCAGCTCCAAGGGCTTAGCGGGTTAAATGGCGCCTAGGATAACAGGCAGCCAGAAGAATGCCGATGGGGCAGAACGCGCATGTATGGGCTGCCGGCACGTTGCCGCCGGCCGCGGATCGTGAAAAAATTCATAGACTATGAGGTTGAACCGGGCAGGCGTCCTACAATGATTGATGAGAACGGCTACCGGCCCAATGTCGGAATCATACTGTGCAACCGCCAAGGCCGGGTATTCTGGGCGCGTCGTACCGGCCAGGATGGCTGGCAATTTCCCCAAGGCGGGATAAAACAGAGCGAGACCGTGGAGCAGGCGCTGTTCCGCGAGTTGCACGAGGAGATCGGCCTGGACCCGGCGCACGTCGCGCTCATTGGGCGTACGCGCGAATGGTTGCACTACGATATCCCCAAGATGTTTCTGCGCAGCGGACGCCAGACCCGGTTTCGCGGGCAGAAACAGATCTGGTTTCTTTTGCGACTTGTTGCCAACGAGATGAACGTGCGGCTTGATGTCACGCAGGATCCCGAGTTCGATGCCTGGCGCTGGGTTGATTACTGGAGTCCGCTCGACAGCATCGTCGAATTCAAGCGTCACGTCTACGAGCAGGCGCTGACAGAATTGGCGCCCTTGCTTGCCGGGATACCGGGGTGATTGAGCAGCTCGTTGCCTTGTGCGACCGCAACATTTTCCGGATTTCAGGCATGGATGATGCCGCGGTCTATGACTTGGCGGATGACCGGGTCGGGGCATGCTTACCTCTGAGCTGCGGCAGCAGGCTGTCGCGCACTATAGATATTCCGCCAATGTCAGTTCGTGCTGCCGGATGCGGCGTATTGTGTGCGCGTAACCTTCCCGGCGTGCTGTTTGTCGGGCCGGCGCTTTCTGCGCGAGAATCGGGCTGGCCGACGTTGACCAGGCAGGCGGATTATCATTTCTATGAAAATCGCCCGTTTGGCTGTCTCGGTCTGCAGGACCTCAGGTACGAATATGTCCTCACCGATGCTTTTGTGCCCGGCAAAACCCTCTTTGGTACTGGCGCTGCGCGTGCGGTCCGCGCTGAACTCGAGCGTGTCTTGTGCTAATTACCGTTAATTCCCGCCGGCAGGCGGCATTGCAGAAGGACGCGACCGGATCGCCTGAAAAGTGGTGACCTCCAAAACGGCAACCGAAGTTCCTACCAAAGTCTGGTCTTCGCGCCATCCGCTGGCCGCAGCCTTCCTGTTAATTGTCATCATCCTTGCCGGATTGTTCGGTTTTTCGCGCCTGCCCGCCGGTTTGCCGCCGCACCTGAGTTATCCCTATTTGCTCGTGCTGGTGCATGACCCCGGCGTGCCCGCTACCATCATGGACGAGCGGGTCGCTGCCCCTCTGCTGCACGATTTCAGCGCGCTGCCCGGTCCGCGCGACGTACGCAGCACCAGCTCGGAAGGCGATACCAATTTCGCGCTTTATTTTGACAGCGTTCCGCAGCGCGAGCGGACCCTCCCCCAGTTACAGGCGCTGTTGGCGCGCGACGCCACGCTGCTGCCCTCGACCGCTGACAGGCCTGTGGTGGTCAAGGGCGAGGCATTCGGTGCGCCGCGCGTCGAACTCATGTTGACGGCCCCTGGTCGTTCGCTCGTCGACCTGCGGCACTGGACCGAAGAAAACCTGTTGCCTCAATTTGTCGGTCTGCACGGGGTGGCCAGCGTACGCGTTGACGGCGGACCGCTGCGTGAGATTCAGGTGGTGCCGGATCAGCGGCGGCTGGCGGGACTGGGCCTTGCTCTGGATGACGTGGTTTCGGCAGTTCGGGCCGGTGAGGCGCAGAGTCCTCAAGGTTATATCGTGGCGGCCGCGCGCGCCGGGTCGGCCGTTATCGGCACGCTACCAGTGCGTCTTGCAAGTGGCGACACGCTGTCGCTGTCAGAAGTCAGCCGGGTACGGGAAACCGAGGATGATGTTGGCCCTGTGCTGCGTTTCGACGGCAAGCCCGCAGTGCGCCTTCTTCTGACCGAGTCTGCGGATGCCAATCCGATTGAGGTGGACGAAACGATAAGGGCGCGTCTCGACTGGTTGCATGCCAACGGCCTCATTGCCAAAGACGTGCAGGTGACGCTGCTGGCGCCGCAGGTGCATTCGCTTGTGCACCTGTTGCGGCGTTTCTATTTGCTCATTTCCGCCGGGTTGCTGCTCGTGTGCGCCACAGGCCTATTGTTCGGCGGCAGCTGGAGAGTAAGTCTTTTCCAGTTGGTTGCTGTGCTGGCTGCATTGTCGCCCCTCGGGATCCCTCTGCTGGCCGCAAACATGACGCTGAACGTGTTCAGTCTCACGGGCATCGTACTCGTCGCGGGGCTTGCCCTGGCCGCGCCGATCGCCGCACAGGAAAGCGCAAGCGCTTTCGCGCCGGACTCCAAGCGTGCGGCGCAAGCTGCGGCACGTGCTGCGCTAAGCACGGTTTTGCCGCTGGTTTTCGTGCTCCTGCTGCTACTCGTCGTGCCCGAAGTCATTGGACTGGTTGGCTTTGATCTCGCAGCGGTGACCGTTTTTGCATTGCTGCTGTCGGCGATTTTAGTGCTGACCCTGCTGCGCGGATGGTTGTTGCACGTATCGGTATCCATTGCGCGCGCAAGGCGCCGTCGGCGTCTCGATGCGCAATCTCCGTGGGTGCATTACCGCGCTTGGTTGTCGGCCGCGATTAAAAGACCCCTTTTCCCGGCCGCTATTGCCGGCCTTTGCATAGGTACCGCGATTTTCTACGGACGCAGCCTTGTTTTGCGTACTGAATTTCTGCCATTGCCGGCGACCAGTGCTATCCGTGTTCAAGTGGCGGCTTTCGGCAAGACGCCAGGCGTACGGCTGGGGGACGCCGTGCCCATAATCGAAAACTTGGCCCGCGCCCAAGGCAATGTAACGCGTATCCTGTCGGTGCAAAATGCACCGCCCGCCGCAAGCGCGCAGCTGCACATCGAACTTGACCGCCAGATGCAAGGCGCTACCAGGACACGCGAGTGGATCGCACGCTTTGAACAAGCGGTGGAACAGGCGCGCCTGCAAGACATCCGCGTTCGTGCGGTGCTCTCGGCGTTTCCAGGTGCGTCACCGGAATATGGCGAAGGTCCGCTGCTGCGTGCTGCGGACAGCCAGATTGGTGTGCGAGTTTCGGGCCGTGACAGAAAAGAACTCACCGAAATCGGTGGAAGCATCGCCGATACCCTGCGCGGCGTGGCCGGCGTGCGCGATGTGCACTTTGCTGCGGATACCATTACGCGCGATTTCGTGCTGCAGATGGATCCGGCGCTGGCCGCAGAACAAGGTGTCGATGAGGCACAGGCGGCACGCGCTGTACGCATTGCGCGCGGTGGTCTGGTAGCCGGCAGCGTTCTCGATGGCGATGACCGGCTTGACGTGCGGGTGGTGCTGCCGCGCGTCAAAGGCGAGGGCGCTGTCCCGGCAAGACTCCTGTTGCGCGGCGAAACGCGTGTCCGTCCGGCGGTGTACCTGAATCAAGTCGCTTCTGTCAGCAGCGTGCGCGAAGCCGATGATTTGAGTCGCGACAACGATCTGCCGGTGGTGGCGGTGAACGGCGTGCTGGCGACCGGCACACCAGCCGGCAAGATCGTGACTGACATCGAACAGCGGGTAAACCGGTTGCCATTGCCGCAAGGCTATCGTCTGTCGTTCACCGGCGTTGTCGCGGGCATCATTCGCGAGAATCGGGCCATCATGCGCCTCGCGCTGCTGGGATTGCCGCTTTTTGTGCTTCTCCTGGTGCTGCGCTACCGTGGGTGGCGCCGTCCGACAGTCGTTCTTTTGAGCATGCCGTTTACACTCGTCGGGGCTATCGCTGCGCTCGCGCTGTGGCGCCATGCCTGGTCGCTTCCGGCGTGGATGGGCGCAATTTTGGCGCTGGGGGTAGGTAGCGGCATGGCAATGTTAATGCTTGATCTGATCGACCAGCGCTTGCCCTCCGGTAGCCGGGCCGCCGCTCTGGCGGGTGTCGCAACCAAAGCCGCGCCGGGAATCCTGCGCTTCGGCAGCGCTGTCATTGCCGGGCCGTTGTTGCTGGCTTTGTTTGCAGCCCCGGATCTGGCGCTGCTGCGCCCGCTGGCCATGACACTGAGCGCCGGCGTGTTGGCGGCAGTTGTGGCTGCGCTGTTATGGACGCCCGTTCTGTACAGTGTTTTGTTGATTGAGCGCAACGCCGCACCGTCGGCGCACCGTGCACCAGCTCCCGGTCGCCGGCGCAGGGCAGCTCGAGGCGGGAATAAACCGTCATAACACCACGTCTTTCCTCAGCGCAGCATGCTGCGACTGACAATGACATTTCCTGCAGCATTTTTAAGATGCTGTGCCGAAATGCCGAATGACGATAATGATTTTCCGTTAGGAGACCCCCGTGACCACCGTATCCCGCAGAACCTTTCTCAAGGGCACCATTGCTGGCAGCGTACTGGCCGTGGCCGCCGGTGCCGGGCTGCTTGCGCCGCGCCGCGTACTGGCCGACAGCTGGCCGGCAGCCGCCTTTGGCGAGAAAACCGCGCAAGGCGCACTCAAGGCGCTTTTCGGCACCGATAACATCCCGCTGAGCGCCGACATCCATGTGCGCGCCCCGATCCAGGCGGAAAACGGGGCGGTCGTGCCGATCGAGGTGAACACCACCTTGCCCAATGTCGAGTCGATCTCCCTCCTGGTCGACAAGAACCCCTTCCCGCTCGTGTGCCACGCCCGGCTGCTCAATGGCGCGCAGGGCTTTTTCATGGCCCGCATGAAGATGGGCCAGACCTCCACCGTGCGCGTCGTGGTGAAGTCCAACGGCGCGCTGCATGAGGCCACCCAGTCGATCAAGGTCACCGTCGGCGGCTGCGGCGGCTAGCCGCCCCTATTCCTGACAAAGAACTCTTACCCGAGGCATTCCCATGGCACACGAGACAAAGATCAAGACCCGCCCGAAAGACGGGGCGACGGAAATCCTGGTGCTGGTCAGCCACCCGATGGAGACCGGCCAGCGCACCGACCCCAAGACCAAGAAGAAGATCCCGGCCCACTTCATCGAAACGCTCACCATCAGCGTCAACGGCAAGCCCGTGCTCGAGGCCGACATGAGCATCGGCATCTCCAAAGACCCGCTCCTCGGCATCCTCGTCAAAGGCCCCAAGGACGGCGACAAGGTCAACGTCGCCTGGCGTGACAACAAGGGCGAGACCGGAGCCGGGGAAGCTGTGGTTGGGGGGTGAGAGGCTGGTTGGTTCCCGCTTTCAGCCGTAGCGCAAAAGCCCAGCAACCGTCACAAGCGGGACCGGACGACCGTTCCGGCCCCGCTTTGTTTGCGGCGGCAATCAGTTCTTGGACAGCTCGGGTCTGCCGTAGTAGTAACCTTGGGCCCAGTCTACGCCGATATCGCGCACGATATCGGCGGTCTCGGCATCCTCAACAAATTCTGCCAGCGTGGTGATGCCCAGATCCGACGCCGTATTCTGCATGCCCTGCACGATCGTTCGGACCCGCTTCTCGCGTACTCGCTGAATGAGGGTGCCCTCGATTTTGAGGAAGGAAAACGGCAGATCTGCAAGATACTTAAAGGACGAATATCCGCTGCCGAAATCATCCAATGCCAGTCGCAGTCCAAAGTCGATGAAAGGGCGCAGCATATCGCGCGCGGAATCGATGTCATGCAGCAATTCGCGCTCCGTAATTTCAATCACGATAGGCTTAATCGCCCGGATCGTGTCGTCGTCTGAGCTACACGCCTCGCGAGCGCTGCCTAGCAGTTCGTCGACCACTTCCGGATGACGCAACAAATTGCCCGATATGTTGACGAAATAGGACAGATTCGGAACATCACGCGACTGACCCAGGCGGCGCGCGAATACCTGGGACATTATTGCGCGGTCGATTTGATAGGTCATTTGCAGCTGGCGCGCTGCCTCAATGAAGTGCTCGGCCGGCGTCACTGAATGATCCGGCGTAAGAATGCGCGCCAGCGCCTCTTCGGCAACGACTGCGCCGGTCTTGAGGTCCACAATTACCTGGTAGGCGGGAACAACGCGTTGTTCGCGTAGCGCGGAATCGAGCAGCCTTCCAAGACCGAACAGCTGTCCATGAGGCTGGCTGGCGTGCATGATGCGGTTGCGTCCCGCATTCTTGGCTTGATACATGGCCGCGCCCGAGGCTGCGATCAGCCGTTGCGCATCTTCAGCATCGGCCGGGAAGCTGGCCACCCCGAAGCTTGCGGAAGTATGGATATGGTAGGGACCTGCTTCCAGCGTAAAAGACTCGATGGCCGCGCGCAGGTGTTCGGCAATGCGATCCGTTGTTGCCGCGTCAGTCTCGGGAAGCAGGCACATGAACTCCTGGCCACCCCAGCGCCCGACCTGATCGTCTTTGCGCAGCGAACGCGTCAGCAGCGTGGCGAGCTGTTGCAGCAACATATCGCCGTATTGTTCCCCATAGCCGTAATTGACGACCTTGAACCGGTCGATGTCGAGCATTACCAGGCCGAAGGAGGCATGGGTGGCGTTGCTGCGCGTTACCTGAAAATCTATGCTCTGGCGGAACGCCGAGCGGGTCTTAAGCCCCGTCAGCGGGTCAAGTGGCGGAACCAACGTTTCTCCTTCCTTGGTAGGGATCGTCTTGTTCATGACCTGTGCCGTGTCGTTGAACCAGCGGCTAATCGATTCAGTGCATCCCTGTGAGTTCTTGGAGATATTTTACTTGTTAAGCCAAGTGTCTAAAGCATAGCAGGACCGGGTAGGTAGTGCGCAATTGCGGCGGTGCCGCCGGTAATTATATTAGGATCAACTGATATTACTGGTGCACATCCTACTTTCCCCCAGTCACGCCAATTTGGCCATTCTATTGATGGGGTCTACGGCCTATACCGAGTCCATTTATTTAAGGAGTTGTTCTGTCACGAGAGCCGCTCCATTGCGCGACAGTTCCGGCGTGGTCAAAAGGCATTATAGATTTTTGATTTTATGTAATTTTCTCGTTCAGTCCCCGGGCTAATAAGGCGGCACCGAAGGCGGCCATCTCGGAACGCGGTTTAGCCAGGGGAACTCCAAGGGTGCGAGCCCGGATGCGTTGCCAGGCATCATTTCGGCTGCCACCGCCGGTGGTGCGGATCTCTCGTACCTTGGGTCCACCCAGTTTTTGCAAAAGCCGGTAGCCTTGCGCTTCAATGTTCGCGATTCCTTCCAGCATGGCTTGGAAAAAAGTGACGCTGTTGCCGGGCAGCGGCTCCAATCGTGCCACCATCTCGGGATCATTGATCGGGAAGCGTTCGCCAATATCGGGCAGGGGGTAGTAATCGAGCCCGGTCGGGTTGTCTGGATCGAGCATTGGCGTCATCTCGCGCATCTGTTCGACTTTGAAGTACTGAAGCAGTGTTGTACCGCCGCTGTTGGATGCGCCGCCCGCGAGCCAGCGGCTACCAAGGCGGTGGCTGTAGACGCCGTGTTCGGGTGAAAAGATGGGCTTATCAGAGAGTAATTTCAAGACGAGAGTGGAACCGAGCGCGGTAACCGCATCTCCGCTGACCATTCCTCCCGCTGCCAGAAATGAGGCCACGCCGTCGGTGGTACCCGCTGCGACCATCGTTTCGGCTGGGAAACCGTAGGTTTTTGCGATATCGCTGCTGATCGGTCCGATTTTTTCCCCGGGGACATGAACCTGCGGCAGCAGCGCAGTATTGAATCCGAGGCGGCCGATCCAGTCCGGCCACTTCTGCTGCTCAGCATTGTAGCCAAGCTTCAGGCAGTTGTTGTAATCACTCTGCCCCCATAAACCCGTCAGTTTCCCGGCAACCCAGTCTGCCTGATGCAGAGCGTGGGCCGCCTTCTTATCCATTCCTTTTTCATGCAGCCACAACAGTTTGGCCAGACTGCTGGTGGCATTTTGAGCACCCGAATTACGCTCCGCCACCGATAAAAGGTGCTCTGCCTGGGTCACGGCGCGCGAGTCGTTATACATCATCGCTGGCGTGATGGGCGCGCCCTTCTTGTCGCACAACAGCAGAGTACTGGACGTGCCATCCACCGCAATGACCCGGACTCGCTGCCGCGCAATGCGCTGCGCCAATTCCTGCAGCGTTGCATCAACCGCCTTCCACCACAACGACGGATCCTGGGTAACCTGGTTTTCCGTACGAACCGGCATCGGGATCGGCGCCTCGGTGTGTGCCAGAACTTCTCCTTGCGCATCAATGGCAAGGGCGCGGACACCGGCAGTACCGACGTCAATGCCAATGTAAATTCCGTCATCCGGCGGCGGAGTTTCGTCGACTTTCGCGTCGGCCTGGGTCACCCGCGGGCTGGTGCGCGGACGTTTATCTCCCGTCGTGCGTGCTTCCGGAGCTGCCTCGGGCTCCGGTTCCGGCTCGCCGGTTTCGCCTGACGTTCCGGATGCGGGGCGCCGTTCACGCGGCAGCATGCGGAAGCGCCCGCCGCCGGTCGAATTCTCGGGGGTCGCGCGGCGTGCGGCTGGCGTTGTCGGAGCCGGCGTTTTTGCGGTCGTTTCCGCCGACGCCGCGGGGCTCACGGTCATCGGCGCTTCTTCTGGATCTTCCGGAAGCTGCGGAACAGGAGGTGGGGGAGTCCATCCAGGTTGTCGATGTTCCGCGACAACTGTGGTGTATATACCGCCGCGAACGTAGAACTCTGCGCGTAGGCGCATGTAGCGCGGTGCCGTGGCTGCCACGAAGTCGCCGAGCATGGCGTTGGTAACGGCCTCGTGAAATACCCCTTCGTTTCGGTACGACCAGATATAGACTTTGAGCGATTTCAGCTCAATACACTTGTGGTTCGGGACATAGTCCAGATAAAGGGTGGCAAAATCCGGCTGTCCGGTTTTCGGGCACAGACAGGTGAACTCCGGTATTCGGATTCGGATGGTATAATCGCGTTCCGGATTCGGGTTGCTGAATGTCTCCAGCTGTTTACTGGGTTGGGTAGGCATTTAGGGTCCCGTATGCTAGCTTTGTGCATCCTTCTGACAAAATTGTAGCCCAACCAGAAACTTAATGCGCCTCAAGAAAATCAAGCTCGCGGGATTCAAGTCATTCGTGGATCCCATCACCATCCCTGTATCAGGCAACCTTATCGGCATCGTCGGTCCCAACGGTTGCGGAAAATCCAACATCATCGATGCGGTACGCTGGGTGATGGGCGAGAGCTCCGCAAAACACCTGCGCGGCGATTCCATGGCAGATGTCATCTTCAGCGGGTCGACTGCGCGCAAGCCAGTCGGCAAGGCATCGGTTGAGCTCATCTTCGACAACAGCGATGGCAGCGCGCCCGGGCAGTATGCGAGCTATGCCGAGATATCGATACGGCGTGAAGCCGGTCGCGATGGCCAGTCGGACTATTTTCTTAATCGGACCAGGTGTCGGCGCAAGGATATCACCGACCTGTTTCTCGGCACCGGGCTGGGGCCGCATTCCTATTCGATTCTCGAGCAAAATGCCGTTACGCGTATCATCGAGTCGAAACCCGAAGAGCTGCGCGGATTTTTCGAGGAAGCGGCTGGCATTTCGCGCTACAAGGAAAGAAGGCGCGAAACCGAAAATCGTATCAAGCACACGCGTGAGAATCTGTCGCGTGTTGAAGACATCCGCAAGGAACTCGACACCCAGTTACAGCGTCTGCAGCGCCAGGCGCGCGCAGCCCAGAAATACAAGGAACTCAAACAGGAGGAGCGCCAGCTACGCGCGCAGCTTTTGGCGTTGCGTTGGCGCGGTCTCGATACGCAGTTGCGTCAGCACGATGCGGCACTCGCCAGCCAGGAAACGGCGCTTGAAGGCGTGATTGCCGAGTTGCGTGCCATCGAAGCGAAAATCGAGCAGGTACGCGTGCTGCATACGGAGGCCGGAGACCATTTTAACGGCGTCCAGGCGGAATTCTACGGGGCCGGGGCGGAGGTCAGTGCGATTGAGCAGTCCATTCAGCACGCGCGCGAGACGCAGCAGCAACGCCTGCGCGAGCAGGAACAGCTCAATCATTCATGGGAAGAAGCCAGTCGCCATCTGCGCGACGACTCCGCGCGCCTGGAGCAACTCCAGCAGGGTCTCGACACTGGAGTGCCACAGCTCGCCGAGCGGCGCAGCGAGCGCTCTGCGTCTGCCGAAGCGTTGCTGCAGGCCGAACAGGCGATGCAGGAGTGGCAGGCCGAATGGGAACGGTTCGGGCAGGCCGCTGCGGAACCCGAAAAGGTGCGCGAGATACAGGGCGCCCGTATCTCAAGCCTGAATCAGCATATCGCGCAACTTAAGGAGCGGCACGCGCGACTGCAGGAGGAACTCGCTGCCATTGAGCGCGATCTCGGCGTCGACGACCTGACACAGTTGCGCAATGAGATAGTGGAGCGCGATCGGATCCACGAGGAACGCGAACGCGAACTTGAGGAACTCGAAGCACGTATCAAACAGCTGCGCACTGACAGCGAAGCCCTTGGCACGCAGCTCGAAGATTCACGCGGCCGTATACAGACAGACGAAGCTCGCTTGGCGAGTCTGCGCGAGTTGCAGGCGGCTGCAATGGGCAAGCACGATGCAACGCTCAATGATTGGCTGAAGCAGCGCGCGCTTGGCGATGCTCCGCGCCTGGCCGGTATGTTGACGGTAGAAGCCGGCTGGGAGCAGGCCGTAGAGCGTGTGCTCGGGTCCGATCTGACGGCTGTCTGCGTCGAGCGACTGGACGATCTTGCTGTCGACCTCGCGCGGCTGGAGCGAGCCGAGTTGACGCTGCTGGAAACAACGTCGAGCGCACAGCCACCTTCGGGTGCGCGCGCGACGCTGTTGTCCAGGGTGCGCGCGCAGACCGATGTAAGCGCGCTGCTGTCCGGAATTTACACGGCTGATACCCTAGAGGAGGCCCTGGTCCTGCGTGCGGATCTGGCGCCTCAGGAATCAGTGGTAACGCGTTCGGGAGCCTGGCTGGGACGTAACTGGATCGCCGTAACAGACAAGGAAAGTGCGCGCGCTGGAATTCTCGGACGCGAGCGTGAAATTGAAAGCCTAGTGCGAGAGCTGGGTGAACTGCGCCAGACTCTCGAGGGCGCTCAGGGACGGATGTCCGAGTGCCAGCGCCAGCTTGCAGGTATGGAGCAGGAACGCGATCAGAGGCGGCGCGATTTCAACGAATACAATCGTGAACGCGCGGCTGCTCACGCGCGCCTTGGGCACAAGGAAGCCCGGATGACGCAGCTGCAGGCGCGCCAACGCCAGATAGGCGACGAACAGAGCGAATTGGTGCAGCAGCTGCAGCGGAACGAGAGCGAACTCGGCGGCGCGAACGCGCTTTTGCAGGAGGCGATGGGCCGCAGCGGCACACTGGAAGAACGCAGGCGCGAGCTGCTGGCGCAACGCGATGCGCGGCGTACGCAGGCAGAACAGGCGCGCGCAGCAGCCGGTGCTGCCAATGAGGCGCTGCACCGGCTCGAAATCGAACGGCAGAGACTGCAAACAGAGTTCGAATCGACGCAGCAAAGCATTGCGCGCCTGGAAGGCCAGCTCAAGCATCTGACAGATCGCCGGCGCGATCTTGAGCAATTGCTGTCCAACGAGGTGCAGCCCGAAGCGGTACTGAACCAGCGTTTAGAGGAGGCCCTCAAGAAACGTTTGGAAATCGAGCAGCGCTTGAGTACCGCGCGGCAGGTGGTTGCTGACGCAGAAGCTGCGGCGCGCGATGAACAGCAGGCGCGCACACAGCAAGAGCAGAAGATCGACGCCGTGCGCGAAACGCTCGAGAGCGAACGCATGGCACGCAAGGAATTGGCCGTGCGCTGCGAGACGATGGCCGAGCAACTGCGTGAAACGGAGTTCGCTCTGGAGCAAGTACTGGCCGATCTTCCGACGGAAGCCGCCGAAGAGCCTTGGCAGCAGCTTTTGGAGGAGATGGCGAAGAAGATTGAGCGTCTGGGCGCGATCAATCTCGTTGCAATCGATGAGTATCAGGAGCAGTCCGAACGCAAGGGCTATCTGGACAAGCAGTACGAAGATCTGACCCAGGCTCTGACAACGCTGGAAGATGCCATCCGAAAGATCGATCGCGAAACGCGCACGCGCTTCCGCGAGACTTTCGACAAGGTGAATACCGGATTTCAGGTCCTGTTTCCGCGCCTGTTCGGCGGAGGGCATGCTTACCTGGAACTCTCCGGGGATGAACTGCTGGAAAGCGGTGTGCGCGTAATGGCGCGCCCGCCGGGCAAGCGCAACAGCACCATTCACCTGCTGTCGGGCGGCGAGAAGGCGCTCACAGCGGTTTCCTTGCTGTTCGCGCTGTTCGAGCTCAATCCGGCGCCGTTCTGCCTGCTGGACGAGGTGGACGCACCGCTCGATGATGCCAATGTCATTCGTTACTCCGAAATGCTCAAGGCGCTGTCGCAAAAGACCCAGCTTGTCTACATTACCCACAATAAGATAAGCATGGAGATTGCAGAATTTCTGGTAGGCGTTACCATGTCGGAACCGGGGGTATCGCGACTCGTCGCTGTGGACGTCGAGGAGGCGCTGGAAATGGTTGCAAAGTAAATTTGATGGACCGGGACTGATGGATCTGCAATATGCCCTGCTTTTGATCGGTCTGCTGATCGTAGGGGGCGTCGCATTCACCTCTTATTTCGGTAGATACCGCCTGGCGGAACGCTGGCGCGCACGCCGGGATGCCACCGGCAGCGAAGAAGATGCAACCGATACCGACGCGCAACCCAGCGAGGGCGAGCCTCTGCCAGAAGTTGCCGTACTCACCGCGCGGCGCGAATCCGCGGTCAGCGGTGGCCTGGATATCAATCCCGGCCCCCCATCGGCGCCCGATGCCAAGTTTCTCAAACCAGATGCTCTACCGGCGCACAACCAGCAGGACGTTGCCGATATTGAACTCTACGAGCAGCTCGAGGGGATCGAAAGCGCGGCCCTGATGCCGCTCAATCTGAGTCTCAGTCTTGGCCATCCGGATGATCATGGGCCAAATGGTGTGCAGCGTCGGCAAATGCCGGATGAGAAGGTTGATTTTGTCATCCGCTTGCCGGGGCGGGGACCAGTGAATCGCAATCAGGCCCTCGGGGTCTACAAGCAGAATGAATATCTGCTGGAAAAGCCCCATCAGATTTACGGGCTCGGTTACAAGACCGGCCAGTGGTCCAATCTGGAGTCTGATCGCGAATACGCTCAATACCGCGACGTGGCGGTTGCCATGCAGCTTGCCGACAGCCGCGGGCCGGTCAATGAATCGGAACTCAATACCTTCGTGCAATTGTCGCTCAAGTTGGCCGACCGTCTGCACCGCCCCACCAAGCTGTCGGTTACCCTGGAAGAGGCCGTTGAGCGGGCACGCGATCTCGACCAGTTTTGCGAGGCTAATGATGTTCTGGCCAGCGTCAACGTCCTATCCAACAATCCGGGCGGATTCGGCGGGCGCGCAATCAACCAGGCTGCAACCCATCTGGGCATGCAGTTTGGTGCCATGAACGTGTACCATCTTAAAAACGACAACCCGCTCGGCTGCCGTCATCTTTTCAGTCTCGCCAACCTGTATGACCCGGGCGAATTTGATCTCGAGACCATGAACAGTATGAGGACCTCAGGACTTACCCTGTTCATGAACGTTCCCTGCGCCTATCAACCTTCGCGCGTGTTCGAAAAAATGATCGAAACGGCGCGCGGTCTGTGCGATATGCTTGACGGGCGGCTGGTGGACCAGGATGGAAGGCCGCTGACGGAAAGCGGATTGAAGGTGATCCGCACACAGATCGAGCGCATTGCCAGCGACATGCAGAATCGCGGTATTGTCCCCGGCAGCGAAACCGCGATGCGCCTGTTTTAGGCCGCCCTGCCACGCCCGTCCAGCCAGTTGTTGCCGGAAGCATCGGCAGCCCGTGATAAAATCCCCCGCCATGAGCGATCTTGATACGATCAGCAAGCGCGTCGAAGCGCTGCGCGAACAGATCAACGAGCACAACTACCGCTACTACGTACTTGACGCGCCGGTCGTTTCGGACGCGGAGTACGATCGTCTCATGCGCGAGCTTGAGGGGCTTGAACGCCAGCACCCTCAACTGGTAACAGCCGATTCGCCCACGCAGCGCGTCGGCGCGGCGCCAGCACGGGAATTCGGCGAGGTGCACCACCGGGTGCCGATGACTTCCATGGACAACGCCTTCGAGGAGCAGGAGGCCCGCGATTGGGACGAGCGTGTCCATCGTGGGCTCGCGCCGCAGGCGGCTGGCGGATATACGGCCGAACCGAAGTTTGACGGCACTTCCATAAGCCTGCGCTACGAAGACGGTGTGCTGGTACGCGCCGGGACGCGCGGGGACGGCATGACGGGCGAAGATGTGACTCAAAACGTGCGCACCATTCGCACAGTGCCGTTGCGCCTGCACGGGCAGCAGTGGCCGAAAATCGTGGAAGTGCGTGGCGAAATCGTGATCCCGAAAAGGGGTTTTGACAAGCTTAATGCCGAACAGCTGAAAGAAGGCGGCAAGGTGTTCGCCAATCCGCGTAATGCCGCCGCCGGCAGTCTGCGGCAGCTTGATTCGCGCATCACAGCTGCCCGCCCGCTAAGCTTTTTCCCCTGGGGGCTGGGTGAGATATCGGGTGGCGAGATGCCGCGGCGCTATTCTGACGTGGTAGCCAGGCTGCATGAGTGGGGCTTTCGCGTCACCGATCTGTTCCGCAAGGTGCACGATATCGAGGGCTGCCTGCAGTACTACGGCGAAATCGGCAACAAGCGTGATGAGTTGCCGTTCGAAATCGACGGCGTGGTCTACAAGGTTGATGATCTTGCGGCACGCAATCGTCTGGGTTTCACTGCGCGCGCGCCGCGCTGGGCGCTGGCGCACAAATTCCCGGCGCACGAGGAGACAACCGTCGTTGAGAACATTCTCGCATCGGTAGGTCGAACCGGAGTGGTCACGCCCGTGGCGGTACTCAGGCCGGTGCACCTCAGTGGCGTAACCGTTACCCATGCCACGCTGCACAATCAGGATGAGGTGCAACGCAAGGACGTGCGTGTCGGCGACACAGTGATTGTGCGCCGCGCCGGCGATGTCATTCCCGAGATCGTCGGCATCATCGCGGAAAAGCGTCCCTCTGGCACGCATCGCTGGCACATGCCGAATAAATGCCCTGAATGCGGCAGCGAAGTTGTGCGCGAGGAAGGCGCGGCGGCGCACCGCTGCATGGGTGGGCTTTACTGTCCGGCACAGCGCACTGGTGCGCTGCTGCATTTTGCCTCGCGCCGCGCCATGGACATAGAAGGCCTCGGCGAAAAGCTGGTTGCGCAACTGGTGGAAACCGGAATGGTAGTTTCCGTAGCCGACCTCTATTTCCTCGACAAATCCGGCCTCGCCGCGCTTGAGCGCATGGGCGACAAATCGGCTCAGAATCTGATCAACCAGATCGCAAAGAGCAAATCGACCACGTTGCCGCGGTTGCTCAATGCGCTGGGCATCCCGCAAGTAGGAGAGGCGACGGCCCTCGCTCTGGGGCAGCACTTTGGGGATCTGGCTCCTATTATGGATGCAGATGTGGATGCGCTGCAGGAGGTCGAGGGAATCGGTCCGAACGTGGCCGAGGAAATCCACAGCTTTCTGCATCAGAACCACAATCGCGAAGTGATCAATAAACTCATCGATGCGGGCGTGCACTGGCCCATAATCGCCCACGATCACAAGCCGCGAGCGCTGGCAGGCAAGACCTTTGTTCTGACCGGCACGCTTGCTGCGCTAACGCGTGACGAGGCGACGCAAAGGCTTGTGGCGCTCGGCGCCAAGGTGGCGGGCAGCGTGTCGCGGAAGACGGACTACGTTGTGGCCGGAGAAAACGCGGGTTCCAAGGCCGACAAGGCGCGCGAGCTTGGAGTAACAATGATTGACGAACAGGCGCTTCTGGAAATGCTGAAGGGGTGAGTGTTGTCCGGCCGGCTGTGCCGGTGGCAAATGCCGCCTTCCCCGGACGGAGAAGGCGGCGCATGCTGGCGGACGCGTTATCAGCCGTTGATGTCGATCTTACCCTTGGATTTCAGTTCTTGGACCATCTTGTCGATCCGCTCCTGCTGTAACAGCTGGCGGATGCGAGCCTGGACCTCGGCGTACGGAGGGAACTTGAAGGGGCGGGTGTCCTCAAGCTGGATCACGTGGTAACCGTACTGGGTCTTGACTGGTTCGGGCGATATTTCTCCCTTTTTCAGCTGCGTCACGGCATTAAAGAAGTCCGGAATCATCGAACTCTGATTGAACCAGCCGAGCTCGCCACCCAGCTTGGCCGATTGCGCATCGATGGATCTTTCCTTTGCCAGGGTTTTGAAATCGGCGCCGTGTTGCAGCTGCTTGATGATGTCCTGCGCTTCTTCCTTGGTTTTCACCAGGATGTGGCGGGCGCGGTATTCGTTCTTGTTGGTTTTTGCCAGCTCGTCGTTATAACGCTGCTTCACTTCGTCGTCGGAGATTGGGTGGTCCTTCAGGTACTCGCGGATCATCGCGCGTGCCAGAATGTTTTCGCGCTGAGTCTTGATGAGGAAGTGAACATCGGGTTGCTCGTCGAGCTTGTGCCGGAGAGCATCCTGCGACAGCAGGGTTAGATTGACCATCTGCTGCAATATCGCCTTCTTTTCCTGATCAGAGACCGGTTGCTGCACCGGAGTCGATTGCATGAAGTTGTCCAGGTCGGACTGGGTGATCGCTTGGCCGTTTACCGTTGCGAGCACCTTGCCGGTATCGACGCTCTTCTTTCCGCACGCGGTGGCAAACAGCGCGATGCTGAAGATGGCAATCAGAACCGATATGCGGCGATATCTCATGGATTTTCCTCGTCTTGAGTGGTGTTGTCGATTAAAGCTCTTCCGGAGCATAGGCGCGAATGCTTAGGGCATGAATCTCCTGGCGCATGGCATCGCCGAGGGCAGCATAAACCATTCGGTGGCGCTCGATTTGGCCCTTGCCGGCAAATTGTGCCGACACCACGGTGACGGCGTAATGACCACCCCCGGCACGGGCGCCGGCATGGCCTGCGTGTTGTGCGCTTTCATCCGTCACTTCAATGCTGTCAGCTGCCAGGGCAGCGCGCAGGCGTTGCTCGATCATCGTAGCACCGCTCATGGCAGCACCTTACGGAACGGCTTGACCGTTACTTCGGCGTAGACGCCGGCCGCGACGTATGGGTCGGCATTGGCCCAAGCCTGGGCCTCGGCCAGGGAGGCAAACTCGGCGACAATCAGGCTGCCGGTGAAACCGGCGGCACCAGGGTCCGGGGCGTCGATGGCCGGGAAGGGGCCGGCCAGAAGCAACCGGCCTTCATCGCGCAACTGTTCGACGCGTTTTAGGTGAGCTGGTCGGGCGGCTTGTCGCTTGGCCAGACTGGCGGCCGTGTCGCGTCCTTGGATGGCGTAGAACATCAGGACTCTTCCTTCTGTCCCTCGACTTCGTTCTGCGCCGGACTATCTAGGTACTTGGAGAGGAAAAAGGCCTGCACGAGGGCAAATACAACCGTCATGCCGGTGCCGCCCCAGACCTTGATGTTAACCCAGGTAGCAAGGCGCGTTGCCTTGTCGTATTGCAGGCCGTAATAGAACGCAAAATAGAGGTTGAGCACACCCAGCAACAGGAAGAACAGCGACCAGCTGAGATTATAAATCCGCCAAATGCGCGGCGGCAGGGAGATCTGTTTTCCGAGTAGGCGCTCGGCAGCGGTGGTGTTGCCGAAAACCTGGCTGCTCAAAAATGCCGCTGCGAAAACCCAGTACAGGATGGTCGGCTTCCAGCGGATGAACGTGTCATTGTGCAGGAAAAGGGTCAACCCGCCGAATACCGCGATCACAACAAGCTGGATCACGTACATGGTTTCAAAACGCCGGTGGCGGTACCAGTACCACCCAACCTGAAAGAAAGACGCAGCAATCGCGACGCCCGTGGCAACGTAAATCCCCGCGAATTTGAACGCGAGAAAAAACAGGAACAACGGAAAGAAATCGAAAAGGATCTTCATTTGGATAGAGTCATGTAGCTTCCGTTTATTCTCGCATTTAGCGAACCGAGGGGCAACGTAGGGAGCTAGTGGACGGTGCGGCGGGTCCAGGTCGCAAAATAATGGGCCATTACCTTGCGCACATGTTCGGGATAGTCCAGCGCGTCCATCTGCTGCATGCCCTGGGCAAAGAACCCCGGCGCATCTTCCGGCAGGTCCTGCACGAGTTCGTCGAATACGGCAGCCATGACCTCGGGATTGTGCGAGCGGGTGGCCACGATGCCGCGGTTCAGGTGCAAAAGTCGCCAAGGCCGCCCGGAATTGGTCTTTTCCAAATCTTGCCGGATGAAAGGATCGCAGGCATGGAGTATCTCTCCCATGAAATCTGCCATGTGCTCGAGCAAGGCGGGTTCAGTGACGCGATTGGCCATGTCAGCCAGGGCGTTGACTATTGGTTCGAGAGTGCGGATGCGTCCCTGATGGCGGATGATCCAGTCGGCGCAGGCCAAGACAACCTTATGGATTTCCTGCAGCGCGTCGGCCAGCCCGAGTTGTTGCGCCCAGGTGGCAAGATCGCTGAACAAGCTGAGTCCATAGTCGCCCAGCTGGTCGGTGTCGTCTTTCAGGATCGGCCCGGTTTCGCCCTCCTCGCGATCGAGATTGCTGGCCACGGCCAGGAATTGTTCCAACGCTTCAATGAGTTGGATAGGCGTCACCTGGTCATTGATGACCGGTGCACGGCGGCTATAGGCGCTTCGGATCTGCGCCGCAGCCGCATGAAACCGGCGGACCGCCTCGGGAAGCGGGGCAAGGGACTCCATCGTTGGGCAAAGAATCCGGGTTAATTATGCACTGCGGGCATGATACTCTCATTTCCCGGTAGACGCAGGGATTGCCCGGCGCGGACTGATTCCGATACGCCTGACCCTGCAAACCCGCGGAGGAGACGCTCGGCGCGTGCCGCATTACGATCTGCACAGTCACAGCTACTATTCGGACGGCACCCTGTCGCCGGCCGAGTTGGTTTTGCGCGCCCATGCGGCTGGTGTGGATGTACTGGCGCTGACCGATCACGATGTTACCGACGGCATTGGCGAGGCCCGGGCCGCGGCGCAGACCATCGGCCTGGCGCTGGTGCCGGGCGTGGAAATATCAGTAACTTGGGGTACAAAAACCGTACATATTGTGGGTCTTGGCATCGATCCGACAAATGCCCAATTGCAAGCCGGGCTCGCACGGCTGCGCGTATTCCGTGCGTGGCGGGCCGAAGAGATTGGCCGGCGGCTTGCTGCCAAGGGCATTGGCGAGGCCTACGAGGGCGCGCGAGCGCTTGCCCGCGGTAGTCTGATCAGCCGCACCCACTTTGCTCAGCACCTGGTGGCCGCGGGACATGCCGCGGATGTGCGCCAGGTATTCAAGAAATTCCTCGTCAGCGGCAAACCGGGTCATGTGCCGGGGCAATGGGCGGCGCTGTCCGACGCGGTTGCCTGGATTTGCGCGGCTGGTGGCCAGGCGGTCATTGCCCACCCGGCGCGCTACAAACTCAGCGCCACCCACCTGCAGCGACTGCTAGGCGAATTCAAGGATTCGGGAGGCGAAGCAATCGAGGTGGTTTGCGGCAGTCACAGCCGCGACGACTACCTGCGCTTCGCATCGCTTGCCGCGCGCTATGGCCTGCTGGCTTCGAGCGGGTCGGACTATCATGGTCCCGAAGCGCCATGGGTTGAGCTCGGCCGGCTGCCGGCACTGCCGGAAACATGCCGCCCGGTATGGCATTCTTGGCGCGGTGCAGACGGTACCGGCTGTTCGCAGAATTCGGTCGCGCTGCCGTTAGCTGTGACGGGTTGAATACGCTGGAACCGGTCCGATTTTCTCGCCTTGCCGACGGCGTGATGCCTGGACGCATTAATCAATAATCACGCGAAAGTTTAACGACCAGCAGTCAATCGCAAAAGGAGAGACCGATGTACCAGGTTAACTTGGTTGTCGAGTCGGTGCGTAGCTTTCTGATTCAGCTCGGGCAGTTCCTGCCGCAGTTGCTTGGGGCCATCGTGATTCTTATTTTCGGATGGCTGATCGCCAAGGTCCTTAACTTGGTGGTTGTGCGGGGGTTGAAGCTCGTTCGCTTCAATGTGCTGACTGAGCTTGTCGGTATGGACGGTTTTCTCAAGCAGGGTGGTATTAAAAAAGGCACGGTGGATATCCTGGGGTTGCTGGTCTATTGGCTGATGATCCTGGTGACCCTGCTGGCAGCCTTCAACATCCTGGGCCTGAGTGTGCTGTCGGACATGTTCAAGACCATCGCTTTGTTTATTCCGAACGTGCTGGTGGCGGTGTTGATATTGGCGATCGGGCTTTATTTCGCACGTTTTGTGTCGGAGTCGATCATTGCCTATGGCAAGAACATCGGTATGACGGACATGGAGGTGCTCGGCCGACTCGTGCGCTACGCCATCATGGTCTTCGTGGTCATCATCGCGCTTGGGCAGATGAATATAGGCCAGACGATCCTCTACAATGCCTTCTACATACTTTTCGGGGCCATTTGTTTCGGCCTGGCGCTGGCATTTGGTCTGGGCGGACAGAAATGGGCCGCCGGCGCGCTCGAACGTTTTATGCAGGAACGCGGAAAGAAGCGCTAACAGGACCATCGAGGCATAGCCATGACGCAGTATTTCCAGGTGCATCCGACGAATCCGCAGGCGAGGCTGATCCGCCAGGCGGTCGAGATCGTGCGCCGTGGAGGCGTCATTGCCTACCCGACCGACTCAAGCTATGCGCTCGGCTGCCACATCGGCGACAAGGACGCCATGGAGCGTATCCGCCGCATCCGCCAGCTCGACGCGCGTCACGATTTCACCCTGGTATGTCGCGATCTGTCGGAGGTTTCGCTCTACGCGCGCGTGGGCAACTCCGACTACCGGATTCTCAAGGCCAGCACCCCGGGACCCTATACGTTCATCCTGCCGGCAACGCGTGAGGTCCCGCGCCGCCTGCAGAATCCGCGGCGCAAGACCATTGGGTTGCGTATCCCGGAGCATGTCATTGCCCAGGCGCTGCTGGCTGAGTTGGGTGAGCCACTCATGAGCGTGACCCTGACCCTGCCGGGGGAGGAGCTGCCTCTGGCCGAACCACAGGAGATCCGCGCGCGGCTTGAACACGAGCTTGATCTCGTGATCGACGGCGGCAACTGCGGTTGGGAGCCGACCACGGTGGTGGAGTTGTCCGATGGTGCTATGCGCGTAACCCGCAGCGGCAAGGGGGACGTAGCGCCATTTGCGGCACGTTTGCCAGCTTAGGCGGCGCATGGCCGCGGCACAGTCATCCTGATATACTCCACCCATGCTGGGTCAATTACTTGGGGTAATGGAAGCACTGACGCCGCCCCAACTCATCGCTGTTCTCATTATCCCCGTGCTGTTTGCCATCATCGTCCATGAGGTTGCTCACGGCTGGGTGGCGAAATTGCTTGGTGATCCGACGGCAGAGCGTCTTGGGCGTCTCACGCTGAATCCAATCAAGCACATAGACCCACTTGGCACGATTCTGGTGCCTATCGTGGCGTATGTCTTTACCGGTTTCATTTTCGGCTGGGCCAAGCCGGTGCCGATCACATGGCAGAACTTGCGCCATCCAAAGCGCGATATGGCGATCGTGGCCGCGGCTGGACCTGGAGCCAATCTGGTAATGGCGTTGTTGTGGGGCCTGATCGTAAAAATTGGCGCTCTATTGCCTGCCTCAGCGGCATGGTTCAGTCGTCCCCTCATGTTAATGGGCGTTGGAGGACTGTACGTCAACGTTCTGCTAATGGTGTTCAATCTGTTGCCATTGCCGCCGCTGGATGGCGGGCGCGTGGCGGTAGGTCTGTTGCCTGGACCGTGGGCGTGGCGCTTGAGCCGCGTCGAACCTTACGGATTCATCATTTTGCTTGCTTTGATGTATTTGGGAGTGCTTGGGTTGGTTGCCGGTCCGGTCATTTCCTTTTTCACCAATTTAATAAGCTGGTTCACGGGGCTCGGCTAGCATGAGCAGCGTGCTTCCTGGCCAGCCGCAGCGTGTACTTTCGGGCATGCGTCCGACGGGACGCCTGCATCTCGGGCACTATCACGGCGTGCTCAAGAACTGGCTGCGGCTGCAGAACGAGTACGAGTGCTTTTTTTTCGTCGCCGATTGGCATGCGCTGACGACGCACTACGAGGATCCGCGTGTCATCGAGGAGAGCGTGTGGGACATGGTCGTCGATTGGCTCGCGGCCGGCGTCGACCCAGCGAATGCGGTTTTGTTCATTCAGTCGCGCGTCCCGCAGCATGCCGAATTGCATCTGCTGCTATCGATGATTACGCCGCTGTCGTGGCTTGAGCGTGTGCCGACTTACAAGGATCAGCAGCTAAAGCTGCAGGATAAGGATTTGTCCACCTACGGATTTCTCGGCTATCCGCTATTGCAAAGCGCCGATATTCTCATGTACCGGGCGGGTCTCGTGCCCGTGGGTGAGGACCAGGTCGCGCATGTCGAGGTGACGCGTGAGATTGCGCGTCGTTTCAACTTTTTGTACGGTCGCGAAGCCGACTATGAAGCACTGGCGGAAGCGGCAATCGGCAAGATGGGTAAAAAGGCGGGCAAGCTTTACCGCGAATTGCGCACTGCGTTCCTCGAGCGCGGCGACCATGGTGCGCTTGAAACCGCGCGCGCCCTGTTGGACAAGCAGAAGAATATCGCTTTTGGTGACCGCGAGCGCCTGTTCGGCTATCTCGAGGGCGGCGGGAGATTGATTCTGACGGAACCGAGAGCCTTGCTTACCGAATCGTCCAAGATGCCCGGGCTTGATGGCCAGAAGATGTCCAAGTCGTACAACAATGTGATTAGCCTGCGAGATGCGCCGGATGAAGTCACGCAAAAGATTCGCACCATGCCGACAGATCCGGCACGCGTGCGCCGTTCCGACCCTGGCGACCCTGAAAAGTGCCCGGTATGGCAGTTCCATCTGGTCTACTGCGGCGAGGACGTGCGAAAGTGGGTTCAGGAAGGCTGCCACAGCGCCTCAATCGGCTGCCTGGAATGCAAACAACCGGTTATCGACGCCGTCCTTGCCGAGCTCAAGCCGATCCGCGAGCGCGCTGAGGCTCTGGCGAAGGACGCCACACTGGTGAAGAATATAGTTGCCGACGGCTGCCGCAAGGCGCGCGAAATTGCCGAGGACACGATGGTGGATGTACGGCGCAGCATGGGGCTGGGGTACAGTTGATGAGTCAGTCGCCACAGGAAACCAAAACGCCGGTGCAGGGCGAAATGCCGTTCGCTATCGTACAGGGCGAAGCGATGACGCAGTTGCCGCAGGATCTGTACATCCCGCCGGACGCGCTGGAGGTGATCCTCGAGACCTTCGAGGGACCTCTCGATTTGCTGCTCTACCTGATACGCAAGCAGAACCTAGATATCCTCGACATACCCATTGCCGAGATAACGCGCCAGTACATGGAGTATGTAGAGATCATGACGCAGGTACGTCTGGAGCTTGCCGGCGAATACCTGGTCATGGCGGCGATGCTGGCGGAGATCAAGTCGCGCATGCTGCTGCCGCGTCCGGTCGAAGGCGAGGAAGTGGAAGACGATCCACGTGCGCAGCTGGTGCGGCGCCTGCAGGAATACGAGCGCTACCGTCAGGCGGCAGAGGAGATCGACAACCGGCCACGGGTGGGGCGCGAGGTCCATCTCAGCGTCATTGAGTGTAATGCCACGCCGGTCAAACGCGTCGAGCCGAATGTCACCTTGTTTGAACTGCTCGATGCCTTCCGCGGTGTGCTACAACGCGCCGAGATGTACCGTCATCACCGGGTAATGCTGGAAGCGCTTTCGGTACGCGAACGCATGACCCAAATCCTCGGCCGCGTGAATGCCGAGGCGTTCGTCGATTTTGCTGAATTGTTCGACGTGAAAGAGGGCAGAATGGGTGTGGTGGTGACGTTTATGGCGCTCCTGGAGCTTCTCAAGGAAACACTCCTTATTCTGGTGCAGAACGAACCCTATGCCCCAATCCACGTTAAGGCGGTTGCCTGATGACTGATGCCAATAGCGAACTGAAGAACATAATCGAGGCGGCGTTGCTTGTGGCGGGACAGCCGCTGACCATTGACCGCATGCTGTCACTGTTTCCAGAAGGATCGCGCCCGACGCGTGACGACGTACGTGCCGTGATCGCGCAGTTGGAGCAGGACTATGCGAATCGTGCGATAGAACTGCGCCAGATCGATCATGGCTACCGTCTGCAGACCAGGGAAAGGTATGCCGAGTGGCTTTCGCGGCTGTCCGAGGAACGTCCGGTGCGCTATTCGCGCGCGCTGCTTGAGACCCTGGCCATTATTGCCTATCGCCAGCCGGTGACACGCGGCGAAATAGAGGAAATACGCGGAGTCGCGGTAAGCAGCGAGATCATCAAGACCCTGCTTGGCCGGGAGTGGATCCGCCAGGTCGGGCAACGCGATGTGCCGGGGCGGCCGTCATTGTATGGCACCACGCGCGGATTCTTGGAACATTTCAACCTTAAGAGCCTGGACGAATTGCCGCCGCTTGCGGAACTGCGGGATATCGACAGGATCAGTGCCGAGCTCAATCTGAGTCTGCCGGTGGATTCCACGGTGGAGCAGGCGGATGTTGCGTCGGGCGATCCGGGAACTGAAGGCGGGAAGCACACCGAGGCTGGCGGCGAAAATGCTGACTACGGGGCGGAGGGTCTTGACGCGCCGAGCGCTGCCCGGGAGCAGACGCCGCAAGCCGCAGTCGAAGACCCGGATGGTTTGTCCTCGACCGCCGCATCAGGCGTGGCAGAAGATGTCGATGTCACGGAGCAGCCGCTTTCGGGAGCGACGGCAGAGAAACTGTGAGTGCGGACAGGAGCCGTCGCACCAGGCAGCCGGCGCCGCTCAAATCAACGGGCGAATCTCCGAGTGGAGAGAAATTGCAAAAGGTGCTGGCGCGCGCCGGTATTGGTTCACGTCGTGAGATGGAGCGCTGGATCGAGCAGGGACGGATTTCCGTGGATGGCGCCATATCTACTTTAGGCGAGCGCGTTCTGCCGGGACAGCAGATTCGAGTCGACGGCCAACCGCTTGCGAGCGGCGCACGTTTTGGCGCAAGACGCCGTATCCTTATGTATAACAAGCCAGAAGGCGAAATCTGCACGGCCTCCGATCCCGAGGGTCGCCGCACCATTTTTGACCAGTTGCCGGCCTTGCGCAATGGCCGCTGGGTGGCCGTAGGTCGTCTGGACATCAATACCCAGGGTCTGATTCTTGTTACGACTGACGGCGAGCTTGCCAATCGCCTGATGCACCCGAGCGGAGGCATCGAGCGTGAGTATGCAGTCCGCGTCCTGGGCAAGGTCGGCAGTGACATGCTTGAACGATTGCACGCGGGTATTGAACTCGAAGACGGATTGGCACGTTTCGATACCATTACCGATGCCGGCGGGGAAGGTGCCAATCACTGGTACCACGTTACGCTGCGGGAAGGCCGAAATCGCGAAGTAAGGCGCCTGTGGGAGGCGGTCGGTGTCAAAGTCAGCAGACTGATTCGCGTGCGCTATGGAACGGCGACACTGCCGCGCGGTTTGCGTCCGGGACGTTGGGCGGACCTCGATCCGTCTGTTGCCGAGCACCTCGTCCGAAGCGTCAGCCATACTGCCGGGCCGCAAGAATCTGAAACGCAGCCGCGTACGCCGCGTGGCGCGCCAAAGACACGTTCCACCCTTCCCACACGCGCCTCATCAGAGCGCAAGCGCCGAGAGCGGATTTCCAAGAATCGCTGAAACGCGATTGCCCCTCAAAGCGGTTACTCCGTTGGCTGCGAAAATCCTGAAACTTCCACCACGCCGCGCGGACTAATGACTGTATGTGCCAGTTGCCCGCTGTCCGTGCTAAGCGGCATTTTTGCAGGGAACCGGAGCGGCACCGCGCGAGTCCTGGATATCCCGGGGGTTTGTATGCGCCATAGTTTTCCATCGCATCAGGCGTATTCGCGTGACAGCCAATCGCGCGCAATCGCATCGCAGTTCCGTTATGCTGCGCCTCGGCGAGACC
The DNA here is from genome assembly GCA_021783175.1 of Pseudomonadota bacterium. The sequence goes on from JAJXUF010000005.1 coordinate 61,905, forward strand.
CGAGTATTTCGCTTATTGTCCGTGAAGCGGGGGCAGCGGCGGGTCGAGGCGCGCTACTTTGCAGGGTGAACCATGGCCATGACCGTTCAAAGCCTCCCGCCCAAGCGTTTGACTAGGGGATCCGGACAGTCGCGCGCCGCAGGTGCGCACCATGCCAATTCGGGGCGGCAAGTTGTTGGACGTACTGTTCTCGCTCTGCGGCAACTTCTCGATCGGCAATCGAAGCCGGTGGCGGTGGTATTGAGCTGCCTGCTGGTGCTGGGGGTTGCCATGATTCATGTGACGACCAGCCCGGTGCTCACCTTCTCGATCTTCTATCTGATTCCGGTATCCTTTGCCACATGGTATGCCGGCAGAACCATCGGCATATTCATGTCAGGCGTCAGTGCAGTAACTTGGTTGGTGGCCGACCAGCTTGCCGGAGACACGTATTCGCAGCCGCTCATCCATTACTGGAATATGAGCGTGCACCTCGGCTTTTTCCTAATCACCACCTTCTTGCTGGCGGCGCTGCGCGATCGGTTGGAGTGGGAGGCCATGCTGGCCCGCACTGATCCCCTGACTCGCGCCGCAAACCGACGCTACTTTTATACGCTCGCACAAAACGAGATCAATCGGCTTGCGCGCTATCACCACACCTTCACTGTGGCCTATATTGATGTCGATAATTTCAAATTGGTGAACGACAGATTCGGGCATCACGAAGGGGATCGCCTCCTGTGCTTGATTCCGGCCAGGATTCACAAGGCATTGCGCAAGAACGACATCGTCGCGCGGCTGGGCGGCGATGAATTTGCGATTTTGCTCTCCGAAACCGACTACAAGGCGGCGGATGAAGTCATCCTCAAGCTGCGAGATCTGCTTCAGGAAACGATGAGACACAGGGAATGGCCGGTCACTTTCAGTATCGGCGCAATCACGTTCAGAACTCCGCCGCGGGACGTTGATGAGATGATCCGGATGGCCGACGCATTAATGTATTCGGTAAAGCACGACGGCAAGAACCGCATTCGTCACGACGTGAGTGAGGTGTGACAGATCATAATAAAAGGGACGCCAGCCCGAAGGGTCGCGCGGATCCACGGTGTTGACCTGCATTTGTTGTTTAGTGCGTCGAATCGGCTATCATTTGTATTTATGGAGATCACGCTTGCTAGACCCGCCGACGCGCGGCGCATCGCTATCATGTCCCGCGAATTCGTCGAGGGCGGTCTGCCAGTTTGGTCCTGGGACGAATCCCGGGTAGCAAGACATCTGCGCAACCGCGACAGTCTGGTTCTTATCGCCCGTGTCGGAACCCGCATCGTCGGTTTCGCGATCATGCATTTCAACGAATCAAGCGCGCACTTGAACCTGCTGGCAGTTGAACCGTTTCACCGGAGGCAGGGGATCGGCCGTCGCCTGGTGGAGTGGCTCGAAAGTTCGGCGCGCGTTGCCGGAACCTTCGTTGTCAGCCTGGAAGTTCGCGCGACCAACCGCGCGGCTCGCGCATTTTACCGAAAATTGGGGTATCAGGAGCTGGTGTGCCTGCCGCGCTACTATTCCGGTAGAGAGGCGGCAGTGCGCATGAGCCGAGATCTGCGTTGTGTCCGTCTGCAGGACGCCACGTGAACCCAGCGTGCCGCGCGGAAGCAGCACTTTGATTTACTGGCTAGATGCGGTATTCGGCAACCCGATAGAAGCCGCCGAAGATTGGTGTTTCTGCCAACAGCTTGATTTCCTTCTTGACCGCTTTGGCGCATTCTCCAAGCAGATTGGTAAGGTCCTGCTGCAGGAAATCGCCAAGATAGGGTTCGGCAGTCCGCAGCAGCCAACGAAATAGCGTGCTACGGTGGAGATAGTGATCATCGGCGTTGGTGCCATATTCCGCTACAATCAGCCGCCCGCCAGGTCGCGCGACGCGCAATGCCTCGCACAGTACGCGCTGGCGCGCATCAATTGGCAGTTCATGTAGCAAAAAATAAATCACGATGGTGTCAAAGCCGTTGCTCGCATAGGCCAGATTCTCGGCATTCATGCGCGCCAGGAATTCGCGATTGCGCAAGGCTCCACCGTTCAGCTTGCGCCGCGCCGCCTGCAGCTGGATGATCGCGACGTCGATGATATGAAAATCCCGTTCGCCGGCACATTCCCTTAGCGTTGGAATCAGATCGCCATACACGTTGGCAAGCTGCAGCGTGCGCCCACTTTCGCTTGCGCAATAGCGGCGCAGGGTTTCGCGCACGATTGTCGTGTACTGGCCGAACAGAATCATGTTGATGATTGGCCGATGGTCGAAAAGCCATGCGCCGATGGGAGACAGATAGGCCCACCAGTAGTGGCGGGCCAGGTATTCAGGATGACCAGCCAGGTGGGCGCGCCAGCGTTGAAGCATCGACGAACCGTCCTTTCCCCGACACCGTCTCTCCCGATTATGCCATGGTCGTAGGCGAAGTGTGTACAATCGTGCGCGCAATTTGACGAGCGATCCCGAGGTGTTTGATGACAAAAAAGGTACTGGTTATTCTGGCCCATCCGGTCGCGGCAAGTTTCTGCGGCGCGCTTGCTGATGCTTATGTCGCAGGGGCGGGAGAATCTGGAGCGGAGGTGCGCCGGTTGGTGCTGGCGGAAATGAAATTCGATGCCCTGCGCACGACCGCGCAACCGGAGGAGCCAGATATAGCCCATGCGCGTGACGCAATACGCTGGGCCGAACATCTCGTGTTCGTTTACCCGATTATCTGGAGCACGATTCCCGCGTTGCTTAAGGGATTCGTCGAACGAACGTTCGTACCAGGTTTTGCCGTGAATTTTCGCAAGGATTCGATGTTCTGGGACAAACTCCTAAAGGGCCGCAGCGCGCGTCTGATTGTCACGATGAACACTCCGCCATTCGTGTACCGTTGGCTGTTTCACGCGGTCGGACATCGCACGATGAAGGACGGGATTCTCAGATTTTGCGGGATCAGCCCGGTGCAAATCACCCAGATCGGGCCCATGCAGGGGGCGAGCGAAGATCGTAGGCAGCGATGGCTTGCGGAGGTTCGCGCCGCGGGCAGGGCGCTCGCGTGACAGCGATAAGTTATGGGGTCGTTCGGGCGTGCGCCAGGGCGGGTTCCGGGTGGCGCTGATTAATCAGGAGTGCGATCCGTTTTGCAGGCGTTGTTCCGCCGCGGCAAGGTCCTGTGGGTTATTGATGTTAACGAATAGGCCACCGTCGCCGGGCGCCTTAAATAATACAGGGTCGCCGCATTTCACCAGGTAGTCTCGCACGCTGCGTACACCATTTTTCAAATAGGTGGCGACGTCTTCAGCTGCTCCGGGGACCCAAAGGACTGCCAGCGCGTGTCGCTCGCCATCGGTTGCATAGGCACAGCGACCATGGCGCAACCCGTCCGCGAGCCGAGCGACCAAATCAGGCGGTAGGAACGGCAAATCCACTGCAACCGAAACCACGCGGTAATCCGGCCAGGCGATCAATCCTGCATGAATACCGGCCAAAGGCCCCTGAAACCCCGTTATGACGTCCGGTAACACAGTAAGGGGGGCGGGATTCTCGCAGTCCGCAGCAAACAGGCCGGCCGGTGCATTGCTGCTGATCGCCAAAATATCCACCTGCGGTGCCAGGTGTGCCGCCGCGTGTTGCCATAACGATCTGCCGGCCAGCCTGATGAATGCCTTATCGGTACCTTCAAAGCGGCGCGAACGGCCACCAGCCAGAATAAGACCAACAGTTGTAGAGCCTGACATAGCGCGAAATATTGCCATAACGGGGTGCCGTTTGTGCAGTGCCGTCACCGCTATTCCAGTGTTTCCCGACGTCTGCGTGCTGCATCGAGCCATCGCCTCTGGTAAAGTCGCGCTGCTCGCCGCGGCCTATGGGTACGCCGGGGTGATTAAAACAAAGTCGGCGCCACCGCATGCAACGAACAGCGATATGTTTCATAACGCCATGGCGCCCGAAGCATACCCCGAGACGCATCTAAATGACCGAAGAATATTTGTCCTCACTTGTTGCTGGGAACTGCAGGCGCTGCTTGAGTGTCTCGACTGCGTCGGAGGTTTCCCTGCCAGGAGTTCACGCCGCTGGCCGATGGAGGAAGCGTCTTGCTCGACATCGGCTGCTGCTCAGTGTGATGTTCGCCCTGACGTTGCCGCTGGCGGGCTGCGCAACAACGCATGGTCATTCGGGAGATCTTTCTGACGACACGCCATACGACCCGCTTGAAAGCTACAATCGAGTCATCTTCAAATTTAACGACAAGTTCGATAAGTATCTGCTGAAGCCTGTCGCGCAGGGCTACGAATTCATTCTGCCGCGACCCGTGCAAAACAGTGTCTCGCGCTTTTTCAATAATCTGCTCGGGCCTACGGTGGTAGTCAACGATTTGCTGCAGGGCAAGCTCAAGCGCACCGCAGCCGATACCGGTCGTTTCCTTGTCAACAGTACCGTCGGTATAGCTGGGCTGTTCGATCCGGCCAAACCGATGGGATTACCTCCGCACGATGAGGATTTCGGGCAGACACTCGGTGTATGGGGGGTACATGCCGGGCCATACATTGTGTGGCCAATTCTGGGTCCGAGCGACTTGCGCGATAGCATCGGCTTGGTACCCGACTACTACACCTATCCGGTCAATTATGTGAAGGACAGTACCACGCGCTGGGGTGTCCGTATCCTGGGTGCGGTCAATACGCGCGCCAATCTGCTTGGTGTCACCAATGTGCTGGAGCAGGCGGCTGGCCCGGACAAGTACTTGTTCGTTCGTGAGGCCTATTTTCAGCACCGGCTCAATCTGATTTACGACGGCCATCCGCCGCAACCCAAGTTTCTCGACGACGATTCGTTTGACGACAGCACGGCACCGGGACCAGGTGACCAGGCATCGCCGTCCACGCCGTCCACGCCGTCCACGCCGGCACCGACGCAGCAATCGCCGGGCACCGTGCAGCATTGAGGCAAAGGACTGCGTCCAGCTGGTATTGGCCCACCGGACCTGCCTTGCGGTAAGATGCCCGCACCAACTTTATGCGAGCGCGCTGTAATGCGAGTGTTGTTCGGATGGTGTAATCGAGTCACTGCGGCCCTCGCGCTCGTGGTCGCCATCGGTGCGCTCGGACAGTGGCGCGATGCGGTGGCCGGGGCGGGCAGCCGGGAGGATCATGTCATGAGCCTTGCAATCGTTTCATCGGCGTTCAAGCCGCACACTGCGATTCCGGCGAAGTACACCTGCGATGGCGCGGATATCTCGCCGCCCCTGAGTTGGTCCGGGATTCCAGCAGGAACGAAAAGCCTGGCATTGATTGTCGATGACCCCGATGCACCGGATCCGGCGGCACCAAAAATGACTTGGGTGCATTGGGTGCTGTACAACATCCCACCCGAAACAACGCAATTGCCGGAAGGTGCGAATCCATCCGGTCTGCCAAAAGGAACGCGCGAAGGGTTGAACGACTGGCAGCGCGCTGTCTATGGCGGACCCTGCCCGCCGATCGGCCGGCATCGATACTTCTTCAAGTTATATGCGCTCGACGTGGTGCTACCCGATCTGCAGCGTCCAGGTAAGGCGGCCGTTGAAAAGGCAATGCACGGCCATATTCTCGCCCAGCAGGATCTTGTCGGTACCTACCAACGCTCGCGCTAACGGGCGTGGTATTCGTTGCGTGCGTGTGTGATGCAGCGATTCACGACGCGTCAGTCATGTCTCAATCATCGTCAAACGGAATTTGTGCCTCGCGCTCGTAGCGGCGGCGCGCTGCGGGCCGAAACACGAAGGCAGTAATCGCGATGAGCACGAGCAGCAGCGCAATGCCCCAGGCGTAATTCCGCAAGAAAGCTATAAGCGTGGACATCAGGTATTTTCGCTAATTGACCGGCGGATTGCAGAGTCAACAGTAATTTGTCCGACGCAAAAAGCGCACGTCGAATGTCCTGCCTATCCTACAAATTGCCTGTGCTATTGCAGTGTGACTTAGAGGGGAGCGCCGGATCGGAGAGCGAGTTCATGCCAGAACTCGCCCCCCCTGAGCACTTTCCCTTTCGGCTCACGCCGGCATACCGGAAGGAAACAGAATCCGTGACGGACTCGAACTATTAGGCCTTGGGGGCCCAGGCGATGCAGTAGCCGTGCGGGCTGATCGGGCCTGCAACCACTTTGCAGGTGCCGTTGGCTGCCTTGCTCTTTCCAGGTATGAACTGCATGCAGCCCGCGCATTCCTTCGAGCCGTTTGGCTTGTCACGGTACTGCATGGAGGCCTTGGAGGCCTTGGCGGCCAGGGCTTCCTTCGATGCCAGCAGGGCCGGCACGGCGGCAACACCCGCCAGCAGGGCGGCGCCTTTCAGCAGTGAGCGGCGGGAAACCTTTTTATTGAAGCTGTCAGTCATTTACTTAATCTCCATAGTATGTTTCAAGATTACGATTACGTTGCAGCGCAGGTCGATTCTGTTCCTCACCAACCAGCTCCGCGATGTGAGGCATTCTAACATCGTCCGGGACTTGCTTGCCTCCGACCAACCGCGCTCCCGCGGCAGTCTCCCGAGCGTTCGTCAGGGCCTTAAGGATAAACCTTGATCGACTTCCGGTCCATGGTTTGTGCGGACGTTTATGTCTTTTTGGACAAACCGTTCGTCTGTTTATGTCCTTGGTTGTATACCCATCCTGCCGCCAGTAACATTTGTGGCTGTCGGAATAACCCCCGCATGAGGGTGCCATTAATTACTAAACAGGGCGCTCGAAGAGACCGGTTTTGCACAGCGCTGGTGCATCTACACCAGCCGCCAAGACTGGCCAGTCAACGTTTAAGCTTTTTCTGCAGATAACGCTGCAACACCAGCGCATTGTTGTGTTCGGTATCGCGCGAAGCGTAGTACAGGGTTACATCGTGTCGGCGCGCCGCATCCAATATGGGCTGCCAATCTTGGGGGTGTTCATCCAGTTCGACGCGATAACGTTGTTCGAATGCCGGCCATCTCGTTTGATCGTGACCATACCAGCGGCGCAACGCATCGCTGGGTGCAGCCTCTTTTAGCCAACCACCATCCAGTGGCAAGGCCTGCTTTTTTATACCGCGCGGCCAAAGGCGGTCCACCAGAAAGCAAACACTGTCCTTTGTCGATGGTTCATCATAAATGCGCTTTATTCGTATCATTGGTTTCTCCTATCACGGCAGCGCTCCCGATTCCTTTTCGCCGCCGCCCGTCAGTCCGATATCCGCCCCCTGAGCGAGTGCTCGTCAATTGGCTCGTGGTTGGCAATCAGTTTGCGCGCCGCATCGACTTGACCCCAGGTATTCCATAGCAACACACCGCGCACCTTGCTGTCCCTCAGGTAGTAGATCACGCCCTTGCGGAAGCGCTCCTTCCAATCCTCCACCACCTCAAGGTCACCGCCCATCTCGCCGACTGCCTCGTAGCCGAGATCAAACAAATCAGAATAGAAATAGGGCAGATGTTCGTATTTCTCGCTATTTCCTGCCATGTTGCGACCAGCCATGGCGCCCATAGCGAGGGCATTGTCTTCGTGTTCCACCCGCCTTCGCACTCCCAGCGCTGTGCTGAAGAAATTGGCGACATCGCCGGCTGCATAGATATCAGGGCGGGTCGTGCGTAGTTGTTCATCCACAACGATGCCATTGTCTGTTGCCAGGCCCATCGAGCGCGCAAGGCCGAGTTCCGGTTGGATTCCGATTCCTGCAATGACGCCGTCCGCCGAGAGTGTCCGGCCGCCTGCAGTGCTGACTGTCATGCCCTGGATGGTCTTCTCGATGGACTTGGCACTGTCGCGTGTGATGACGGTGATGCCCTTTTGGCGATAAAAATCGTTGACAAAGGCGGACAGCGCTGGAGGATAAAAATGTGCGCCGATGCTGGCTGCCGGAAAGATCATGCTGACCGGACAGCCTTTGGTTGCCAGCGCTGCGGCAATCTCTGATCCGATGAAACCGCCGCCAAGAACTACGAACTTGGCGCCGCGGTCGGCCAGTGTGCGTACATGTTCATAGTCATCGATCGTGCGGAAATAGGTGACACCGTCATCTGCGAATCCGAGACGACGAGGTGAGCCACCGGTGGCGATGAGCAGCTTTTCGTAGATATAGGTATTCCCGACGTCATCTCGGACCGAGCGCACGTCTGGGTCGCCTGTTAGCGCCCGCACACCGAGGCGCAGAATTGCGCCTGCAGCTTCGGTTTGGTGCCAGATGGAATCCAACGGCTTGCCGGTCCACAGTTTCTTAGACAGCGGCGGACGATCATAGGGCGGATGCTTTTCGCCACACAGAACTGTGATCGATCCGCTGTTATCCAGCCGGCGGATACCGCGGACCGCAGCGTCAGCAGCGATCCCGCCACCGATAATCAGATACTTGCATGACTCGCTCATAGGCCGTTCCTTGGATCATGAAACAGGGCGCCAGCCGGTCTGAGCCTGTACCGACGGCTTATGCTCACCGGGACCGGTTTCTCCACCGCATTATGTCACCGTCGGCCGCAGTCCTGTCAGTCTTTGATGGCGCTAGTAGTGCCACATTCCTTGTGGCTTTCAAGTCGCGAACCCGCTCATCCCGAGCGTTTCCTAGTGGTATTTCCGACCGGGAAGAGGCCCTTAGCCGATTCCGGCAAGTGAATGGACAGTCGCCCTTGCTGGGCAGACTGTTGCTCCCGCCCGGCCTGCACGCGGAACGCCTTGCCGCGACGCGTTGCCGAATCGCCGCTGCCGAGGAGACTTGAAAACTCCGGCGCCGGCGATGCAGCCAGCAGGCATCAATGAGTCGGTTTTGCCAGGTTATATTTTTGGATGCGGTAACGCAGTGTTTCGCGTGTCGCGCCGAGCGACCGCGCAGCCGCTGTGACATTGAAGTTGCTGCGTTCCAGCGCACTCTGGATGATGTGGCGATCCATATCCTCCAAAGCCATGGTACCGTCGAAAGGAAGGCACAGGCGGTTTCCATCCAGAAATGAATGAACTGCACTGCCGTTGGTTGTGCTGTGAAGCTGAAGCCAGCGTTCGGGAAAAACCCTGCTGTCGGCGAACAGCACGCAGCGTTCCACAACGTTGCGCAGTTCGCGCACATTCCCTGGCCAGTTATGTGTCCGCAATTCATCCCATACGCCATCTTCCACGACATCGACTGATTTTCCAGCCTTGGTGTTGAACTCGGCGATAAACACGGGCACCAGATCATCCACATCTTCCTTGCGTTCGCGTAGTGCCGGAAGATGCAGGTGAAAGACGTTAAGCCGATGGTAAAGATCCTGCCGGAAAGCGCCGCTACGGGAAATGGACTCCAGGTCACGATTGCTTGCCGCGATGATCTGTACTTCAACCTTGATCTCGCGATCTCCGCCGAGGCGCCTGATGGACTTGTCCTCGATTGCCTTGAGCAGTTTGGCCTGCAAGTCGATGCTCATCTCGCCAATTTCGTCCAGGAACAGTGTGCCGCCGTGAGCCTGTTCGAGCAATCCGCGCCGGCGGGCACGGGCGCCGGTGAATGCGCCGACTTCGTGTCCAAAAAGCTCGGATTCTATAAGATCGCGCGGCAATGCAGCACAATTAAGTTCGATCAGCGGACCCTCACAGCGCGCCCCACTGTGATGCAGTATGCGGGCGGCCAACCCCTTGCCAGTTCCGGTTTCACCGCTGATGATCAGGGTGCTAAAGGGGACGCGACTGAGTTTGTTGAGCATATCGCGCACGTTTTTCGCCCCCGCGCTGCGCCCGATGAACGACGCCGGCGTATACTTGCGCGACTGCGCCGCAGCTTCGTCTTTCAGTCTGCGTTGGGCGCGACCACTGCGGGCGGCACCGGCGACAACGAGATCGAGACGTTCCTGGTCGCAAGGCTTTTCCAGAAAATCGAACGCGCCGAGCCGCAACGCGCGCACTGAGTCCGGTACGCTCCCGTAGGCGGTTAAAAAGATCCATTCGCCGCTCGTATTCTGGTCTCGGGTTTTTTCCATGAGATCAAGAGCATTGCCGTCTGGTAGGCTCATGTCTGAAAGCACGACGAGCGGCTCAACATGCTGGTTGACGAGTGTGCGTTCAGCGGCAGCAAGATTTGGAGCCACGACGACCTCCCATCCTCCCTGCCGATAGCGGCGCGCGAGTTCGGTTGCCAGCAAAGTCTCGTCTTCTATTACCAGTAAAGTGTCAGCCATATTGAAGCTCTCCGCAGGGTAAATCCATGGTGACGCACGCGCCGTTTGGCGCGCGGTTGGCAAAGCGCAATTCGCCGCCGACATCCGCAACGAATCGCCTGACAATCGCAAGACCGAGGCCGGTTCCCTGGTCGTGTCCGGTAACGAACGGCCGAACCCCGGCGTCAAGCAGTTCACGTGAAAATCCCGGGCCGTCATCGGTGATATCAAGTCGCAGGCGCCGGTCGATGAAAGCCGCCGTAACGCGGACTGTACCGGGGTGTTGATCCAGCGCCTTTGCCGAATTGAGAATCAGATTTAACAGGGCCTGCCGCAGGCGATCCTCCGGCAGTCGGCAGATCAGATCATTGGCGATATTGCACTCAACGTGTACGTTGCGCGGCAGTTGGTAGCGTGCTAGTGCCAGAAGTTCATCTACCACTCGAGCTAGCATCACGGTCCGCGTCGGCTCCGGTGCCTGCCGTGCGTCGGACAGTACGTTATTCAGTAAACGCGTGAGACGCTTGAGTTCGGCAATCACCAGATCGAAGCGCTGCGTCTGATCCGGTGTCGCCATTTCATTACGCAGGTTGCCAAGGGTCATAAGTATGGCGGCAAGCGGATTGCGCAGCTCATGTGCAAGTCCGGCGGCAACTTCACCCACTGCAGCCAGTCTCTCGGCGCTCGCTAAGTTTTGTTGTTGCGCGAGAAGTACCTGTGTCGCGGCGCGCACCTCATTTTCCAGGGTCTCCTGCCGTGCCTTTCGTGCATCCTCCAGTTGCGACAAGCGTCCGACCAGGTGGTTGTAGTTTTCAAAAAGCGGACGAAGCATTGGGTCGACCCCTGTCAGCGGTGCTGCGCTGTAGTCCTGTTGCGCGAGCATGGTCATCAGGGAACGCAGATTATTTAGGGGTAGCAGGATGCGGTGGCGCAGAAAGAAAAGCGTCAAGAGCGCGAGCAGCGGAAAGGCGATTATGATTCCGAGCACTACACGGAATTCGAATTCGGTATCGCGGTAAACGCGTGCAATCAGCTTGTCGTGTGCGTGGATCTCCGCTACGAGGATGCCGCGCATTAGACGCAGCGTATCAACCGCCTTGCTTTGCGGTGTGCGGTGTACATCTGAAAGAAGTTCCTGGATCTTTTTGATGCGTGCCGGAGTTCCGGGCGCGAGGTGGCTGTCAAGAGTGCCAAGCGCAAAAATCTGAGCCCGCAACTGGTCGAGCGTCTTCTCGTTCACCGGCATCTTCTTGCTAAGACTTTCGACCAGGATCTGTTCAAGGTTCAGTCCGGTATTCTCGATGCGGCTGACAAGGGCGCGGTGATTCTGTACCGGCTGCAGACGTTCGAGACTGTGCCACGATATGCTCAGAAGCAGTCCCAGAGCGATCAGCAGCAGTACCGTTGTCACCAGCGCTGGCAGCCAAACTGAGCGGAAGAAAATCTTTCTTATGCCCCTTGATTCGGGTGCTCGCCGCTTCTCTAAGTGATTTTGGGCGGTTTGTTCTATTGCGGGAACGGGTGTGTTCATGGTGTGCCTAGGTGTGTTTTCCTTTCGGTGCGATTGCATCTGCGCTTATGCGAAGGAAGATCCCAAGTCCTAAGACAACACCGACGCCGGCGAGAAGCAGCAGAATCGGATAAAGCAGGGTGTCGACATTGGTTTTGCCGGCGCGGAATATGAACACAAGCGCCTCCATACATACCGCGATTGCAATTATCGACATGAACTTGGTGAGCGCCTGACGCACGTCTTCATGGCTGCGAGTCAGGCGCCTCTTTTTGAGGACCTCTTCTTCCATGAGATACTTCGATACGTCAAAGAGCGCAATGGACACGACAATTACGCCAATGGCATCGAGCAGCTTGTCCGTTACTGCAGCGCTGTTGCTGTTGACCGCCAGCCAGAGATCGTGAATTCCATATGCCACCAGTAGTAGTCCGATGATGAGTAGGATGACGCTTGTGGCGAGGTAAAGTATTTTGGGCAGTATTTGGAATAGGGACATGTCGTAGTCGGACCTGTCGGTTTCTCGTTTCAATTGGTCAGTTGCCGCGGGCGTATCGCGTGACGTCGCTTGTCCCGCGGGCCGGAGCTATCGGTTAGGGGATGTGTGGTTGCCATGTCCGATAGATCAGCTGCAGAGGCGACAGTTCCCTAACACGATGCGATTGGACGTTGGCGGCGGGCCGAGACGCTGTTTGTTCGAGTCCGGTGGCGGGCCGTGTCGGAACATTTGGCGTTTTGGCGCAATTGCGAGGAACGCCCAAGGAAGTGCCGGCAGGCTGTAAAAATCTGCTTGGCGAATTGGATCGGTCATTATTTGGGCCTATTCGGTTCGCATGCGAAAGCACAACGAAACACCCCGGCGGTCTCACTGCCTGTCACGGAAAGGGCGGTGTGACGAGTGCTGTCCTGTGTGCTCCATATGGTTGTGCCTTGTCTCGTCTGGCGCACGAAGCAATCCCCGTGCCATTACGCAAACTGGTGGAAAAACAGATTGTTATCGACTGCTTAAGGCTTGATATCGCCCGCACATGGATGTTATTTCCACCACTGTGTGGTGTATTTGCCCCGTTGCGGTGGGGCCGCTAGCCCAACTGATGGCAGTCCCGACCGGATCGAATCGCCGTGGCCCGCAGCATTTCTCGGGGATGGCCAGATCGGTAGCCCCTTGCGCTGGACCTGCTGAAACGAAACGCGTCTAATTGTGTTGGCCGGGTGAGCGCTGCAGCCGCATTGATCGGTACCAGCCCGGCAAAAAACGCTGCCGTCTACTCGGGTGTTGGCGGCAGTAATCAGCGAATGAAACGGAGGCTCAGTGCAAGATATCGGTTTTGTCGGTCTCGGACGCATGGGTGGCAATATGGCCAGGCGCCTGCGGCGGGCGGGGTTCG
>JAJXUF010000220.1 GCA_021783175.1 Pseudomonadota bacterium
CGCCCCCCGTGACGACCATGATGGGCTGCTCCAGGTTTCTGGACGCCTGCGTCACCAGCGCCGCGAATCGTCTGGCCTCTTCGTAGTGCCTGGACATGAGCAGGCCTTGCCGGGCGCGCGCAATGGCCTGAGCGTCGCCATCGGCCTCGGCCTGACTCAGTCGGTCCTGCGCCAGATCGGGTGGGGCGATGCGCGCGCTGCCGAAGATCACGATCGTGGCCTCGACCCCGTACTGCCGCTGCACCATCTCCGGCTTGAGCAGTTCGAGCTGCATGCGAACCGGGCGCAGATCATCCTGCAGCAAAAATGCCGTATCCGTGAAGGCGAGGCGGTAGCTGCTCTCAGGCCCAGCGTAGCGCGACGGCGTCTTGAGCTTTGCTGCCTCTTCCTGAGCCGAGGGGAAATTGCGATCGGCGAGGTGTGTTTTCCGTTTCTTGTTCATGCCATGAGCGTAGCGCGATCGTGGGCGATGGCGTCAAACCCATGGCGGCGCAAGCGCCAGCGGCAAAAGACGAGTCGCAGACGCCCCACCTTGCCTAGTGGCCGCCCATGTGCACAGCTCTGGCGCAAGGTCAATGCGCCACGGCCGGCAATTGATGCCCCATGGCCGCACCCTTGGACAGAGCCGTAAGATAGACAACTAGATCGACCATCTCCGGACTGTCGTAGCCGGGGGACTGACCCATAATGCCGGCCCGCACGCAGTGCACGATCTGGCGCTCCAACGTATAGACAGCGTGCTTTTTGGCCTTGAACTTGGGATAGTTGGACGCCGCCCCAATGAGGCTCGGCAAGTGCGCACCCGACGGCGTCACGCCTTCCGTCAGGCCTCCGCCGGTATGGCACGCAGCGCAGCTCATCAGGTGACTGTTGAATGCGCCGCTCGGAACCCACGTCTGCTTACTCCCGAAGCTGTCCTGCGCGAAGATTTTCGCGCCATCTTGCACAGCTTGCTCCATAGTTGTGGCGGGCTGTACGTTCATTGGCCCTGCTTTGGGTGGGGCCGCGGCATAGGCGTCTCCAGCACTGGCCATCAGCGCGACGGCAAAAGCCGCACCGCACAGGTTGATCCACGCTGGGCGAAAAGATGCTTGCTTCATCACGGGCGTCTCCAGATTGAATGTCGATGGCCTCGGCGCACAGCGCTTGCCTAGCAAGCCGCCGCCTCAATGCATTTTCGGGCCACGTGCCCGCCTTGCCTAGCAATCCGGCGGTGACAATCGTTGCAAGGTGAAACGGGCGTCTTTGCCGTAGGTCATTTCCGCCTCGTTGTGGGAATTGTGGGGATGTTCTTAAAAATAGAGTCTGTCTGGGCCCCAGATGAGGTTACGTGTTTTGAAAGTCTGTAAAGACTCTCACCGGAAGGAAGCCGGGTGTCCCGGGCTATTAAAGTGGCACACAGCGATCACCGCTGGCGGAGCTTCTCTGAACTGGAGCCAGAGTTCCACGTGCAGCTGTCCCACGGCGAGCTATCTCGGGAGATAGCTATGGTTCACGCAGGCCTGCTACTCGCCGTGGCACCTTGAAGGTGCTGTTGGACACAACCTGTCAGTTAGGTCTGTCGGGCGATATTTCCGGGCCGGCACAACTGCACGCCGCGCTTTGCCATCGGCCGAACCATCCCCAAGAGGGAGCGCCGTGTTCGTCTGCCTTACATGCCTTACAGAAAGTCCGATCGTCGGCCAAAACAGGCGTTGGGCATAGCCCGTCTGAGTGGCCGGTGTAGTGCAGTTTTCTGTCGTTGATGACCTTGTCGGCTTGAATGACGGCTTTCCAGTCCGGTGAGCGATTATGGTACACGGGGGAGCCATTCTTTTTGTCAATCGGGTTTGTCGATATCCGGGGTCGGGCCGCCGACTGCCTTGGCAAGCTGATCGATGGTCCAGAGTTCGAAGGTTACCCCGAGTAGTTGGCCAATTTCTGCCCTCAAGATCGGATGTGCCGCTCCGTCTCTACTCCAATCGATCTTCCGGTCGTTGGTGACAATAATTGCATGATCAAAACGACAACCTTTCTCTTTAGCCTCAAGCAGGCCAAGCAGAAAATCTGCCCATGTATAGAAGTCGCCATCGCCATCATCTTTGAAGCCAGGTGGTGTCTTGGTGCGCTTCCTTGTGATGGCAATTTCATGAAAGCGAACCCGAGGCACAAACGGGACGAAAGCCCTACGTTCGAGAACGTTAAGAACCGTGCTCATTGAACGGAGCGTCGCTGGGTCGTATGCAAATCCATATTCATCCGAGAACTCGTTCAACAAATGACCCATCTTGTCTGCGTATGCGGCGAAATTGGGATCGAGTTTCTCCGCTTCCGCTCGTAGTGCATCAAATCTCTTCTTCAGTCCATCAGCCACGGTCGAAACCGCCGCCAGTTGGTTGTTCCAGAACTCCTGGATGGCTTGTCCAGGGAGGATCAACGGACCGATTAGCTTTGCGCCGAGAGAATCAACGATATCGTCTCGCTTTGGATGCGTGGCTAGTTTCAAGAAAACGCTAGCATCGAAGCCAAATGCTGTCTTCTCTAATGATCTTTCGGGTGAAGCTGCGCGAACAATACTCTGGTGAAGCGCTTCGACGGCTCGAATCGGTGTGCGTCGATCGAGCAACTCTTCAAGGCTGTTGAGCTTATCCATTGCTGGGCTAGTACCAAATAGCGCTTGCAGCATTTGCCAATTCCTCGCTAAGAGACTGAAGAACCTCGGTGTTCCATTCATTTAGCCCCCCTAGTTCCTTCTCCCATTCTCCATGGATACCGGTCGGGAGAAGGCTTGCCTTGAAACCTGGCCAGTCGACAGCTTCTTTGGGGCGGCGCTCTAAAGTCGAAAGGAAGGTGTTCGCCAACGTGCTACTCCAAAAAGCAGCATCCTCTTCGGTGAATCCGTTCCATATCTCTTGCTGACGAGGCATGATGGATTGCAGCGTCCCATCTTGAGTTGGCGTTATGGTCCGTTGCACTACGGAACGACGGAGGAAGGAAAGCGTTCCCTTATTGAACGAACGGCTTCCAACTCGATCACGAAAATCTTCGCGACTCGGATTGAGTTCGGCCAGCTCCCGTACCGCTGCGCGCCAATCGTTATTCAAGAAGACTTGCCTGGCAGCCTCACCAAACCGCCGCTCAACGTTGCCCGTACCGAGGTTCCCGACAACGATCCGTCTTACGACTAGCTTTAGAATGTGTTGCATTCCAGCGATTGCGTCCGGCGTTCCAGATATCGCGAGAAGAATCGGCCGAACGGCGATGACGCCGAGGCTTTCAAGTGCGGAAAACACTTTCAGAGCTTCGGCGTCGGCCGGGCCGTCCAGCGATGGATCTATCATCTGCGCGTACAGGGGCAAGTAATCCCTCAGGCGATTCATCAACTCCTCGATAGAGGGTGGCACCCTATCTGCATGTTGTGCGCGTTGAGCAAGAAAAGCATATAGATCCTTGGGGAGGATATGACCAGCCTGTACCGTGGCGACGTGGCGTATGAATTGAACAAATGCATTCGGCCCATACGGGGAGAACGGTTTGGCAATGCGCTGCCACTCGTGATAACGAGATTCACGCTGTTCCGGAGCAGTCTGGCTCAACACGTAGTTCTTTAGTAAATCAGCCGTGGTGAGTTCGCGACCGCGCGTGTTGATGACTTCAAAAACGCGATAAGCGGTTGCCGCGTCAGGATGGATAAAGACTGCAAAGTACAACCGGTTTGTAATGAATTCCGTCCAAAGACCGAGCCGCAGAAACGGGTCTCGCGCCAAGTCTTCGCGTAGCTTCTTCCGTACGAAGGCGAACGACTCCTCCAGCCGCTGTGATACAGAAATGTCGTTAATATTGTCCTTCTGCAACTTCTCCTGGCCTGAAGTCAGTATTGCCTGGAGGGTCTCGTTATCTCCCGCATCGGTCAGCTTGAGGCGAGGCAAAATTTCGTCCGTCTTGTAGTCGATAGAAAACAGGAAATCACTTTTCAGGCGATCGGCCAACGCGCTTCTGCCGTAACGTATGGCTTCGTGATACAGGGCGGCTGCCAGAAGGGTTAACGTGAGGAGCCGTTGCTGGCCATCCACTACGTGCCTGCGTGGTCCATCTTCATCGGTAAGAATTACTAGACCGAGAAAGTATGTGTCTAACGGTAAGGCGTCCCGAAGATCGCTCCAAAACTCTGAGACTTCATCTTCCTGCCATGCATACTCACGCTGATATGGTGGGACCTCAAACATTGAGCTGGACATGAGGGTACCAGCCGGTGTAGCGGATGCGTTTAGGGGCGGGGACACGACAATCACCTTGTAATCGGTAGGTTGGAAGCCGAAGGATATCAGCGGGATGCTCCATACCGAATGAGAAACGCCGAAGAATCTGGCTCAGATCCGGACTCAAGAACAACTTGCTGTTGGAAGTTTGCAGAGAAGAGTCAGCCACGGGCAGGCACTGGACTCCTGACTTAACGTTGGTACGGCACGAGGGGGCAGGTCAGTAGTAGACCAGCGAAGCGGTAGTTGCCTGCTAACAGGGTCTGAGCGGCAGGAAACCGGCGCATTGCCGCCCAAGTTTGGCTAGGGCCTGAACGTCCGCAGAGGCCGAAGATGCGACCTTCGCAAAGCGTTTGCTGACACCAAGAACTGGTCTAAAAACCGAACAACGCGGCCGCTACACTACCGGCGTGCGTGAAAATTCCGAATTGAATGAAACAGATTGCGGCGAATTCAGAGATGAGTAAAACACGGGTTCA
>JAJXUF010000221.1 GCA_021783175.1 Pseudomonadota bacterium
GGTGGTATTCCCGAGCATCAACATCTTTTTCCAGAACGGTACAAGAAGACCCATGCCTGATTTATCCCCCATGAATCGGAATTGCGATCACCCCCCCGGCTTCCGCTTTGTCATAATGCCATAGCCTGTCTGCGCAGGTCATAGAAATGCTAAGGCCGATTTTCCCCTCTCGATCTTTCTCATTGATGCGCATGTGCCGAACGTCCGGAGGTTCCGCGCAGAAGCGGCGGACGCTGTGTGGATTGCGCAAACGAGGGCATTTAAGTTATTGTTGCCAAAATAACTGGGAGGTTCGGGAAATGCGATTCAGGATAACTTCAATAATCGGAGTGGTTGTTCCGGTGCTGGCGTCATTGTTCCTGGCAGGTTGCCTTACTGGCGGCGGCGGTGGCCCTACATACGATGGTACATGGACAGTGGGCTATGTCGATTCGGGTTTTACACCAACGCCCGCCGTCACTGGCGCAACCGTAACTTGCACAGTGCAAACTCCGCTTCCCACGATTACACTCACAAATGGTACAGGCTCAACCAGTCAAACCAATACGTGCATCAGTACTACAGCCACGAGTGGCGTTGTAGGCACCCAGACTCTTATTTATCTTATTAGCGTTGCCGTCACCACTTCGACCAGTGCTGTAAATGCCATCGTGAATGGAGCTCCGCTGACGGGACAGTGCATCAGTGCATTGGGGTGTGCAGCTCAATCCGGAACCAAATCGCTTAGCCTGACGCGCTAAATCGCGAATTACCGATTGCTGATATTTGCCGCCGGAGCCAGAGTTGGCCCGGCGGCTTTTCATTTGCGGCGGCCTTGCTTCAGGTTATCTGGCAAACTTGGCTTTTTCTTCGCTGAACACTGGCCCCCATTTGGGATGCCCTGCTTCTTCCGGTTTCAGCTTGAACTGCGGATCTATCTCCAGCGCCTTTTTGAATTCGCTCCGGCACTGTATTAATTCGTCAGAGATGCAATGTATAAAGGCCAGATACTTATGCGCCGTCACTTGGTCTTCTTTCGTCGCCAACCCGTCATAGCGGGAATGATTCAATAAATGATTCAATACCAGCGTCGCAGTCGCCATATCGCCTTCCTGGAAACTCTTCACCCCGACCTCCAGATCCTGGCGCGAATCGCTATTCCACGAAGCAATGGCACAGGCGCCCAGCAATAGGGGAGCCAGCGCAATAATCCATGTCGCACTTTTCACTTCAGCCCCAAATAGCAAGATGACGATGGTAGAAATTCAAAAGGGCTCGCACCATTGCGAGCCCTTCAGGTATTGGTGGCCCGGGGCGGAATCGAACCACCGACACAAGGATTTTCAATCCTCTGCTCTACCGACTGAGCTACCAGGCCGTTTTTGCGCCCTTCCCTGACGGGTTGGGTAAAACGAAGGCGCGCATTGTAGCGGCAAGCCGCATTGCGGGCAATATAAAAAACAAACCCCGCTCAAGGCGGGGTTTGTTAACTTCAATACCGGTTTGAACCGTAGCGAGCAGCCTGAGTGCAAGGCGCACGGAGCACAGAAACCGGAATGTACATTAGTACATGAGGATTTCGAGCACCGCGCAACGCCGCAATCAGGTTGCGCAGTAGGTTCAAATTACATCATGCCGCCCATGCCACCCATACCGCCCATATCTCCGCCACCCATGCCGCCGCCTGCCGGCTTATCTTCCGGCAGCTCGGCGACCATGCAAGCGGTCGTCAACATCAGGCCGGCGATGGAAGCTGCATTTTGCAGTGCAACGCGCGTTACCTTGGTCGGATCGACCACGCCCATGACCAGCATGTCGCCATACTCGCTGGTGGAAGCGTTGTAACCGAAGCTGGCCTTGCCTTCCAATACCTTGTTCACCACTACCGAAGGCTCATCGCCTGCGTTCTGAACAATGGCGCGAATAGGCGATTCCATTGCACGCAGCACAATGGTGATACCGGCGTCCTGGTCGTGGTTCAAGCCCTTGAGGCCGGCAACCGCTGCCTTGGCACGCAGCAATGCAACGCCGCCTCCAGGAACGATGCCTTCTTCAACAGCGGCACGGGTTGCGTGCAATGCATCTTCCACGCGCGCCTTCTTTTCCTTCATTTCGACTTCGGTCGCAGCGCCGACCTTGATCACGGCCACGCCGCCGGACAGCTTGGCCAGACGCTCCTGCAGTTTTTCCTTGTCATAGTCGCTGGTGGACTCTTCGGCCAGCTTCTTGATTTCGGAAACGCGAGACATGATTGCCTCATGCTTGCCTGCGCCGTCGATGATGGTGGTGTTTTCCTTGCCCACTTCGATGCGCTTGGCTTGGCCCATTTCAGCCAGTGTCGCTTTTTCCAAAGACAGACCAACTTCTTCAGCGATCACGGTACCGCCGGTCAGGACGGCGATATCTTCCAGCATCGCCTTGCGACGATCGCCGAAGCCGGGCGCCTTGACAGCAACGGTCTTCAGGATGCCGCGGATGTTGTTCACAACCAGGGTAGCCAGCGCTTCGCCGTCCACATCTTCAGCGACGATCAGCAGCGGACGACCGGCCTTGGCGACTTGTTCCAGTAGCGGCAACAGGTCACGAATGTTGGAGATCTTCTTGTCGTGCAACAGAATTAAGGGATTCTCCATCGCGGCGATCTGCTTGTCGGCGTTGTTGATGAAGTAAGGAGACAGATAGCCGCGGTCGAACTGCATACCTTCCACGATGTCCAGTTCATCTTCCAGACCTTGGCCGTCTTCAATGGTGATGACGCCTTCCTTGCCGACCTTCTCCATCGCAGCAGCGATCTTTTCGCCGATCACGGTGTCGGAGTTGGCGGAGATGCTGCCCACTTGCGCGATTTCCTTGGTTGTTGTGCAAGGCTTGGAGATCTTCTTCAGTTCGGCAACAGCGGCGATCACAGCCTGGTCAATACCGCGCTTCAGGTCCATCGGGTTCATGCCGGCGGCAACGAACTTCATGCCTTCCTGCACGATGGATTGAGCCAGCACGGTTGCGGTGGTGGTTCCGTCACCGGCCACATCGGAGGTCTTGGAAGCAACTTCCTTGACCATTTGCGCGCCCATGTTTTCGAACTTGTCCTTCAGTTCGATTTCCTTGGCGACGGACACGCCGTCTTTGGTGATGGTGGGAGAACCGTAGGAACGGTCCAGCACCACGTTACGGCCTTTGGGGCCCAGAGTTACCTTGACCGCATCGGCCAGAATGTTGACACCCACGACCATCTTGGCACGTGCTGCATCATGGAATTTCACGTCTTTAGCTGCCATGTTCTTATCTCCTAAAATTTATTTGGAACAGAAAGAATTTTTCGCCCGGCGAAAAATTACTTCTCGACTACGCCAATGATGTCGTCTTCACGCATGGTCAACAGTTCCTGACCGTCGACCTTGAAGGCTTGACCAGAATATTTGCCGAACAGAACGCGATCACCGACCTTCACGTTCATAGGTAGCAGCTTGCCGTCGTCACCGACTTTACCGTTGCCAATAGCAACGATTTCGCCCTGGTCAGGCTTTTCAGTAGCGGCATCGGGAATGATGATTCCGGATGCTGTCTTGGTTTCTGCTTCCAAACGCTTGACGATGACACGGTCGCTCAAGGGACGAATTTTCATGCTTTATCTCCTAAAAACAGTGAGTTGATTAAAAACGTGGGCGGGACGTTAGCGTTGATAGCTATTCGGACTGGCCAACCGGACTACTGGTTAGCACTCCCCACCTGCGACTGCCAATGATAGGGGCTGCACCACCAGAATTCAAGGGCGACGAAGAAATTTATATAAAAAGCTTGATGTTACTGATGTAACAAATCATCCAAGGCACCGGCAAGATCGAGATATTTAAATTGTCCGCCGGACGCGACCAGCTTTGCGGGGAACGCTCGCTGCCCCTCCACCAGCAACGCGGCACGTTCCCCCATGACCAGCTTTAAAACCGGCTCCGGAGCAAACAGGAAAGCAGGCCGGTGCAATGATTCGGCCAATGTACGGGTAAATTCCGCATTGGTAACCGGCTGCGGCGCGGTCATATTGAACGGTCCGCGCATCTGGTCGTTGTTAAGCAAACGCAGCACCGACGCAACATAGTCCGCGATATGAATCCAGCTCATCCATTGCCTGCCACTGCCCAGGCGAGCGCCCAGCCCCAGTTTGAACGGCAACAGCATCCGTTCCAGCAAACCACCACTTTTGCTTAACACCAGGCCGGTGCGCAGCAGGCACACGCGCACGCCGTGGTACTCGGCAAGGAGCGCCTCCGCTTCCCAGTCCACGCAGAGTTGCGCGGCAAAGTCGTTTCCGGCCGACGCGGTCTCCTGCAATTCGGTATCCCCGCCATCGCCGTAATAACCGACTGCAGAGCCACTCAATAGGACCGAGGGTTTCTGTTTGGCCGCGGCGATGCATTGCACCAGTTTTCCGGTCAACCCGATGCGGCTGTCCCGCAGCACCTGCTTGCGTTTATCCGACCAGAATGCGTCCACAATCGGCTCGCCTGCCAGATTGATGACTGCATCGAATGCTCGGTCAGGCAGCCATTCGCTGAGTGACGCCATGGGCTGTGCAGCTGCTCCACATTTCACCGCTACCGTTGCCGGATGTCGGCTCAGCACCGTCAGCTGATGCCCTTCCGCCAGCAGGGCATTGCACAGATGGCGCCCGATCAAGCCTGTTCCGCCCGTAATCAAGATGCGCATGGCTTTCTCCTGGAATGTTGTCGATGC
>JAJXUF010000054.1 GCA_021783175.1 Pseudomonadota bacterium
TATATTAACTAGCAAGATGTCCGGCATGCATCCCATTTGCCTGTCGGTCCATCGGCCTGCTTGATCTACGGCTTCGACGAGCCGGGACAGGATATCGGTGTGTCGTCGCGCAGCGAATACAGCCGCCCACACCGAAAATTATCCTCGCTCCTGCTCGCCCACCGGCTCAGCATCATGGCTTTGCGGATGAGCAGTGCGCAAACAACCAGCCTCCGTGTCCCAATAAACCGGCTTTTCAGTCTGCAACAGGTGCAGTAAATTACGAAAGTCCTCTCCATCGAGGTTGCTGAGCCAATAAAGATCGGTCAGGCGCAGTGCATTACGCAGCACAATCTTGCCGACACCGCATTTATCCGGACGACCCGATGGCACCCACTCCGCGTAGTAATTGCCTATGGTCACGACAGCCATTGCGGGCTCCTCGAAATATCGACATCGTCGATGATGGCAGAACTCAGGCAATCCCAAAGAGCGCTACACTTGGGTGTATTCCGTTGCTACCGGCACCTGCAGAGGATAAACCTTAACGGCGGCTGATCCCCACAGTACCAGATTGAGTTCGGCCGGGACCCGCACCTGCGGGTGGTCCGGAATAACGCGTGGCGTAAAATGCGCCGCCGGGCGCGCACTGGTAAGCCGACAATGGTACATGTATCCGTTCACTGTCCCCGGCAGCGAGGCTTCGCGTTGCATCAGTTGGCGTACCGGTGCCTGCGAACCCATCGGGTCGGCATAAAGTTCAACTGCCACCGCCTCAGGCGGAATTTCCCCGAGATATACTGGCAACGCGAACGACCACCCCTCGCGCTCGCGCCATGCTTCCAGATCACCCAGATGAACGGCCTGCCAATGGCGTATGAGATTGGCATTCCAGGCACGCAGCTCTCGCGCCAACGCGCCGTTTTTCGCGGTTCGCGCGTTGAAGGCGGCGGCAGCTGGCACATACATCGACCCCACATACTCACGCACCATGCGGTTAGAACTGAAGCGCGGCGCAAGCTGTGCCATGCTGGCGCGAATGCGCGCCACCCAGTCACGCGGAATCCCCTTTACATCACGCACATAGAATGCGGGCACCACTTCCTGCTCCAGAATACGGTAAAGCTGGTCCGCCTCGATGTCATCCCGGCCAGGCTCTGAATGCTCGCGACCGTCCCCGAGCGCCCAACCAACTTCCGGCGCATAGGCTTCGGCCCACCAGCCGTCCAGCTCTGAAAAATTGAGCCCACCATTAACTAGGACCTTCATTCCACTGGTGCCGCAGGCCTCCCACGGACGCCGCGGCGTGTTGATCCACAAATCCACCCCCTGCACCATTTGTTGTGCCAGCGTCATGTCATAATCCTCGAGAAATACCGCATGCGCTCGCACTTCCGGACGACGCACAAACTCGGCCCACTCGCGCACGAACTCCTTGCCAACTTGATCCTGCGGATGCGCTTTTCCGGAAACGATGATCTGCACGGGGCGATCACGGTTTGTCAGCAAGCGCACAAGACGCTGCGTGTCATGCAACAAAAGATTCGGTCGTTTGTACTCGGCAAACCGCCGGGCAAATCCGAGTGTGAGAGCGTTCGGATCCAGAATATCGTGTGCGCGCGCAACGGCATTCGCGTCTGCACCGCGCTGCCCGAGCTGGCGCGCTAGACGCTCGCGGGCATAATGCACGAGATCGCCGCGCTCGCGTCCACGGAAGGTCCACAAAGCATCATCGCTCAATGTCGCGATCGCCGGACCGAGCTGTTCCAGAGTACCCAGCCATCTGTCCTTGCCGCAGGATTCGGTCCACAATGCATCGGCCCACGGTGAATCCCAGGTGGGTACATGCACACCGTTGGTAATATGTGTTACCGGCACGTCGTGTTGTGGCCAGCGCCGGTACAAATCTTGGAATATTCGACGGCTTACCTGCTCGTGCAAGCGACTAACGCCATTGATTGCACCGCAGGTTCGCGCTGCCAGAAAGGCCATATTGAACGGCTCGCTGCTGTCCGCCGGATTAAGCTGTCCCAACGCCATGATTTCTGCCGGCGATACACCAAGATCGCGTGCGTAGGTGCTGCCGTAACGCGCCAGTAACGTAGGTTCATAGGTGTCGAAACCGGACGAGACTGCAGTATGGGTGGTGAAGATATTAGCCGCACGCGTTGCCCATAGCGCTTCCCAAAATTCCACATGGTGCGCATCCATATAGGACCGTGCCCGTTCCAGAGTAACGAACGCGGCGTGCCCCTCATTAAGGTGGCACACCTGCACGTCGAGTTTCAGAGCCTCTATCACCCTCCAACCACCGATTCCCAGCGCGATTTCCTGCACTAGGCGCATTTCATTGCCGCCACCGTAAAGCTTTCCCGTGATGCTGCGGTCGCGTGGACTATTGAGCGGATCGTTACTATCCAGCAGATACAAGGTGATGCGGCCCACCTGCACCTGCCAGACTCGGAAGTGCACGGTGCGTCCGGGAAAATCGATCGATATATGTAACCAGCCACCCGAATCGACTTCCGTCGGAATCACCGGCATGCTGGTGGTGTCGTTGTACGGGTAGGTTTCTTGCTGGTTGCCTGCGGCATCGATTATCTGACGGAAATATCCTTCCTGATACAGCAGACCGACACCCACCAGAGGAACTCCCAGATCGCTGGCCGCCTTGAGATAGTCGCCCGCAAGGATACCGAGACCACCGGCGTAGAGCGGTAGCGCCTCCCCGAGACCGAACTCCATGCTGAAATAGGCCGTACGCACCGCACTGACGGCCGGTGAAGCGTCGCCCCAGCAACAGCGGCTCAAGTATTCGGCTCTAGAGGCGACCAATCGATCGAGTTCGGCGCGAAACTTGGAATCCTGCATCAGAGATTGCATGCGCCCGCGCGCCAGATTTTGCAGTATTTCGTACGGATTTCGCGTCAGCGCCCAACCTTCAGGGTCGATCATTTCCCATAGCGCGTCGCCAGCGTGGCTCCATGTCCACAGCACGTCGGCAGCGAGCTCTGCTAGGGCGTGGAGTTCCGCTGGCAGTTCTACCGGGACCGGATTGCGCGTCATTACCATAGTCTGCTCTCTCCCAGGCGTCGCGCTGATGGGCAGCGCTTGCCGCTTTCAAGAAGACCATTTCCAGTCGCGCACCTCTGGCATGTCTTCACCGTTAAGCGCGATGTACTGGCGATGCGCGAAGCGTTTGTCACGCATTGCCTGCTTGAGGTGCGCTGCACGATAACCAAGCGAAGGCACCCGGTCGATAACATCTTCCACGAGATGGTACCTATCGAGATCATTGCGAACCACCATGTCAAATGGAGTGGTCGTTGTGCCCTCCTCCTTGTATCCGCGCACATGCAGATTTGCGTGATTCTTCCGCCGGTACGTGAGGCGGTGAATCAACCATGGATAGCCGTGGTAGGCAAAGATCACCGGCTTGTCGGTAGTAAAAAGTGCGTCAAACTCTTTGTCCGGCAAACCATGCGGATGTTCTTCATTTGGCTGCAGCGTCATAAGGTCAACGACGTTCACAAAGCGCACACGCAGATTGGGCAGATGCCGGCGCAACAGGTCGACCGCAGCCAAGGTTTCAAGGGTCGGAACGTCGCCAGCGGCCGCCATAACGACATCGGGCTCCCCTGCCTCGTCATTGCTCGCCCAATCCCAAATGCCAATGCCTGCGGCACAATGCCGGTCAGCCGCGTCAATATCGAGCCACTGCCACTCCGGCTGTTTGCCTGCGACGATTACGTTGATCAGGTTTCGACTGCGCAAACAGGCGTCGACAACGTACAACAATGTGTTCGCATCGGGCGGAAGATAGACTCGAATGACTTCGGCCTTCTTGTTGACAACGTGGTCGATAAACCCAGGATCTTGGTGTGAAAAGCCGTTGTGGTCCTGACGCCAAACATGGGAAGTGAGCAGGTAATTAAGGGATGCTATTGGTCGGCGCCATGGAATTTCCCTGCCTGCCACCTTGAGCCACTTGGCATGCTGATTGAACATTGAATCGACGATGTGAATAAACGCCTCATAGCAAGTAAACATGCCATGGCGGCCGGTGAGCAGATATCCTTCAAGCCAGCCCTGGCACGTATGCTCCGAAAGTATCTCCATCACCCGCCCGTCATGGGCCAACCGATCATCTTCCGGCAACATTTCAGCCATCCAGGCGCGCTTGGTCACCTCAAGTAGCGCATCGAGGCGATTGGAAACCAATTCGTCTGGTGCCATGACACGAAAGTGCTTTTGCTCTTGATTGGCCTTCATTACATCGCGCAAAAACCGTCCCGCCGTTCGCGTGGCCTCGCCCTGCACCGCACCGGGCCGCGGGACATCAAGCGAATATTCGCGAATGTCTGGCAAGACCAATTGCTTAAGCAGCGCCCCGCCGTTGGCGTGTGGGTTGGATCCCATGCGCCTTGCGCCCTCGGGGGCCAGCGCAGCGAGCTCGGGAAGCAGACTACCGTCATCGTCAAAAAGCTCCTCAGGCTTGTAACTTCTTAGCCACTGCTCGAGAAGCTTGATGTGCTGCGGTTTGGTGGCCATTTCGGCAAAGGGTACTTGATGGGATCGCCAGGAACCTTCGGTCTTGTTTCCGTCCACTTCCGCCGGCCCGGTCCAGCCCTTGGGGGAGCGCAGCACGATCATGGGCCAGCGGGGTCGCTGCGCCATGTCGTGCATACGTGCTTCGCTTTGGAGCTCTTTGATCTCGGCAATGATGCGATCGAGAGTCTGCGCCATCAGCTGATGCATCGCTTGTGGCTCAGAGCCCTCGACGAAATACGGCCGGTATCCGTACCCGATCAAAAGACTTTCAAGTTCCACAGAATCAATACGCGCCAACACGGTCGGATTGGCGATCTTATAACCATTGAGATGCAAAATAGGTAATACGGCACCGTCACGCACCGGGTTGAGAAACTTGTTGGAATGCCACGCAGTCGCGAGCGGACCAGTCTCAGCCTCGCCATCTCCGACAACACAGCAAACTATCAGGTCAGGATTATCGAACGCCGCACCATATGCATGGGACAGAGAATAACCGAGTTCGCCACCTTCATGAATCGAGCCGGGCGTTTCCGGCGCGACATGGCTCGGAACTCCGCCAGGAAAAGAAAACTGGCGAAATAACCGTCTCATGCCATCTTCGTTCCGCGCAATACTCGGATAGAACTCGCTGTAGGTACCCTCCAAATAGCAATTAGCCAACAGGCCGGGGCCACCGTGCCCCGGGCCGGTCACGTATATCATGTTGAGGTCATGCGCTTTGATAAGGCGATTCAGGTGCGCGTAAATAAAGTTGAGACCTGGCGTGGTACCCCAGTGCCCCAGAAGACGCGGCTTGATATGGCGCAGTGCCAGCGGCTCCCGCAATAACGGGTTATCGAGCAGATAGATCTGTCCGACCGAGAGATAATTGGCCGCACACCAGTATGCATGCATCTTGCGCAGTTCCTCGGCGGTAAGCGGACCGTCGAGCTTGCTACGGGCATCAGCGCCTTTTGATTTGTCGCTGGGTACGGCAATAGGTCCTAAAGTCCTCTGCTCCACGCGGTCACCTCCTTTTGTATTACCCATTGATCAGCTCGCTTACCGGGTTGACGAGTACCGTCGAGCAATCGCATCAGCGCCCTCGCGCGCCAGCTCTCCCGCCTCGTCCACTGGCATCACCCACACATCCACCTGACTTTGACTATCGCTAATTCGGCGTTCTCCACCAGTCGCGTCAATATTTGCCGCATAATCCAAACGCACCCCGCACCACTGCATGTCGGACAGTATGCGTTCCCGAACTAAAGGCGCATTCTCGCCGATGCCGCCTCCAAATATGATTCCATCAGTACCACCAAGAACAGCCGTATAGGCTCCCAAGTACTTACGAACACGATAACAGAATACTTCTATTGCAAGGCGCGCCTGCGGATTCTCTTCCTGCGCAATGAGCTGGCGCATGTCGCTACTGATGCCAGAAATCCCCAGAAGTCCAGAATGTAGTTCCAACAACCTATCGGTAGCCTCTGCCGTCAGACTCTCATTTCGCTGCAGGAAGGTTACGACTCCAGGATCGATATCTCCACTGCGCGTTGCCATGACCAGACCTTCCAGCGGGGTAAAACCCATTGAGGTGTCCTGTGGCTCTCCATCAGCTGTCGCAGTCACTGAACATCCAGCACCTAACTGCAGGCTGATAATGCGGCCACCACGTCCTAAGTCGGGCCGCAATTGACACCAACGTCGCCACAGGGCCCTATGCGCAAGTCCATGAAACCCGTACCTTCGCAATCCATATTTCTCGCACAACGCTTGTGGCAAAGCGTAGCTGCGTGCGACTTGCGGTAAGCCGGCAAAGAACGCCGTGTCGAATACCGCAAGCTGCGCCACATCAGGTCCAAAGCGCAAGCGGCACATCCGAATCCAATGCAACGCCTTTTTTTGATGCAGTGGTGCAAGCGGTCCAAGTCGCTCGATTTGGCTTTCTACTGCCTGATCAACAAGCTGCGGCCCCACCAATGTTGCGCCGCCGTGGACCACGCGGTGTGTGATCACTGCCAGACCGGTAAGATCGTGGTGTGCGACAAAGCGATCGAGGAAATCGCCCGCTTCTTCGGTTGCATTGTTTTCATGCGCCGCTCCCAGCAATTGAAGACTGCCGTCCGGCAAATACGCGTAAACTGCCAAGCGCACCGATGAACTGCCGCTATTCACGGTCAGTATCTTCATGCCGCCGTGCCACAACCAGTTGCAAGCCGGTTTCCCGAAGTCAACTTATACCGGTATGTCCTGAACAGGAGATTTTCACAACAGAAAGTGAACCAGGTTTGCATTATCTTAGCTAGGATACCTAAGAGTCCCGCGATATCATTGATCTCTATCAAATTTCCCTGAGCATGGAATGTTATAAGGCTGTGTGAAGTATCGCAATTCACCCAGGAATACAATTCAAATCGGGCCTTGAATCCCCGGTCCGGATCTGTATTATTATACCGCTGTATAGTTTCTTGTCTGGAACCGGAGCGGCCCGATGACAAGACCTTCTCGTCATACCGATCGGCAGCTGATTCAGGCGGCGCGTGAATTGCTGGACGAGTCCGGCTGCGACGGGCTCAACTTGCGCGAGGTTGCCGCGCGCGCAGGTGTCAATCTCGGCATGTTTCATTACCACTTCAAGACAAAGCGCGAGTTCTGCCGTCGCGTACTGCAGGACTTATATGACAGTTTCTTCGCGGAATTGGAGATCCAGGCAGACAGTCACAAGGATCCGGTGGAAAATCTGCGTAGTGCACTGCTGACTTTTGGGCGATTCATTCGCGACAATCGCCGCGTCGCATTTGCCATCGTACGCGACATGATGGCGGGAGACGACTTAGTGCGCGGATTTGCGCGGGTCAATGCCCCGCGACACATCGGCGTGATAGCAGACCTCGTCGCGAAGTGCCAGCGCCGCGGGCGACTTCGCGGCGTGTCGACCGCCAACCTCACCATTGCGCTGCTTGCGGCAATTGCTTTCCCCTCGATTTTAGGCGAGCTACTGCGGCGCGAGCGCGGTATGCGTAAGCTTCTGCAAGTGTTCGACAACGAGGTTCTTACAGACTCGGCTATCTCCGATCGCGTCGGTTTGCTGCTCAAATCCGATA
The DNA here is from genome assembly GCA_021783175.1 of Pseudomonadota bacterium. The sequence continues at coordinate 7,620 of JAJXUF010000054.1, forward strand.
AGACGAAAAGCTCGCGGGGAACCCTATGAAGACAAGGCTAGTACTATGTATGGTCTTTTTCTCGCTGACGTCTATCGCCCACGCCGCTGCACCTTCGCAGCTCACTCTTACCCTGCGGGATGCAGAAACCGAAGCCCTCGCCTATTCACAACGCATACAGTCCGCGGAATACGACAAATTAGCGGCCAATGCGCGCGCCCTTGCGGTATCGTCGCAAAAATCGCTGCAGCTGACCTTTGACGCCAGTTACCGCTACTATTCGCAGATCCCCAAAGTCAGTCTTCCTAACGGCTACAGCTTCGCGCTTGGCGACAACAATGTTTATTCCATCGGCCCTACGCTGACCTATCTGCTTTATGACGCCGGAAGCGCGCATCAATCCGCACAAAGCGCCTCCCTGTATGCGCGCGCCAAATCGCAGCAGATGCGTGCCACGCGGGATGACGTACTGCTGGCTACCCGTAGCGCCTACTTTGCCGTACAGAATTCGGTGGAACGCATGCGCCTGATTACCAACTCGCTGCGACTCGCGCGGGCGCGCTACGCTGATATAGCGCGGCGGCTTGGCGCCGGGGCGGCAAGCCGGGCAGACGCCCTTTCGGCGCACAAGGATGTTCTCGATTTTGACCTGAAACTGCAGCAAGCACAGGCGGATCTCGCGACAGATCTTGCGGATCTACTGGCGTTGATCGGCCGTGTCGATAACTATGACGTCACCCGACCGGAGGATGCCAGCCAAGATTCGCATTACCCTGCCGAGCTAGGGGACCCAACGGTATTGTTGACTCTCGATCCCCTGCAACAGACGCTCGCCCGTTTTCTGGCAAAACCGCGCAGCCTCAGCCTGGCGCAGAACCCTCGGGTGAAAGCACTAGGCGATCTCGCGCAATCGTCGCGCCTGGCATCCAAGAGTTTTGCCGATCAGCGCTGGCCAAAAATCCAGCTTTCCGCCCGTACGAGCCTGGATTACCCCAATGGCCCGATACTGGAGCAGATAAACCAGAATACCATCGGGGTCACACTTTCGATGCCGCTTTTCGATGCAGGACGCACTTCCGCCCTCGAGCGGGAACAACTGTCCCAGGCAGAATCGCTCGATGCGCAGCGTGCCCAACTACAGAACGATTTGACCCGCGACTGGGACAAGGTGGCAGCACGCCTCTCGGCACTACGCGCCCAGGAAGTGCTGACAAAGCAGGGTGTGGACGAGACCAGCAGACTGGCACAACTTACCTACGAGTCTTACCGGGCGGGGCGTGATCGCTTTCTTGAGGTGCAGACCGCCAACCTAGAGGCTCTGAACTGGCAGGTTAATCTTGCACTAATCAAATCCCAGATCCTGGTTCAGCTGGCAGTACAAGACAGCCTTTCCGCAGGGAGTGATCAATGAAAAAACGGGTATTGCTGCTCGCCGCAGCGATTGTCTTGATCCTGGTGGTCTTTCTGGTTCTGCAGGATCTGGTTTTTCGAACGCCATTCCGCTATGCCGGCACCATTGAAGCCACCAAGGTCGATATCTCCCCGCGCCTGAGTTCGACGATCCAGTCGATCGCCGTGCAGGAGGGCGACAGCGTCCGCAAAGACCAGCCACTGGCACAGCTGACCTGCGACGACGTGCGTATTACCGCCGCTCAGGCAGCCAGGGATTTTGCGCGGGCCGCACGCCTCCTTAAGAGAGGATCCGTATCGGAGGATGTTTACGAGCATTCGCAAACACAGTACGCCGATGCCCAACTGCGCCTGTCATGGTGCGATATTACTTCACCTCTTGCCGGTGTAGTCCTGACCCGCTATCGCGAGCCCGGCGAGGTGGTAGCTCCCGGTGTGAAACTCTTCACCATCGCTGACCTGCGCGACGTCTGGGCCTATATATACATCGCGGAGACCCAGCTGGATAAGGTACATCTGGACATGAAGGTCAGGGCTTTCCTTGACGAACCGCACTCACCTGAGATCAGCGGTACCATTATAAAGATTAACGACGAAGCCGAATTCACCCCGAAAAACGTCCAAACGCGCGAAGAACGCACGCGCCTGGTCTACGGCGTCAAGATCGAATTCGTCAACTCGGACGGATTGCTCAAGCCTGGCATGCCGATCGAGGTTGCCTTGCCGGGGCGACCGTGACTGTCACCGGGATCGGCATTCGCATCGAAGGCCTTCGCAAGCGGCTGGCCAAGAACCAGGCACTTGACGGAATATCACTCGATCTCGCGGCGGGCGCCATGCACGGGATCATCGGCCCGGAAGGCGCAGGCAAGACAACCCTGCTGCGAACCTTGGCTGGACTCCTCAAGCCTGACGCCGGCACCATCGTCTTTAGCGACGCGGGCAAAGCAATCCCGTTTAATGCAATCCGGGCAGATCTCGCTTACATGCCGCAGCAGCAAAGCCTGTATCCGGATCTGTCCGTCTCCGAGCACCTCGACTTCTTTCGTGACTTGTACCAGCTCCCGGGGGATGTATACCGCGCGCGCCGTGCGGAACTGCTGGAGATCACGCGTCTCGACCAGTTCACGGATCGGCCGGCCGGCAAGCTGTCCGGCGGCATGTACAAGAAACTTGGCCTAATGTGCTCGCTTTTGCGCTCGCCGCGCATTCTTTTGCTAGACGAACCAACAAACGGCGTCGATCCGATTAGCCGGCGCGAATTTTGGGACCTGCTTTACCGGCTCGCCGATCAGCATATCCTCATCGTTGTGACCACGGCCTATATGGATGAGGCTGAGCGCTGCGCCTATGCCCACCTGTTGCATGCCGGCAGACCGCTGGCAAGCGGTGAACCGCGCCAGTTGCTAGAGGACGCACACGTCGCCAACTTCAATGACCTCTTCGTGCGAATGACTGAGGAAGAAAGCGCGTGATCGAAGTGCGCAATCTGAGTGTAAAGTTCGGCGACTTTTACGCCGTGCGTGACGTATCTTTTTCGGTGCAAACCGGCGAGATTTTCGGTTTCCTTGGCGCAAATGGAGCCGGCAAAACTACCACCATACGCGTGCTGTGTGGATTGCTGGTTCCATCTGCCGGTAGCATCAGTGTCGAAGGCGTCCGCTTCGAGGATGGGATCGAGCGCATCAAATCCAAGGTCGGCTACATGTCGCAGCGTTTCACGCTTTACGATGACCTCACGGTGGATGAAAACCTTGAATTCACTGCCAGTTTGCGCAAACTGCCGCGCGCCCAGTACCTGAAGCGCAGGCAGGAAATTCTGGATTTCATTGGCTTTTCGCGTCCACTCGACACGCTGGTCAAGGATTTGCCCGGCGGGATCAAACAGCAGGTTTCGCTTGCCGCGGCAGTGCTGCACCAGCCGCAGGTAGTCTTTCTCGACGAACCCACGGCCGGTGTTACCCCTGTGGCAAGGGCTCGTTTCTGGGCTCTGATTCGCGAGCTTGCAGACTCGGGCCACACTGTATTTGTGACCACCCATTACATGGATGAAGCAGAGCAGTGCGGGCGCATTGCCCTGATGCGCAGTGGCGAAATAATCGCCCTGGATTCGCCGCAAAGGCTCAAGCAAACCACGTTTCCGCATGGCGTATTCGAGCTTTTGCCAAAAGACGGTCCGTCGCCAGAAATTCTGGCACGCATCAATGGCGAGTCCGACGGATTCTCTATCCAGCCGCATGGCCGTCAATATCACGCGCTGGTGCACGACCTGCATGCCTGGAACCGCGCCCAGACCTGGCTCGCCGAGGAGTTCCGTATCTCCTCGATTACGCCATCTCTGGAGGACGTCTTTATCGAGCTCGTTGAGGGAGCGAATCGGTGAACCAGGATGCATCGTTTTTCAGCTTCAAGCGCGCTCGCGCCGTGGCGCGCAAGGAAATTTTTCATATCCTGCGTGATCCGTTCACCTTGGCACTGGCACTAGGACTACCGCTAATGATGGTGCTGATCTTCGGGGTAACCATCAATTTCGACGTGAAAAATGCGCCCATTGCGGTGGATGATCGGGATCACTCCCAGGCTTCACGCGAGCTGACGCAGATTTTCGCCAACACCGGGGCATTTCGGGTAATGCCCGTCAGTCCACAGTCCAACCCTGAGTCGCTACTACGCTCCGGCCGGGACCGGGCGGTACTCATCATCGAACCGGAGTTCGAAAAATCCCTATCCTCGGGCGGCATCGCCCGCGCCCAGCTTCTGCTTGATGGTGCCGACAACACTACCGCTGGCTCTATCCTCGGGTATGTTGCCGGAATACAGGATGCTGCCAATCGCCGCCTGGTCAGCAATCTGGCACCGCCCGCAGCGACGCTCGCTACACGTTATTTGTACAATCCGGAGCTTAGCACGCAGTGGTTTATCGTGCCTGGGCTCACGGTTGCAGTCATCTCCATCATCTCAATAATGCTGACGGCACTCACCGTAGCGCGTGAATGGGAAAATGGTTCCATGGAACTATTGCTGTCGACGCCGGTTCAACCAATGGAACTCATCCTCGGCAAACTCGCACCCTACACGGTCATCGGCCTGCTTGCCGTATTTTTTATTTATTTTGTTGCGCGCGTGGTGTTTTTTGTCCCCTTTCGCGGCAGTCACCTGGTTTTTCTCGCCGGGTACTTTCTTTTTCTCTCCGCCTACCTGGCACAGGGACTTCTGATATCGGTAATTACCCGCACCCAGCAGGTATCCATGCAGTTTGCGCTCATTTCCGGACTGCTTCCATCACTGTTGCTTTCCGGATTTGTCTTTCCGATTGCCAGCATGCCGTCAATATTCCAGTACCTTACCGCGGTGTTTCCCGCGCGCTGGTTCATGACCATCAGCCGCGACCTGTTTCTCAAGGGAACCAATTTGTCCGATTTGGGCGGTCCGTTCCTGGCGCTGTTTCTTCTCAATTTTATTCTCCTTTCTGTCGCGGGCGCGCGCTTTAAGAAGGATCTCGAGCCATGAACATCACCCTCATCGGATTTATCAAGAAGGAGTTGCGCCAGACACTGCGCGACCCGCGCATGCGTTTCGTACTATTCATGGTACCGATCGTACAGATGACATTGTTCGGCGTGGCGCTTTCCACCGAAGTGAAGAACATCCGTCTCGGCGTGAGCGTTGCTCCGAACGACACGGTGGCGATCGACGTATATCGCGACGCGATTGCATCAGGCTGGTTCATTCCGGCGCGCACTTCGGTCCAGGACCCATTCCGGGAGATTCAGTCCGGAGACGCGGACGCTGTTCTGGTTGCTCCTGCTGGCGGACTAACACGCGCGATAGGTCGCGGTAACGCGCAGCTGCAGCTACTGATCAATGCGGAGAATCCGATAGAGGCCCGCGGCATCGAACGCTATATGCAGCAGATCCTGCAAACTACCCTGCGAAGCGACGTGGCGCAGGACGCCGCCTCGGCGGCCGCCATACCACCATTGCAGCTCGACGTGCGCCTGCTTTACAACCCGTCACTGCGGAGCGCGATCTTCATGGTTCCGGGCGTCATGAGCATGATCATCTGCGTCTTGACAATACTCCTGACCAGCATGGCGCTGGCGCGCGAAAAAGAAATCGGCACGTTCGAAATGCTCATTTCCGCCCCGTTGCAGACGTGGGAGATCATCACCGGCAAGACCCTGCCCTATTTTCTCTTGGGGCTACTCGATGTACCGCTGGTTCTGCTCGTTGCCGTATTGCTATTCCACGTGCCGATACGCGGGCCGCTATGGGAACTGGCTCTTGCCTCTGTCGCTTTCGTTGCCACAACGGTAGGCATTGGCATGCTCATCTCGACCTTTGCCAAGAACCAGCAACAGGCCATGCTCGGAGGGTTTCTGTTCCTGTTTCCCGCTATCCTGCTGTCCGGAATTATGTTCCCCGTGGACAACATGCCCCTGTGGCTGAAATTTTTCGTATATTCCGATCCGCTGACCTATTTTGCCGCGCTGCTGAGAAATATCCTGCTCAAGGGTGGCAACCCCATGCTTACCCTCGAATATACCTGCTTTATCGTGCTGAGCGGCGTCGCGGCCTTGGGGCTAAGCTTTAAGCGCTTTAAGCACACCATCCAGTAGACTCGATTCCGTTTTGCGCGAAATTGTCGTTTCTGCAGGCGCAAACGGTATTGCCTAACGGACACCTTGTATTGTTGAATAGGGCCCTGCCTGCGAACCATCGCGCGTTTCGCTGATCCTGACCAGCTCGGCGGTACATCGTTTTTGCCGCAGGCCATCCATAACAATCGTGGAGATCACGTTACATGCGCTATGCCATGTCGTTCACTGCCGTTGGGCTCGCAATCATGCTAGGCGGCTGCATGGGCACCCAGATACCGCGGATCGGACGCAACAACCAATCGCAGGTACCGGTGCACGTAACGTGGCACGGGGAAATGCGATCCGGCACTTTTCAGGCACATTTGGATAATAAGGTGGTGACTGACCAGTTTCGTATTGATTACGTCACCAATCGTGCTGTCGCCCAGCTTACGCCGACCAGCGGTACGCACCAGCTTCGCGTCTCCGGCGATCTCTGGAGCACGCTCCTGCAGAACTACCACCGTCACAGCACTACCCGTACCTTCACAGTGTCACCGGCATCGGGGAGCTTCGGCTTTTCCCTGCAACCGACAACGCTGTTGCTCGAACGCGGCGGCAGCGGCCAGGTAGCAGTCAATGTTGAACGTGCGGGTTCCTTCAATGGCGCCATCGAGTTCTCAAGCACCGCGCCGAGCGGCGTTTCGACAAACGCGCCGACGATCGCATCCGGCCAAAGCACCGGGACGCTCACCGTGACGGTCGGTGCGGATGCCGCTTTCACGACACGCACCTTAGACATCACCGGTAGGGCGAACATAGATAGCCTCGCCAAAGTCCACGAGCAGAGTCTGACGCTCAAGGTAGCGCGCAAAAGCGGTATGTTCGTCGCGGCTGATCCGGCCTTTCAGCTGGTGGGTCAGAACCTTGGCTCTCCAGACGACCGCTTCAACGTCACAATTTCCACTGGCCAACAAGTCGCGGATCCGGCCGACTACGCCGCGACTTTCCGCCAAGGCGCACAAACCCTCGGTGCGCCGATTGGTTTCTTTCTTGATCCTGACACAAAACAGGGAGGTGCCGGTTTCTGTCCCACCTCGGACGTCGGGGTAGTGCTGTCGGGACAAGGCGCCCGTCTAGGTATGCCGTCCCAGTATCGAATTACGTTCATTGATCTGGCGCAGGTACCGCATGCGCTGCGCAGCTTTCCCGTCGATGGGTCGAAGGGCAATTACACCTTCGCTCCACGGGTGTATTTTAGCCCCGATTGCACGTTAGCCCTGATTGCTGGCGCAAACAGTGCCGGCGCCTCTAACAATGTGCTCTCGATTTTCGACCTGCGGACGGGAGACCAGATTGGCCACAATATAGAGTTCAACAGCGGCTCCTTCAGCGCAAGCATCACCAATACTGGTAATCAATCTGTCCTCAACGTGACGGCGGATCAGCAGAGCTACCAGCTTCCCCTATGAAGTCGCGCAATACGGGTGAGGGCAACGCGGTCGCATCGCCAGTTCAGGAAACATGTCGCTTCGCAATCGCAGGCGGTGTAGCATTTTCTTAGGGTTTTGGCTGGAGTCATTGCGGAGGATTACTGGCCCGACGCCATCCGGTCGCAATCGCAGGCGGTGTAGCATTTTCTTAGGGTTTTGGCTGGAGTCATTGCGGAGGATTACTGGCCCGACGCCATCCGGGCGCGGGAGTGCCGGGGTTCGCCAGCGACAGAGGCAGCAAGCACGGATAAATGGATATCCCGCAAGGGACGGTGGCCCCGACGCCGATGTATTGAGTTCAAGTTCTGCCCGTATTTCCGTCACTAAGCCAAGGTAGGCTCGCGCCGCCCGAGTGACAGACGCGAAGCAGAACATGACCATTTCAATGGCAACTGCCAGCGCGATAACCAAAAGCGCTAAACCCATCAACCGGCCATTTCAGGGTAAAACAATCAGGCCAACGGCGCTTGCAAGAACACAGACGGAGAATTACAAATGCCAAGCAGAACAAGAAAATCGGCCGCTCAGAGGAAGAAACCGAATTCCAGCATGAAGCGCAGTGCGGCGGCACGACCAAAAACCCGCCTCGTCATATCGGTTGCGACGCGCAAAGGTGCCTGGCTTTACCACAGTGACGGCGGGCGCAAGGCCTGGGAGGTCGACGGCCCACACTTTCTGGGCCACACCATCAATCACCTTGTGCTAGACCCGCGCGATGGAAGGACGCTGCTCGCGGCGGTCCGAACAGGCCACCTCGGACCGACGGTCTTCCGTTCAACGAATTTAGGTCGCACGTGGAAGGAGGCTTCTCGACCCCCGGCATTCACCAAAATGCGCAACGGCGAAAAAGGGCGTGTCGTAGATCACACCTTCTGGCTTACCCCGTGTCACGCAAACGAACCAAAAGTGTGGTACGCCGGAACTTCACCGCAGGGTCTTTTCCGCTCCGAGGACGGAGGCGATTCATGGGAACCATTTTCCATCATCAATGACGACCCGCAGTATCGCCAATGGATGGGTAGCGTGCAGGACGGCACCCCCGACGGACCTAAACTGCATTCGATCATCGTGGATCCACGCGATCCTGCACACCTCTATTTGGGCATGTCAGGCGGTGGTGTCCATGAAACGATGGACGCTGGACGTACTTGGGCGCCCATGGTCCGCGGCATGGAAGTGGTTGAGGGTTTTGATGCATCCAATATTGCGTTTCACGACCCCCATTGCGTGCGTCTTTGTCCGAGCAATCCAGATCGCTTGTATCAGCAAAATCACTGCGGAATTTACCGTCTGGATCGACCGTCCGACGAATGGGTGAGGATCGGTCGCAACATGCCGAAACGCGTCGGCGATGTCGGCTTTCCCATTGTCGTCCACCCGCGCGACGCGAATACCGTGTGGGTATTCCCTATGGACGGTACCAGCGTATGGCCACGCACAAGCCCAGCTGGAATGCCCTGCGTATATGTGACACAAAATGGTGGCAAGGTCTGGCGACGCTTGGATTCCGGCCTGCCCGCCGCTCAGGCCTGGTGGACTGTGAAGCGTCAGGCTATGACGGCAGACGCACTCGACCCAGTAGGAATCTATTTTGGGACTACTAGCGGCGAGCTTTGGATGAGCCGCGATGAAGGTAGCCGTTGGACTTGTCTTGCGCGCAACCTCCCGGAAATTTACGGCGTCGAAATCGCGGAAGTAAATTGAACCGACTTCGCGGTAGTGGTGAATGTTTTCGATAAAACAGGGTTAGCTCATGAAGGTGGCAATTCCCAGCCCACTTCTCTCGTATACGGCCGGAAAAGAAGTCGAGGCCGTCGGCACGACACTGCGTGAATTGCTAATCGATCTCGATCGGCAATTTCCAGGCTTGCGATTCCGCATGATCGACGAGCAGGATGGAATGCGGCCGCACATTAGGTTCTTTGTCAACGGCGAACAGGTATTTGACATAGCCCATCCACTGACTCAGCAGGATACGGTGCATATCGTGCAGGCACTGAGCGGCGGCTAAACCGGGCGCCGAACTGCGAACAATAACAATGGCCGGTGGCGCTGAATACTTGAACCGGCGGGATGCCATAAAACGGTCGAGAGCAACGGAGCGCAATGCCTCTCGCAGAAGGCTACAATTAATCCAAGTAATAATAAAAAAGGAGGGATTCCTAGCCAGAAATTCCTAACAAAAGACCACGCTCACTCCTTGCGGCATTCGCACGATCTGCACGGCACGCATGGCATGTGAATGTGGCACTTTCAAAGTTTCAGATCGCGGGAGGAACCATGAAAAGACAGATACTTCACGTATCGGTGATTCAGAGCGCCAAAGTGTTGGCATTGATGTACTTCGTTATGGGCATTTTCTTTGTGGTTGTCATGGCTTTTTTCAGTACTTTCCTGCCCGGGCCGCGGCACCCGTTGCCCTTCGACATGTTGCTGGCGATGCCCTTCGCTTATCTCGTATTTGGTTTCATTTTGTCCGTTATCGGCGCCTGGGTCTATAACATGGTGGCGAAATGGGTCGGCGGCGTAGAGTTCACTGTGGAGGATGTTGAGTAGCGGTTTCGGCGGATATGCCCGGGGATTCGCTGTTTCGGTTGCACTTCGCAATCCACGGCATTCTCCGGGCAAGTTCGAACATGTCACACGGTCTTTCTTTCCGTTAGCTTTATCTGAGGTGGTGTGGTCGAGTGGTACAACCCAAATTAGCAGATGGGACGTGTTCGTCCTCCCTTTCTGCCGTTCTCCCAGATCGGACAGGAGCACCCGTCGTGCATTTGATGTTGCTGCCGCTGCTCATAATCCCGGTGTATCGCCTTGTGACTCCTTAGTGAAGGGGTGCGCCCTTGCGAGAAATTCAGCGACATCTTGGAGCAATACTATCCGAACGCACGCTTCTGGCTGTCGCGTGCGATACCGCGCAAACTCAGGCAAACGCGTCAGGCGCTAAATTGCCAGGAATAAGCGCCAGGCATGGAAGGAACGGAAGATGCGCGCGCGGGCAATGCCTGACTCAATCTCAGATCCAACGACACCGGGTCCGTCCAACGCCTAGCGCTACGCTGCAGGACACAGACGTCCACTCCAACAGAGGTCGGTAAAACACGCAGGCATAAAGCTGTCGCCCGACCTGCATTCATTATGCCTTGCGGACGAAAGAGCCAACCGCAGCTTCCGCCGATCTCCGCCGCCCGCTGAAGCTGCCGAGCTGCGGCCGAATCCAGTAACGCAGGCCATGCCACAACCGCCGCGCAGGTACCAGCTTGCAGCGATTGCTCCACAGCTAGCAAACCGTCAGCATGCGCACGTGGATGGACAAGCAGCATCCGTGTAAGGTCAATTTGGGCAGCCGTCAGTGCACGCGGATCGGGAACACGTGGCGGAGCCACCAGAGCAAGCCAGCGGTTACTGCGGCTCATGCGCGCCAGCGCCGGCAACAACAGCTGCAGTTCTCCACTGCAGTCATGGGGAATCACAATTTCCGTCAATGCGCCCAGCGGCCAACCACCGCATGGTAGCAGCGCATCCAGTTGCGCAAAACCAGTCGGTACCGCACGCGCAAACGAACCGTCAATGCCACCTCGTATGGCCCCGACACTTTGCATGGAAGTCGACAGATTCATCGCAGCTTGCCATTGCGCAAAACACCGACGCCAATGCCTTCCAGAACAAGAACATCACGTCGAAGATCAATAACGATCGAATTGAAATTGGGGTTTTCCGGGACCAGACTCACTTCGTTTCCACGGCGTTGAAAGCGCTTCACAGTCACTTCGTCCCCGATTCGAGCCACTACGATCTGTCCGTTTTCGACCTCTGAAGTACGATGTACCGCGAGCAGGTCATCGTTCAGGATACCGGCATCACGCATACTGTCTCCGCGCACACGCAACAGATAGTCAGCGCGCGGATGGAACAAGGCAGCATCGATATGGTAGTGGTCCTCGATGTGTTCCACAGCGAGAATCGGGCTGCCCGCCGCCACCCGACCCACCACCGGGAGCCCCTCATCCTTCAGGCGTATGCCGCGCGATGCGCCTGGAACCAGCTCAATCACGCCCTTGCGCGCCAGCGCCCGCAAGTGTTCTTCGGCCGCATTGGGCGAGCGGAATCCCAGCGCGGCGGCAATTTCCTGGCGTGTTGGCGGTCGGCCGGAGTCTTCCATGAAACTGCGAATCATGTGCAATATCTGGCTTTGGCGGGGCGTCAAGGCATCCATTCTTCTATCCTGTATATTTGTACAGTACTGCAATTATATACAGGAAAATGGCCTACGCAAGCCTGGCCGCATCCCATACCAAAATAGCCAGGTATCCGGCGAGGGTTGGCCGTCCGGTCACCGAATGCAGGCCCAGGGGCGGTTTTAACGACTTAACCACCCCCTTTTAGACGTTAGCCACGGGGAGAACCGGTTTGGCCAGCGCCGGTGCAAGAATCTAAATGGCGACATCTGCGGCAGGCACGAAATTGCACCCATCAATTGGCAAAAAATTCGATACCTATGCACGAACCCAGGAGAGGCCAGCTTCTATTTGGCTAATACCGGGCCTGAGGCTTGGTTGGAACCATTGAATCTTGTTCCTGCTGTTTATCGTCCGAGTCAGAGGCAATAGTCGTTACCCAGATTGAAACGCTGCCAAAACAGATACTTGGCGCGCATCTTCTTATAATTATGACGGACCGATGGCCTTCGGTAAGACCCACTGGCAGCAAAAGGGCGGTATTCCCTGGTGCAATTAATTTACTTTGTTGATGCTGATCGTTGGATAAAACCGGCGCCATGCGGCGCGAAACGGCGGCTGGTCAGGCGCTGGCTCTAGATGCGGAAACCGGGACACGGTCAACGCGGACCGGGAACGACGCAACACCACAGCAGTCTAAATTAATTGATCGTGGTGTCACTCCCGTAATGGCTGAATGATGCACCTTGAATGCGTTGGTTGCGGCACACCGTCATCTTGGCAAGCGATCTTCCGCAGCAAGAAGGCACGAGAGGATTTTCAGCGAGCTTCCGCAAGGGTTAGTTCCACAGATGCGGGGGTGAGCAGTGACAAAAAATGCGGCACACGGAAAACGCCGGACACTCGTCACTCTACAATCAAATAGTCGAATCGACGACAGTGTCCGATCTGCGTTTCGGTCGGTAACGCTTCCCAGCAATTGCCAGCCATAACAGCAAAGTGCTGTAAGAAGCGGTGAAAGAGATGCGCGAATC
>JAJXUF010000222.1 GCA_021783175.1 Pseudomonadota bacterium
CTGCATCGCCCTCATCAAATACACAGCGCCGGACGGTGCCGCGCGTCGCCGCATCTGGCAGGTGATGGCGGAGCAGTTCGGGCTGGAGCTGGAGGCATCGCTGCTGGACGAATTGGTGGAACTCTTCCCCGCGGCGAGCGGGCGCGACATCAAGGGACTGGCCAAGCTGGTCGCCAAATACTCCCGCCGCAAGGGCATCGCGCCCGGCCTGGACACCTTCCGGCGCTGCGCGCTGTTCCGCGCCCTCGACGCCGCTCCCGCGCCGGCGCCGGCCAGCGAGCGGCGCTTGAGCGACCTCTGGTTCATCTGAGGGCGGCGCGGGCGAATCGCATCGGGGGCCGCCGTGGACGGCACCGTTTTTGCATCCATGGGCAACAGAGTCTTCTTTGTCGTCTTTGCTACAGAGGCCGCCCATGCCCATCTACGAATACCGCTGCAGTGCCTGCCAGCACGACTTCGAGGCCCTGGTGACCTCGTCTTCCCAGGCCGCATGCCCGGCTTGCGGCAGCACCACGCTGGAAAAGCGCGTGTCCCTGCCCGCCTCGCCGGGCAAGAGCCAGCAGGTCGTCCGCCAGGCCCGCGCCCAGGCAGCGCGCGAAGGCCATCTCAGCAATTTCAGCCCGTCTGAGCGCTGAGCGCACGGGGCACCCTACCAGGAGAAGCAAGATGCGTTACGAAGCCCTCAAGTCCGACATGAATCTCTGCACCGGCACCCGCACGGGCTACGGCCTGACCTGCCGGGGCACGCTGTACAAGTGCGCCAAGTGCGGCCACACCGGCTGCAAGCAGAATCGCGGACGCACCTGCAGCAACCAGGCCTTCGGCGTCGAGGAACGCTGCCTGAGCTGTGGCGAGGCGGGGCAGATGCAGGTGCTGCAGTAGGTTTGCAGCGGGGCCACGCCTTCCGGCTACAGGGCAGGCGTTTCTTTCCAGCTTTCCATCGAGCTGCGACAGCCGGAGTCATCCTTTGTGGTCTGATCATTGGCGCAGTGCGCCGACGGCGTGGCTTACGGCCCCTGCCGCCATTGAGCCGTTCCATATTGAAGTAGTTCGTGGAGACTGCTGACGGTCGTCTTGGAGCGCTGTTCCCGGCCAGTTGCGGTCGTTTCTGACTTGGAATGCACAGACAGCATCCAACCTGAAGTTGCCGGTCGTTTGTCAAGGCAGATACTTCTTCTGCCTGCCATCAACCGGCCCTTCATCGATTCCTCTGACTGGGCATCCGAGAGGCCAGTCTTCTAGAAGGCCTATCGGACGCCGTGATGGTGACGGTTTAGGGGAGAAGCTTTAGGTAACTCTGTTGCAGCGCGTTAGCTTGAGCGAGAGTAGAAATGCCTGCTTGCTGCAGTATCTGATATTTAGTTAACTGCGAAGTGGATTCCGCAATATTTGCATCCTGTACGACAGATCGCGCGGACTGAAGATTGGTCGCGGTAGTCTGCAGATTCTGCACAGACGCCTCGACTCGATTTTGAATAGCCCCCAGCGACCCATTTTGTTGATTCAGCGCATTGATGGCGCTGTCAATGATGGCTATAGCCTGATTGGCACCCTGAACCGTCGACACGTTTACGGTGGAGGCCGCGTTCAAGGTGCTGATGTCATTCAGACCGATGTTTGAACCTCCCGAAAGTGAAAACCCCTGGGTCGAGTGGAGTTGAACAAAGCCTTGCACCATCAACGATGTTGGGCTCCCACTCGAGAGAACAGGACTCCCGGAATTATCGAGTGCTCCGGACCCACCAAAGCCAGATAATAAAATATTTCTACCCTGACTTTGTGTCAGCACCAGTTGGTTGCTGGTATTGACGCTTGCGGTTATACCTGTTTGTGCCGTGTTGTTATTGATCGCCGAGACTAGCCCCCCCAATCCTGTTGGGTCAATGCTGGTGACATTGGCCGAGACGTTTACGGTATTGGTTGGGGTGGATGATGTGCCGTTGCTCAGCGAGAAGGCGAACGATCCGCTGGTTACGTCAAAAGCAACACTAGTATTGGCTGTAGCAGTCACCCCGGTACTTTGGGTAATGGCATTGATGCTGGAGGCGACTTTTGCTGCCGATTCGTCATTAGATGTCACAGTCACGCTGCTGGAACCTGCCGAGCCAGAAATCTGGACCGTGCCGGAGGTGTATATGCCATATGGCCCAACACCACCACCCCCTGACGTTGCCCAGCCCAGGGTATACGCAGATCCATAACCATCACTCGTCACAGATTCCAGGCCATGGGAAAAAGGGCCAGACGTCGTATTCACGCCGGCCGTGTAATCTCCGATAGCATTGGCTTGTGAATTGGAGATGGACACGTTGATGATCTGGTTGGCATTGGCGCCGACCTGGAACTGCTGGCCGGAGAAGCTGCCATCCAGGATGTTTTGGCCGTTGAACTGGGTCTGCGTGGCGATGGTCTGCACCTGCGCCAGCAACTGCGACACCACGCCCTGCAAGGAAGCGCGGTCGGCCGAGGTGTTGGAGCCGTTGGCGGCCTGCACCGCAATGGTACGCACTTGCTGCAACAGGTTGGTTTCGTTCTGCAGCGCGCCGGTGGCCGTCTGCACCAGGGAGACCGCCTGGTTGCCGTTGGACACCGCCTGGTTCAAGCCATTGATCTGGGTGGTGAAGCGCTGGGCGATGGCGTAACCCGCGGGGTTGTCTGCAGGGCCGTTGATCTGCTGGCCCGTGGACAATTGCTGGATGTAAGTGGAAAGATTGCTGGAAGTGCTGTTGAGTGCGTTGAGCGTGCTCAGGGAATTGATATTGGTATTAATAATCCCGGAAATGGACATTCCAATGCTCCGTTCATGAGTCTAGTCTGGCATCCTTGCCGTATTGCTAGCCCTTAGGGCTGCAAATGCTCAACGTCACATTTCTGAAATACTTTAGGTCTGTTGAAGCAGGAGGCAATGTGCCGAAGTCATATTCGACCTACCAGCCTCCCAGCATGAAAAATGGGTGCCGAGCCCTACATATCCTTCAGCCCTGTGGCCAACACATAATAACTAGGAGAACACGACATGCCTTCGCTTTTTGACCCGTTTCAGCTCGGCGACATTCATCTTTTCAACCGGATCGTCATGGCACCGCTGACCCGCAACCGCGCAGTCTACGGCAACGTGCCAGGCCCGCTGATGGTTGAGTACTACCGTCAGCGCACCACGGCCGGCCTGATCATCTCCGAGGTAAGCCAGATCAGTCCCATGGCGCAGGGCTACCTCGACACCCCGGGCATCTATTCGCCCGAACAGGTCTCGGCTTGGCGCAAGGTCACGGATGCCGTGCATGCCGTGGGGGCAGGACGATTATCCAGTTCTGGCATGTAGGACGTATCTCCCACGTCTCGCTTCTGCCCGGAGGCGCCTCGCCGGTGTCCTTGACCGACTGTCAGTCGAACGGGATGACCTTCACCCGGGAGGGCTTCGTGCCGGTCTCCAAGCCCCGTGCCCTGCGCGACGACGAGTTGCCCGGCCTGGTCGCCGACTACGTTCATGCCGCGCGCTGTGCCATGGAAGCCGGCTTCGATGGCGTCGAAATCCATTCAGCCAACACCTACCTGCTGGAGCAGCTCCTGCGCGACAGCATCAACGACCGCATTGGTCCCTATGGCGGGGCTATCGCCAACCGCGCCCGCCTGACGGTCGAGGTGGCCGAGGCTGTGGCCAAGGCCATTGGCGCCGGCCGGACCGGCGTCCGCCTGAGCCCGATGACCACCTTCGGCGGCACTGCCGAGCTCGACAGCAACCCGCAGGCGCTCTACAACCACGTGGTCGAACGCCTTGCGCCGCTCAAGCTCGCATTTATCCATGTCATCGAGGGTGAGACCGGTGACCCGCGCGTGCCGCCCGCGGCCGGAGTCAGTTTCGATTACGACGCCCTCCGCAGTCATTTTCCTGGCGCCTGGATAGTCAACAATGACTATAACCGAGAGCTGGCCATGGAGGCAGTGGCGAACGGCAAAGCTGACCTCGTCGCGTTCGGCAAGCTCTTTATCAGCAACCCGGATCTCGTCAGGCGCCTGCGGGAGGATGCTCCAATGAATGATCTTCTTGCCGACAAGCTGTACGGGGGCGGTGCGGAGGGCTATACGGACTACCAAGTTCTTGCTGCTTCGCCTCAATGCTGATTGGCATAATCTGCGTAATCATCAAACCCATAAGTCACCCCGGTTTTCTCTAAAGTTTTCCTGAAAGTAGTCGTTAGGTGTTGGCTTTCAATGCAATGCCAATTCGGATTGCTATGGGAACGAGAAATGCAGCTATTAGGGCACGCCTCTCAGGCCCTAGGTCGCATTGCTAAATAATTTTTGGGAGAGCAAAAGTGAGAAACGGCATCAAATCAGCACTGCGAATATTCATAACTTCCATTGCGCTTTTTATGGTGATGGATGGCAGTGCCAATGCTGCATTTTATGTAAATACAACAACGGCTACCAACATTACCCAGAATAGTGCCACATTAAATTCGAATGTAACTAATACTAGCGGCACCTATACTGTTAGCGCCTACTTTGTGTGGGGAACGACTAGCTCCTATGGAAACACAACGGGCGCTTCCACGGTATCCCAAAGCTCGACGGCTAATATTAGCCAAAATATTTCAGGATTAACGTGCGGAACTACATATCACTTTGCGGTCAATT
>JAJXUF010000055.1 GCA_021783175.1 Pseudomonadota bacterium
TCTCGAGCACATTTTTAGGATAATAAAAATCCTCCCGTATGGAACCATTCCGCACTGCTTCCCGCATATCGCGATGCGTTGCAGTGAGCAGGCGGACATTCAGCGGTATAGCGACATTGCCACCCAGCCTCTCGAATTCGCGTTCCTGGAGTACCCGTAGCAGCTTGACCTGCACATCATTGGACAGCTCGCCTATCTCGTCGAGAAACAGTGTGCCGCCATTGGCCGCTTCGAGTTTGCCGATCTTGCGCCGGTCTGCGCTGGTAAAGGCTCCCTTTTCGTAGCCGAACAATTCGGATTCCAGCAGCGTGGAAGGAAAGGCCGAGCAGTTCAACCTCACGAAAGGCGCCTGTGCCCTGGAACTCAGGTAATGGCACAGGCTGGCAACGACCTCCTTGCCTGTGCCGGTTTCTCCTGTGATCAATAATGTAGAATTCAGGCTGCATACTTTCTTGATAGTCTGCTCGATTTGCAGCATCTGCGGACTCACACCGAGTGCGATCTTGCCGGAACCCATCCTTTCCCGCAGGTCGCTGATCAGTTCATGGACAAGCTGCTCGTCACGCCGCCGCTTGAGCAGGCGTTCGATTTTGTCAACCAAGGCCGACATTTCGAATGGCTTGGTCAAATAATCCTCGACCCCCTCCTTGACCATCCTTACTGCCTGTTCTACCGTGCCAAAAGCCGTGATGACGATAAAGGACGCTCCAAGGCAGCGGCCACGCAGGGCAAGGAATAGATCCTCTCCCGTCATATCCGGAAGACGTATATCGCAGATAACAACATCGGGACTCTCTGTTGCGGCGGCATCAACGGCACTCATGCCTGAAACATGCCAGTCGGTCGCAAACCCCAGTCCGCGCAGGTGCGTTAACAGGCTCTGGCCCATGATCGGATCGTCCTCAATCAGCCACAGTTTCATCGTTCCTTTTCTCCGACATATTTAGTTGCACTTTGGGTATTATTACATGGAATGTGGTGCCCGCCCCCATGATACTGTCCACCTCTATGGCCCCTCCCAGAGACTGTACAAGTTGTAGGCTGACCCAAAGACCCAGCCCGGTTCCTTCAGGGCGGGTAGTGTAGAACGGCTCATATACCTTTTGCAGATCTTCCTGTGATAGGCCGCGCCCGGAATCCCCGACCGAAAATAACAGCGCCGTGGCGGTTTCGCGTGCAATAAACAAAATTCGCCCCCCCTCCGGCGTGGCGTTGACAGCATTGGTAAGCAGATTGGTCAGCACCTGCTGAAGTTGCGTCCGCGCCATCATAAATGACCCCGTGATGTCGTTGGTCCAACTAACTGCAATCCTTCGCGAATCGCACTCATGGCGGATAAGCAGGAACAAGTCATCCAGACAGTGCGGATCGCAGAGTACGATACGTCCCTGTCCGCGGTGCTGAAGCAGGAGTGCCTCGACGACATCGCCGACATGCTGCAACCCCATGGAGATCAAGCGTAAGCTCTCCTCGTGTTTGACCGGGTCGTCACCGAAAACTCGTAATGTCTCGACAGCATTCTTCATTCCGCCGAGCGGATTATTGATCTCATGCGCGATGCCGGACACGAGCCGCCCGATCGCCGCTAGCTTCTCGCTCACGAAAAGCTGGTTGCTGAGAGTCTCCCTTTCCTTCAACTGCTCAGCCATTTCGTTGAACGCTTGCGTCACGCTGCCGATTTCGTCGCGCTCCTGGATTGGTAGCGGCTCGACTTCGGCAACTTGGCCCGAGCGAATCCTGTCGATGGCGTCCTTCAGATCATCCAGCGGCCTGATCATGCGCCGCGACAACCACCAGCCGAGGAAACTGGCAACAACCGCAAGAAAAGTCGCGATGGCGCCGATCTGAAAGATCGAGGCAAGGACTTTTTCCTGAATGAACGCCGTATCGTACGCCAGACAGACATAACCAATGCGCTTGCCCCCGTACTCCACGGGCGCGCTGGCAAGAAGCACGTTGCGGTCGTTCAGGCTGCCGTATCTGACCTCCGCGCTATCGGCGCTGTCCAGAAAGGCATCCGCCTCCGCCAGGGACTGGCCGATCCGATGCAGGTCGGGCTGAGTGTGCGCCATGAGTGTACCGCGCACATCGACGATGGCGCCGAAGATCAGGGGCGTCAGGCTTCTGTCGATGGCATCCACCTGGCGACGCAGGCTCGAATACATCGCCCAGTAATCCAGATGCACCATGTACTCCGCGTTGGACAGCGCAAGCGAAGAGGAAAGTTGTTTCGCGCCGTCCTCCAGGGCGGCCCTGACAACGCGCGCTTCACGCCATTGCGCGGCCAGGCCTGATACGAGCGCGACGCCATACACGAGTGCTATCACCGCCAGCGGCAGCTTGACGCTCAGGCTCCTGCGCTTGATCCAGACCTGAGGGGTTTTCATGGCGCCGCTCCGGCACGGGAATGCTGCCCGCTATCGAGTCCGAGAAGCCGGATGCTCTGGTACAGGTCGTCATTGAAGGTATTGAAGCGATCCACCAGCAGATCGCCCAGAATGGCCTGGCCGAGCGAGTCGCGCGACATCTCCTTCAACGCCGATGCAATCCGGTCTCTCTGGCTTCTCTTCATACGGGCCGATGCCACGATGGGCGGCAACCCGAAATCGCCGATCCGCGCCACAATTTTGGTTCGGCGCGTCAGTTCAGGCGATACGCCGGACAGCGCATCCCACACTTGGCTGTCCACCGTGCCTCCGTCCGCTACGCCGTCCGCCACCGCCCTGATCGTTTCCGCATGGCCGAAGGTAAAGAGATGAATGCGGAAAAAACTGTCGAAATCGGTGATGGGCTGCCCGTTGGTCAGGAGACCGGCGGCCACGACGCGAAAGCTCACCGAATCAGGATCGGAGAAAGCAAAGATGCTGCCCTTCAGATCCTCGATCGAGGCGGCCTTGCTGGTAGCCGGAACGATGAGATAAATGCGGTAATTCGCCTCGCCCTGGAATAGCGGCGTGGCGATATAGCGCAGATAGCCATCCGCCTCCCCCTGGACGTAGGGATAGCCGCACACCCAAGCCAGATCGAGGTCGCCTCGTTGCAGCATTTCCTGCATGTCGTGATAGCTCCGGCGAAAAACAAAACGTACTGTCAGTCCGAGATGCTCACTTAGATAGCCAGCCCAGCGATCATAAAGTAGCGAATCCTTGACGTACATCGCCTGGGTGACGCCGAAGCGCAGTTCCCCCGCCTCCGCACACGTTGCCGGAACAAGCAAACAGCCACATATTATGAACAGAAATAACAACCGGCTAAAAAATGCAATGAAATTGATGCCGACGGTGAGCACCGTGAGCTTTCTGCGCACGAAAGCCCGCATGACATCGCGCCCGCTTACGCCGAACATGATGCAATAGATCACCAGAAACACACCTGTCGTGACGAGCGGAGCCAGTCCATGTGCAGATGCGGGCGCAACATGCGCAACGCCCAGTGCAAAGGCGATGGAGGCCAGCAACAGGAAAGGCTGGACTCGATCTAAATAGCTTAGAGAGGTGGCTCCGCTTGGTTGGACAGTATTTACCATTTCTTAAGTAGAAGCCTTATGGTTAATGCTTACGCTGATTTAGGCAGTGTGGGCTGGTTGACGTAGTAAAACTCATCCGGCGTTTTGTCGTCAAGCGCCGTGTGCGGCCTGATCTGATTGTAATGGGTAAAGTAGAAAAAAAACCGGCCTTTCGGCCGGCTCAACAAGAGATAACGTCGCTACGTGCGCACTCAGACCCGGAGCACTTGCACCGCCACCATGGTGACGAAATTGCCGTTGATGGGACTGACGTCGGGTGGGCACACATAGTTGAACTCCTGCGCTGCCTTGGGGAACAGCGCCGTCATGCCCACGCTGCCCGGACTCACGCCGTCATGCACCCGGGCACGGGCGCGGCATTCGCCGTAACGCGATTTGAGCACTACCCAGTCGCCGTCCCGAATGCTGCGGGAGCCGGCATCCGAGGTGTTCATCTCCAGATAGGCGTCCGGTGTACGGCTGGAGACGGTGGGCTTGTCCCAATAAGTGTAGCCGGTGTTCCACAGCTCGTCCAAACGGAAGTCAAAGGCCATAAGGGGGTGCTCGCCATTGACCCCGGACCACTCGTAGCGGTTGGGATCGAGTTTGCCCACAAGAGCCATCTCCTCCACATGTACCTTGTTGTCCTTGGTGAAGAAACGCTTGCCTAGCAGGGCCTCCATCTCGTCGCCGTAGAGCCGGGGCGGCGAATTGCCGTCCACGTAGGGATAGCGCAGGCCATTGGTGCCGGCGGCCTTGAGCTTGTCCCAACTCATGTCGCGCACGTCGCCGCTCTTGGAGCGGATTTCGTCCCACACCGCTACTTCGTCCTTCCAGTCGAAGCCCGCGTAGCCCATCTTCTTCGCTACCTGAGCGACGATCCACCAGTCGGGCCTGGCCTGGCCAGGAGGATCCATGAACTTCTGCTGCAGGCGCACCCGGCGGGTGACGCTGGAGACGATGGTGTCGGTCTCGCCCCAGGTGGCGGCCGGGAAGATGACATCCGCGTCCTTATTCATCTCAGTGATGATGCGATCCTGGACGATGAAGAAGGTCTTGCCGATGAGGGGACGGTGCCGGTTGAGATCGGGAATTTGCTTGTAGATGTTGCTGCCGAAGGCCCACATGGCCTTAACCTTGCCGTCGCGCAGGCCCTTGAGGATGTCCGGGTTGTGCTCGCGGCTGGCGGGCTCCTTGGGCCATGCCCAGGTGCCGCCGGGGTGGCCGCCGGCGCGAGAGGAGCATGCCCCGGGCTTGCCCACATTGCCCAGGATGATCCCCAGACAGGTATAGGCGTGCTGATTCTCGAAGGCGGCCATCTGGTGCTGGATGCCCTTCTCGTGCAGCACCATGGTCTTGCCGCGGTTGGCAATCATCAGATCGGCGGCGGCACGGATATTGTCCGCCGGCACGCCGGTCACCTTGGCCGCGTTTTCCGGCGAGAAGCGATCCTCCATGGCGACTTTGCGCAGCACGTCGAAGCCGCTGACCCATTTGTCAACGAAGGACTTATCCCAGGCGTCGCGGCGCAGCACCTCCTGGATTAGCGCCGTGCCCAGCACGAAGTCTGTGCCGGGGCGGATCATCAGGTGCAGGCCGCCGCGCTCCTCGGCATGGCGTGCCATGGCGGTGCGCCGAGGATCTACCACGATCTGCTTCGCACCGGTGTTGTTCATATAGAAGCGGTTGTACCAGACCGTGCCGTTGGCCCAGATGTTGGTACCTGCAGTAAACAACAGGCCGGTCTGCTCGAAGTCCTCCTCGGTGAATGAGCGGGTGCCTGAGCCCAGAGCATGCGACACGCCAGAGCTTTCCTCGTCAAAGAACCAGCCGTTGCCGGCATGGCTGGAGGAGCCAATGCCCTCGAACCAGAGCTTGAGGATGGCATGGGTGGGCATGGACCACAGCCAATCGCCCCAGATCAGGCCCAGCGCGTCTGGGCCATGTTTCTTCTTGATCCGGTTCAGGTTGTCGGCGGTGAAAGCGATGGCTTCGTCCCAGCTCACTGCTACCAGCGGACTGCCCTTGCCACCCTTGCGGATCATGGGTTGGGTGAGGCGCTTTTTCGCCGAGGGCAGGTTCTTGGAGAACAGGGTCTGGGCATTGGTGCCACCGCGCACTGAGTGGTCGCCGTGGTTTACCACGCAATCCTTGTCCGGGTAGACGGCGATGAACACCTTCTTGCCGCCGGTTTCCGCAGGAACCACCATCGAGGGGGAGAGCCATTCGCCCGACAAGGGGCCGGTGTAGGTGCCGGCGGGCTGACGACCCGTGCCGCGCTCCCAGACCTTGACCTTGTACCCGCACTGCACCATGCAGTATTGGCAGGTAGTGTTGAATGTTTTCGCATGCTCCGGCGGCAATTCGATACAGTGTTCAGGGGCTTTGGCGCTCGCCACACCAGGCACCGCCAAGGCACCTGCCACTGCGCCGACCAAGGTTCCTTGGCGCAGAAAGGCACGCCGTCCAATATTGAAATCCTTCTCGTTCACTTCGATCTTATCACTCATGATGTCTCCTCAACCCTGGTTGCAGGCGCGGCCATAGACCACGCCCTGTTCAATGCCGACGGCCTGAATGGCGTCGCCCGATAGCCGCAGCTGAATACGCGGCAAACCCCGGGTGCTGGGACCCTCCACTGCATCGCCGTTCTTAGCCGGGTCGAAGCGGCTGGCATGGCAGGGACAGACCAAGTGGCCGGTCTTGTCGTCGTAATTGACCGGGCAGCCCATGTGTTGGCACAGGGCGCTGTAGGCGACGATGGAGTGCCTTGGCCCGATGCCGCCCGCCACCGCGCGACCAAGGTCTACCAGATAGGCCGGATCGTCGCCGGGATAGTTAAAGCTTACGGGTTTGCCCGGCTGCACATCGGCCAGACGCGCCACAGTGCTCGGCGCCGCTTCGGCACCTCCGGCCAAGGCCAAGGCGACCCCACCCAAGGTAGCGGCGCCGGCAGTCAAAAAGTCGCGGCGGCTGGGATTTTCGTTCTGCTTCATGTCTTCTCCTTATAATCACGATTAGAATGCCTCGTCATGGCTACCGAGGCATATTGGTACACTCTCTCTTGTTCATAAACTACGCATATGATCAAGCAAGGAGCGTGCCATATCGACAGCACAAGGCAATAAGTTGATTTTAAGTGAGAAAAGATGGGTCAACAAAAAATAAAGGGGTGGAAAAAACGTAACGTCGCACCTTCGTGTTACGAAAAAGAAACAGCCTCCGCCTTGCACTTGGTTGCAACCTGATTGAAAACCAACTACACCACTTTGTTGTTCACACTGTAGCAAGTCGTACAACTTTTTTTTTGACCAATGCTTTTCTGTGATCTACGGCGAATGCAGAGAAAGTCGCAACAGACAGAACATGGCTTTTTATCTGACAGGAGCTACGACATGGAAAACCCGAAAATGACCTTCCACGTGGAAACCGTGCGTGTCGATGCGCACGGCAGCCCGGCGCATTGCAGGGCCGGAGACATCACGCTGGATACCAACCTTGCCGGCCGTGCAGATGCGTTTAATCCAGCCGAGTTGTTGCTGGCGGCCTTGTCGGCCTGCATAATAAAAGGCATTGAGCGCGTTACACCCACCCAGATATTTTCTCTTCGCGGCGTGGAAGTGCGCATCGAGGGCGTGCGCCATGAGGCGGCGACCACCGCCTTTTAGTCACTTTCGCCTCAATTTCCGGCTTCGCTGCCCATGCGGCAGAAGGTCGTATCGAACCGCTACTGGGAACAGGCAAAAAAATACCAGCAATAGCGACACAACGGAATACAGCAGTCGTTTTCGCAACTCAATCAGGTGGGCAATTATATTCTGGCTGGTACTCATCAGATTTTAGGCGTTTCTTTCTGCTCAGGCGCTGCAGCCAACTCAGACGGCTGCTCTTCAATTATTTCGTGCCTTGGCATTTCTTTGCTGGCTATCGCCTGGCCAGGAAACTCGTGTTTGGTTGGCGTTGCATCGCTCTCGAATTCCTTCACCTGCTGCTCCCACTCTTGCGCGGCCTGCGTCACTGACTGTTCAACGCTGGCGACTTCCTGCTGCGCTTGTTGCTGCAAGTTACGCAACTCATCCAGCGCCATATCGCGTGAAATATCCGCCTTGACGCCGTTGACATAACGCTGGGCGCGTCCCCACAGGTGGCCCATTGTTCGCGCCACCTTGGGCAGGTGTTCGGGTCCAATGACGATCAGGGCAACCACTGCGATGACCACCAACTCCGGGAAATCAATTCCAAACATAGTGGTGTGAGACTTTAAGTTTTGGTGTGAGATTTTTCTTTGACTTCGCCTTCGATGGTCTTGCCATCATCCTTGACTTGCTTGGGCGCTTCTTCGTCGCTCTTCATTCCTTCCTTGAAGCCCTTGACGGCGCTACCCACATCCTTGCCTATGTTTCCCAGTTTTTTGGTGCCGAATATCAGTACTACCACTACCAATACAATCAACCAGTGCCAAATGCTTAATGAACCCATTTTAATTCTCCTTGTTTTAATTACTCTATCTTGTCTGCCCGATACAGCGTTGAAGGCGTTGTGCTTTTCCGACCTACGTATCTGACCAGTGCGGGCAAAAGCCATTCGCCCCTACACCCTGAACCGGCTCACCGCAACCTGCAACTCTTTGGACAATTGCTCCAGACACATGATGTCCCGGGAATTTGATTCCACTGCCGCATGGTTCTCTTCCGACATCTGCGCAATCTTCTCCACGTTGCGTGCAATCTCGGCGCTCGCCAGACTCTGCTCGCCGACTGATGCCGCAATTTCGTTCACCCCGTGGCTTGATTGCGTGACCGCCTCGCCAGCTTTGGTCAACACCGTGGAGACACGTTCCACCTGCTCCTGCATCGCCTGCAGGGAGCGCAAGCCGGCCTGGACGGTGGCCTCAACATGCGTAGATTGTTGATCCAGAGAGCTGGTGACCTGATCGATCTCGCTAGCCGACTGCGCGGATTTTTCCGCCAGCTTGCGCACCTCGTCCGCTACCACCGCAAAGCCGCGGCCTTGTTCGCCGGCGCGCGCCGCTTCGATGGCCGCGTTCAACGCCAGCAGGTTGGTCTGGTCGGCAATTTCCTTCACCTGCCGGGTCATGCCGGCAATGGCGCGGGTGCTGTCGACAAATTCCTTGACCGACCCGGCGATTTGATTGACCGCCCCCTGCACATGACTAATCTCGCCGATCATTGCCGTGACGCTCTGATTGCCTTGTTTGGTCTGGTGCAAGCTCCGCTCGGACAACTTGCGCACGTCCTCGGTATTGGCAGCAACCGAATTGATGCTCACAGTGATCTGCTCCACCGCAGCTGCAGTGGAAGCGGCCGCTTCGCTTTGCGCCTGCGAGCCCTGCGCAATTTGCAACGAGGCCGCGGACAGTTGCGCAGCAGTGTTGGACACGGTGCCGGCATTTGACAACACCTGCCGGATAATGTTGGAAAATCCATCGATCAATTCGTTGAAGGCGGTTGCGGTCTGACCGATTTCATCCTTGCTGCGCACAGTCACGCGCTTGGACAAATCGCCATCGGCCTGCATCACCAGCATGGCCTGCTGCAGTTCACGTGTCGGACGGGTGACGAAACTGATCACCCAGCCAATCACGAAATACAGGAAAATCTGAATGATAATCTGCGCGCCCCACGTGACTATATTGGCTTTGCGCATCACGTTGAGCTCAGCAGTAATATCCAGCGTAATGCTGGCCGCACCGATCACCGTGCCTTCCGCTACGGAATGGCACGTCAGGCAATTGGTACCACGAAGATCTTTTTTCGCAATGAGCGGCACGACGACACGCAGCGAAGGCTTCCCGTCTTGGTCAAGCAATTTGCTTTGTTCTTTGGCGGATGTCAGCGCCATACGATCCATTTCATCTGCGGCCTGTTCGGACGGCAACCCCGGGCCGTATTGATCCTGCACCGGCTTGTGGCGGATGACGCGAAGATTTAGCACCTTGTCCGATGCGCCCATTTTCTCGACGTACAAAGTACGTTGTCCAGCATCGCTGATAATGCCGTTAAGCATCAGCATGTTCAAACCGTTCAGCACACCATCGGCAGAAACGACCGCCTTTTGCCGCGTTTCTTCCAGCACGCTCTGCTCAAACTTGTCCAGTGCCACGCGTTGCGCCAACATCATAATCACCAGCAGAATGAGCTGGATGGGTATTTGCAACTTGTTTTTCAGCGAAAGCTCACTCCACCAATTATTCATTTTTATTTATCCCCTCTCGGGTAATGCGCTAGCACGGGAAAATCCCGCTACAGTCAGTATGTAACGGCAATAAATCATTTTTTTTAGGGGAACAGATAAAAAAATGCCCACCAATTCGCACGATTGAAAATTTCTTGCAAACTACACAACACCTTCCACGTTGGAAGGTCAATCTTCAATACAACCCTGTGGTTCAGGCAAGCCTGCAAAACGAGATCCTTGACGCGAAGGGCCGTCCGGAAACAGATTATAGACATACTCCTTGCTACCCTTGGTGGCATCCAGATCATCCCGCAAGTTCTTCATCAACAGGCGCACCATCGGTGTCAAACCATATTTGAAATAGAACCTGCGAAGGAAATGAATCACTTCCCAGTGAGCGGGCGTGAGTTCAATACCCTCCTTCTTAGCCATGAAAATTGCCAGTGGTTCACTCCAGTCATCCAAGTTGGACAGATTTCCTTTTGCTTCGACCGGAATCTGCTTGCCCTCAAAGGGAATGAAACCTACAAAAAATTTTACTTCTGCTACCGGTTTATTCACTGATGAAGACGATACGACAGCTGGTGCATGCTCAATCTCTACATCCATAAGCGGGATCGGCAGCCCTGCAATACGCGTACCCTGCGCAAGTACATCATTAGGAAACAGTTTATCCAGATAGCTGTCTTCTGCCTTGGCATCGCAGAGTTTCTCGCGAATCTCCTTTTTTAGTAGTTTACGGATCGGTGAAATATTGTAATTTTCGTAATAAGCGCGCATCAGGTTGAGGATTTCCCAGTGCGCATCGGTCAATGTTAAATTTTCGCGCTTTGCCAGCCAAGTTGCTGCAGCTTCGCTCCACTGTGATAAATTTTTTAGACGACCACTTGAGGTCAGTTCATAGTCACTCATTTTTTACACCCAATTTAATGTTAAATTAAAAGCTGGTTTTCTGAATCAAGCAAGTTCAATCCGTGGTTGTTTTATCTGTCCCGCAAAGTCAATTGATTCATTGATTCTTTGTGTTTCAACTCCGTGTTAGCGAATATCCTTCCAGACTTCTTTCTTCAGTGCATAGATCAATACAAAGAGCACGAACAGGAAGCTCAGCACAATATAATCAAGCTTGTCACGCACCAATTTAGACGGATCGCTCATGAAAACCAGGTAGTTGGTCAGATCGGCAATAGCTGCATCGTACTCGGCAGCACGCCTTGGCGCGCTCGCTCGGCATCAGGCTCAACACGAAGGGTGCGCTCGCCCCCACTGCTGCACCCCGCCCGCTGCTGTCGTGGCAGCGATCAAGAGGCGCCGCTTACTGAGATTCACATTGTTAGGCATATTCATTACTCCTTAAAACCAATTTCACTCTGAAAGACTGTTCCGTCCAGCAGTTGAACGGTGACTTGCTCCCCTGCCTCCAGTCCGCTGCTATCCGAAGGAGCAACCAGTAAGCCGTCCGCCTTCGCCATGGACAACATTACCCCGCTGCTTTGTGTGCCGGTGGAACTGGCAACGTAGCCGTCTTCATCGCGCGAAAGTTGCACGCGAATAAACTCGGTGCGCCCCGGACGCATATTGATCGGATGCGCCAGACGGGCAGGCACGGTACGTCGGTACAAACGCGGGGTTCCCATCATGCTACGCAATGCGGGAATTACAAATTCTTCAAAACAAACCATGCTGGAAACTGGATTACCGGGCAGCCCGAAAATCACTGTTTTGCCGGTTGTGCCAAACGCAATCGGATGACCGGGGCGGATCGCCGCACGCCAGAACTTCATCTGCACGCCCAACCTCTCGATGGTCGGACGCACGTAGTCGTGCATCCCCACCGATGTTCCGCCAGAAACCAGCAATACGTGGCATTCCAGTCCGCGCCGCAGGTACTCTTCCAGTTCCGCAGGGTCGTCGCGCGCGATGCCGAGCAGCACTGGCTCGATGCCAAGCGCCTGCACCTGCGCCATCAGCGCGTAGCTGTTGGAGTTGGGTATCTTGTTCGGATCGACCGGGTCACCCATGCCTTCCAGTTCGTTGCCGGTTGACAGGATCGCCACACGCGGGCGGCGATACACAGCAAACTTCGTCGCCTTTACCGTCGCCAATACGCCGACCACACCGGGTGTAATTTCGGTGCCTGCCTTCAGCACTACATCGCCGTAGCGCATATTCTCGCCTTGCGGACGCACGTCATTACCAGCTTTCACCGCCTTGCTTATTCTCACGCTGTTCGCCGATGCCTCTTGCGTATCTTCCACACGGATCACCGCGTCCGCCCCCTGCGGCATCGGTGCACCGGTCATAATGCGCGCGCACTGACCGGCTTGCACGGCCATGGTCGGCATATCACCGGCCTTGATATCCTCGATGATTTCCAGCGTTGCCTGCCCATTCGCCAAATCCATACTACTCACTGCAAAACCATCCATCCCTGACACGTCGTAAGGTGGCAGGTCACGGTTAGCACGAATATCTTCGGCCAGTACACGCCCCAATGACTCTTGCAACCTCTCTGATTCGACACCGATTATCGACACCGATTCAAGAATGACGCGTAGCGCCTCGCTCACCTGCAAATGTTCCATTATTTACGTTCCCTTCGATTCTCTGCCAATGCCACATCCTGTGGCGTATCTAAGTCAAAAAAACTAGCCAGATCCGGATCTGCTTCCAGTATTTCTGCTTCATTCACATAACGCACCTGCAAGCCTTCGAGCAAGGCGCGCAGACTGTGTTTTCCATTGCCGTTCAGACACTCGCGCACGGCGGGTAAACAGCTTGCCGCATAGAACGCCGCAAGTGGTTGCGGGTAGCCGCGCACCATCGGCACCACTGCCTGATAATCTCCTCGCTGCCGTGCGAGATATTCAACCAGCGCAGCATTGATGAAAGGCATATCGCAGGCTACTGCGAATATCCACGGTGTAGCTGCACCTTCCAACCCAGCAGCCAATCCGGCCAACGGCCCAACGTGCGAAGCATCGTCACAGACTTGCGGCAAATCGATCTCGTGTCGCGTCTGTCGCACGCTGAGCATAACTTCAACAAACAACGGTTGCATGGCGGCTGTTACGCTGTGCAGTAGTGTCTGCCCATCGAACACGAGATTCGCTTTATCCTGCCCCATGCGTCGCGACTCGCCGCCCGCCAGAATGAGTGCTGTGCAATCTGAAATCATTTGTGATCAAGCATGAACTGGGTAATAGCGGCGATGTCTTCCAACCCGAAATGCGGCAGCTGCGGATAAACCTCATTCATGTCGGTGACGATGGCAATCAGGCCATCTTCCACACTGCAACGCAGTGGCTTGCCGCACTCACGGCGCAATACTTCGATCTTCAAACCCGTGGAGTGGGAAAACACCTCCGCCAGCACCATATCCGTCTCGTCGAGGAAACGCGCAGCCAACTGGGCATCGGCCACCAGTTGTAGCGCGTCGCGGGTTAATAGCATGCTCATCACCGCACCAGCGTTCTTGTAGCGGTACTATCCTTGCCGGGTGTATCCAGCTCCACTTTGTGATGGGCATGCTTGATGGTGGCTACGCGCAGCCCCCGGCTACTCAGCTCGCGGATGAGCTTTTCTACCAAGGTCGTCTTGCCGGAACCGGAGTGCCCAACGATGCTGATGATCCTAGTGCTCATGGATGTGGCACCACCCACGAATCACCTTGCGGCGTGACCTCTTTTTTCCAGATAGGCACACGCACTTTCAGTTCGTCTATCATCCAGCGGCACGCTTCCATCGCGGCGACGCGATGTTCCGCACCCGCCGCGATGAATACAATATTGTCGCCGCCCTGCACCGTCCCGATTCGATGCACGATGCGCGCGTCCAACAAACCGAATTTTTCGATGGCATCGCTGCGTAATTGCGTCATCTCGGACAGCGCCATGCTTCCGTAAGCATCGAAGCTGATCTCAGAAACGTCGCGCCCTTCGGAAAAATTGCGTGCGCAGCCCAGAAACGTAGCAATGCCACCTATGCGTTTCGAACCCGCTTTGAGCGCATTGATTTCCTCATCCTGAGAAAAATCTTCTTGCTGAATACGCACTGCGTCCTTGATTGGATTTTTACTCATCTCAACCCCCTGAAAATTTTGACATGAACACCACTTCACTGTTGTCCGCCAGCGGCAGCGTCATGTCACATGTGTGCTTACCATTCACTGCGGTAAAACAAACCAGTTCGAATGCGGCTGGATATTTCTTCTGCATCTGGGCATACAGGTCTTGCACATACATACCAGGCTGATATTCCAGGCACTCTTCTTTCGCCCCCACACGATCCGCCACCGGTCCAAAAAACATCACCTTGATCATTTCAAAGCCTCACGTTTCCAGATACCACTCTTGCCGCCGCGCTTTTCTTCCAGTTGCACACATTCGATGCGCATTCCTCTATCTATCGCCTTACACATATCGTAGATGGTGAGCAGTGCCACATTGGCCGCGCACAAAGCCTCCATCTCCACCCCGGTCTGTCCCGCGCAACTCGCTGTGGCAAGCACCTTGATAGCCAGACAACCTTCAGCATCCGCCTCTAATATTTCACTGAATGTTATTTCCACACCGGTCAACATGATCGGATGACACATCGGAATGATGTCCGACGTACGCTTAGCCGCCATCACAGCACCAACATCGGCCACCGTCAGCACGTCGCCCTTGGCGATCTTGCCTGCTCGGATACGCTCCAGCGTGGAAGGTTGCATACGCAATACTCCACTTGCAATCGCCACACGCGCAGTCTCTGCTTTGGCAGAAACGTCCACCATGCGCGCTCGTCCAGCTTCGGAAAAATGGGTTAGGTCGTTCATCAACAATCCTTTCTCTCAAATCAACATCGGTTTTACAACGATCAGGCGATGCAGCTCATTCACCTGCTTAACCGCTTCTTCATGCATCAGGCCTTGCTCTTCTACTCGATCAGCAATGAGTCATTGCATATAACACCCACAATCTTGATGCTTGATCTTAGATGATTTTTGATCAATCCCAAGAAATCAGGAAAGAACGAATCTTGATCAAAGGTCGAGAGAAATTCTTCACACTCGGTACCAGTAGCAACCCAATAGCGCAGTCCGTAAATCACATTGAGCTCGGTTACTTAACATCATCCTGCGCATCGAAAAGCGCGATTGACTCATCTAATTTCTCCCTGAAGATATTCGTTTTCACACACTTTTCGGTATTTAAACTAAATACAAAATTCGCCTGGAAACGAACTTCGGTTTGACCTCAAAACAACCGCAAAGACTGAATTAAGCATTTTTCGTGCCAATCTATTTTTTTACATTGTGATTACACGCAACCAGCCATTGAATGAAAATAATTATGAGCTTTGTGCACAAAACGGTAACAGGTATTACCATTTGGTAACATCTCGCTTGATCTGATATACCGACAAAGCCATCTTCAGCAAGCTGAGCAATTCACGGCAAATTTGTTTTCGCGAATTTATTTCAAATAGTTAATGATGGCTTATCCAAATAAAACACTTAAAATCATGTTGTTACACGTATAATAAATCTACATTACGGAGGAACTTTGCCCAAAGCCTTCAAGGAATTTTTAGTGGTATAGTTATTGCAATACGATACAACGTCACACACTCTTGAATGAAAATCGTATGAATGATCATCAACTGCTACGCTACAGCCGTCACATCCTGCTCGACGAAATCGGCATCGATGGACAACAACGTCTGCTCGATGCCAAGGTGTTGATCATAGGACTCGGTGGGCTGGGGTCGCCCGCTGCGCTATATCTTGCCGCCAGTGGAGTTGGGAAACTGATCCTGTGCGACCATGACACGGTTGATTTTAGCAATCTGCAACGCCAGATCGTGCATCGCACAGCCGCGGTAGGTCAACCCAAAGTGGTCTCCGCGCAGAGCACCCTGGGCGACATCAATCCTGAAGTTGAGTGCATCGCCCTTGCCGTTCACGCCGACGTGGCACAATTGCACGAGCTTGTTGCGCAGGCCGACGTAGTACTCGATTGCAGCGACAACTTCGCCACTCGCTATGCCGTCAATCGTACCTGCCTGGCATTGCGCAAGCCGCTGGTTACCGGTGCAGCGATTCAATTCTACGGTCAAATTTCCGTCTTCGATTTCCGCCGCACGGACTCTCCCTGCTACAACTGCATGTTCCCAGAGGAAAGCCTCGCGGCCGAGCTGCGCTGCGCGACCACCGGTGTATTCGCTCCTCTGGTCGGCATCATCGGCACGCTACAGGCCGCCGAAACGCTCAAGTTGCTGATGGGAATCGAGCGCGGGTTGAGTGACAAACTGCTGATGCTCAACGCGCTGGACATGCACATCACGCATAGCACCTTGAGCAAAGATTCGGCATGCAGCGCATGCAGCGCAATGACTGGTGCGACAAGCAAGCTGTTCATCGACCGTGCACATTGCAGCAGCGGGGCAGGTCATGAGTAAGGTCACCTACCTGATGCGCATCTTGTTATTTCTGCTGTCGTTCGCAGCTGCCTCACACGCAACCCAACTGCCTTCATCACCTCCGCCGCTACGCATTGGGTTGACCCCAGTATTTCTCGATGATCAGGCCGCCTTTCTGAACAAATGGCGTGATTATTTGCAACATAAGCTTGCACGCCCTGTCATCTTTGTACAGCGTGGCCGCTATCGCGAAATAGTTGATCTCCTGCGTGATGGCAAACTGGAGTTTGCCTGGCTGTGTGGCTACCCCTACATTCGCAACAGAAATCATTTTCGCCTTGTCGCTGTGCCGCTCTACCAGGATGAACCGCTTTATCACTCCTATTTGATCGTGCCAGCCTCCGACACAAAAACCCGCTCGCTTGATAATCTGCGTGGCAAGGTGTTCGCCTTTTCCGATCCCGACTCCAATTCCGGCTATCTCTACACCGAATACCTGCTGGCCAAACAGGGCTTTCTGCCTGCCACATATTTTTCAAAAATTCTATACCTGGAGTCATCGTAAAGTTGTGGAGGCTATCGCATCAGGCCTGGCACAAGGTGGGTCTGTAGATGGCTATGTCTGGGATACACTTTCCAGAACGCACCCGGAACTGACTTCGCGTACACGCGTCGTAACCGAATCCCCGAAATTTGGTTTCCCGCCGATCGTGGCGTCGAGATCTGTTTCATTGAAGAACATCACCGCCTTGCAAAAAGTGCTGAGCAATATGATTCATGACAAAGAAGGCGCATACCTGCTGGACAGTCTAAACCTGGACGGTTTTGTAGACGGCAATCAACACCTTTTCGATAGCATCGCGGATATGTATCACTTCGTGGAAAAAAAGCGAATCAATGTTGCACCTTAAACACATTAGTGAGCTTCCCCTGAAAAATAGTCTTCCAAGAGTGGCGTAAAATTAACGTTACTTTTGAAAGGAATTTAGATGAAAAAAATACCGAAGCGGGAATACACGCCGGAATTTAGGGAATTGGCGGTCAAACGTGTCCAGGCGGGCCAAACAGTTGATGCAATATTCACCTAAAAGAGGAAAACGATGATGACAAAGGAGCGTAGAAGTTGTACAGCAGAATTCAATCTGGATATAGCCCGTATAGTTCTTACAGCTACAATATCCATTTTACAATGATCTTAAGTTCCTTATCGCTGACAGATGGGGGGCCGGAATTTTGTGTAAACGGGGTTTCAATTAACTCATTAAAATCCGTTCTTCAAACTGAATGGAGAAACGGTTCAGTGCAACGTTTTCATGACCAATGCATTCTGTGATCTGCGGCGAATGCAGAGAAAGTCGCAACAGACAGTGCGACTACCATAGCAACGATGGGTAAAATCTGCATGCTTTTCCTTTCAACATAAAAAACTCCCCGCAGCACGCTGCGGGGAGTAGTCGATACTTTCTAATCTGTTTTCAGCCGATACGCATTATTCCAATTAGAAGTCGTATGTAATCCCCACGCTTATACCGCTTGGATCTTCACCGACTGCAGGGCCTGTCGAATTGCCACCATGACCGTAGTTGTCCACTACGTATGTGGCAGCTGAATCATTGTTGACTACCGCATAAGCCACATATAGGCCGGCTTTCTTGGATAGGCTATAGTCGTAACCAACCGCAATCATGGTGGCACCACTGCCGGCATTTGTGACTCCACTAGTAGTAGATTCACCTGCCTTGGAATACTGAGCCTTGATTGTGCTGTCGCTGGACAGGCTGTATTTGCCGCCGATGTTATAGATGTTCCGAGTCGTATCAGCACCACTAACACTTGTAGTGGCTTTCACATACTGCGCAGTCACCATCGCACTATTGCCAAAAGCATAGCTACCCGCTAATGACATTGGCGTAAGGGTAGTTGTAGACGATGCTTTAACATTGAAATAGGCGAAGTTGGCAGTGATGCCTGCATTTGCATAGTCCAGCTTGAGGCCGTAGGAATTTCCGCCGGTAGTATTGCCTGTTGTGTCATTTACGGAAGTTGCCGGCAGATAGGACAGGCCAGCCTTTAAACCACCCATGTCCGGTGTTTGATAGAAAAGCGCGCCATTCACACGCCCCGGAATCGTATTGGTGAAGGTTGCTGCATCACCAATCTGGTCACCAAACAGATTCGAGTCGTACACGTATTGGTTGGAGCCACCCAGGCGACCGGTCAGGAAGGTCCCGAAACCGCCGCTCAGACCAACGTAGGTATCACGTTGCTTGGTAAACAGAGATCCACTAGCAACAACGCCATTACCATCTTCTTTCGTTTGGGTCGATGTTATACCGGATTCAATCTGGAACACCCCCTTCACACCTTTGCCCAGATCTTCGCTACCCTTAACGCCGAAACGAGAAGAATTGGAATTGACATAGATACTGTCGGTTTGGGCGGCCACACCGGAGATAGAATCAACGGATGTGTGAATACGGCCATAGACAGCGACTTCAGCCATGGCGGCTGCAGGAACCAGTGCTGCAGCAACGGCGGCAATTAATATTTTTTTCATGCTGTGTTTCTCCCTAGTTGGATACAAAAAAATAAAACGGTGAGCCTATCCTGAATTTTGTGTGTAGAGGTCATATCATGCAACCTGAAGGAGAGATGAATGACCGAAACGACGAAGAAGGCGCGCAAGCGCAAACCCGCAGGACCCTTTTCCAACGAACTGCTTGACCAGCTATTAGCCCAAGCCGCAGGCCGCGATGCCGAAAGCCTGCTGGGCGAGTCCGGTCTGATCGGGCAACTCAAGAAGCAACTGGCCGAACGCATGCTGGCCGCCGAATTGACACACCACCTGGCGACCGAGGCTGCCAGTGAAGGGGCTGGCAACCACCGCAACGGCAGCAGCCCCAAGACCGTGCTCACGCCCAATGGCGCGCTCAATCTGGCCATCCCGCGTGATCGTCTATCCACCTTCGACCCGCAACTGGTAGCCAAACACCAGCGCCGCCTGCCCGGCTTCGACGACCACGTGATTGGCATGTACGCACGGGGCATGACGGTGCGCGAGATACAGGGGCATCTGACCGAGCTTTACGGGCTGGAAGTCTCGCCCGACCTGATCTCCACCATCACTGACGACGTCATGGTCGAGGCGGCGGAGTGGCAAGCCCGGCCGCTCGACGCCCTGTATCCCATCGTCTATTTCGATGCCCTGCGGCTCAAGATACGCGACGAGGGCACGGTCAGGAACAAGGCGGTCTATCTGGCGCTCGGCATCGACGCCACCGGGCGCAAGGATGTGCTGGGGCTGTGGATCGAGCAGACCGAAGGCGCCAAGTTCTGGCTCAAAGTCTTCAACGACATCAAGCAGCGCGGAGTGCAGGACATCCTGATCGCCGTGGTGGATGGGCTGCGCGGCTTCCCGGAAGCCATCGAGGCCGTATTCCCGCACACCCAGATACAGACCTGCATCGTGCACCTGATTCGCACCTCGCTCAATTACGTGGGCTGGAAGGATCGCAAGACACTAGCCGCCGAGCTGAAGGCCATTTACCAGGCAGTCAATGCCGAAGCGGCGGAAGCGGCCCTGACCCAGTTCGAGCAAGGCGCATGGGGCAAGAAATTCCCGCCCATCGGGCAAGCCTGGCGTCGGCAATGGACGCAGGTGATTCCCTTCTTCGCCTATCCGCCGGAGGTCCGCAGAATCGTCTATACCACCAACGCCATCGAGAGCTTGCATATGCAACTGCGCAAAATCGTGAAGAACCGGGGGCACTTTCCCAGCGACGAGGCCGCCACCAAGTTGCTGTACCTGGCCTTGCGCAATATCGTAAAAGACTGGAAGATGCCGCCACGAACATGGAAGGAGGCGGCCAATCAATTCGCCATCATGTTCGGCGAACGATTCACGGCAGCGCTAAACTGATGCCGTGATTACACCGACCTCACACACAGAATTTCGGATACGTCCGTCTCCGAGTTGCTG
>JAJXUF010000223.1 GCA_021783175.1 Pseudomonadota bacterium
CGCGGTAGGCAGCGACCCGCTATACGTCATCATCAGCATCGGCCACAACGACGCAGGCGGCCCCAAAGACACCGCAAGGAATATCCTGGCCAACGGTGAATTTGTGGTGAATCTGGTGTCCGAGGATTTGTTCCACGCTATGAATCTTTCGGCGGCGGATTTTCCGCCAGGGCAGAGCGAACTGGTTGCGGCGCATCTGCACTCGTCGCCCTCCGTGCATATCAAGGCACCCCGAGTGGCGGAATCGCAGGCCAGTCTCGAGTGCAAACTATTCAGCACGCAATCGCTTGGTGCCAATACGCTGTTCGTTGGCGAAGTGGTGATGTTTCATGTGGCGGACCATTTGATCGACGCGGATTTGCACATCAACGACTTCGCACCGATCGGACGGCTCGGTTCGCCCTCGGTTTACTGCCGCACTACCGACCGGTTTGACGTTGCACGCATCACTT
Source organism: Pseudomonadota bacterium (assembly GCA_021783175.1). Next base: position 453 of record JAJXUF010000223.1, read on the forward strand.
ACGCACACTGGGCTCGCGAGAGCGCTCAACCCGAAGGATCGCGATCCGGCGACTGACTGTCGCTGGAAAACCCGAATTGGGGATGAACATGTAGTTCCTTCCGGATGGCCGCCGCTCAGGCTACACGGGAAAGCCCGCATAAAAAAATGGGCTGCAAGCAGCCCATTCTTCTTGAAGCGGGAAGGCGGATTACTGCGCCACACGCTCCACCGATCTGATCTCCACACGGCGGTTCTGTGCGCGACCAGCTGCAGTCTTGTTGTCGCCTACCGGATTTGCAGAACCTTTTCCTTCGGTCGCAATGCGATCTGCGGCGACGCCCTTGCCGGTCAGATAAGCCTTGACCGATTCCGCGCGCTTCCTGGAAAGAACCTGATTGGCCGTTTCGTTCCCGAGGTTGTCCGTATAACCTACAACCGTCAAGTTCGCCTCGTTGTATTTTGCAGCGAACTCCACAACGGTATCCAGTTGCCTGGACGCGGTCGACTTCAGGTTTGCGGAGCCCGAATCAAAGTTCGCGCCTTCAATGGTGATGGGTTTGTCGGTGAATATTGTCTTCGGTGCAGGGGCCGGGGCGGGTACCGGCGCGGGGGCAGTTTCAGCAACTACAGGTGCAGGCGCCGGAGCGGCTACCCTGGGTGGCGGCGCCTCGGTGGGAACCCCATCGCAGCCCGGAACCGCCATGGCAGTTGTCCAGAATGCGGTATGCCAGCACTGCCCAAAACTGTTCCTTACGATTTGTCCGGATATGTTCACCACATATCCGTTATTGGCGGACGTCGCCGGATATGCCTGCGTACTGGCCAGCGCAGCCAAGGCGGCAAATAGGGAAAGGGCCACTGATCTTGTTTTCATGATTTTCTCCTTGAAAGGTTTTCTTCTCAACAATTCTATTGCCAATCAATTGTATACCTCGCACGCAATTCTTTCTGCAAATTCGAACGCCAGTCACTTGCTCGATGGGCTATTCGAAAAACCGATCAGACCGAAAGGAAGAGGTCAGAAAACCCTATTTATATTATGGCCAAATCCGGGCGCGGAAAGCGGTTCGCTGGAATCGTAAAAATCGCGGGCTTCTCATTCACGCGGTCTCATTTGAATAACTTTTTCAGGTATATTCTCTGAACAAATAAAAACATCCCAGCCTCCTTGCGGTTGACCTTAACACCTACGAATTGCAGAAACTTGGACAAAGCCGAATCGCAATTGCCGCCTCTCGTGCGGTGCTGGAAGATCTGTTGTAGTTTGATTTTTCTGCTGTGCCTTCCCCCGTTCGCGCACGGCGCGGATGAATTGCGCGCTTTGCTGGTGCTCAGCGAGCGCACCACGCCTTATCAATCCTTCGCAAAAGCGTTCCGGCAGAATCTATTGCCCAATGTCCATGTGAGCGTATTGGAACATCCCGAGGATTTTTCAATCAACGACCAGCCGCCCGATTTGATCGTGACGGTGGGAGTCAGGGCGACAGAGCAGATGATGGACAAGGCCATACCGATCCTGGCTGCGATGGTGCCCAGCGCCACGTATGTTGACCTGCTGGGCAAGCAGACTCGCGTTAGACAGGCTTCCGCCATCTATATAGACCAGCCTTTGCCGCGTCAGGTGGCTTTGCTGAGCGCCGCCTTGCCTGAGTACAGGCGTGTAGGCGTGTTGTACTCGGCAGAGTCGCAAATCAATCTGAAGGAATTGCGCAATGAACTGGACCGGCAGGGCTATCAATTGGTTGCGAAGAAAGTTCAGGGCAACGAGTCCCTCTCGTCCGACCTGGAAGATGTGCTGGAACATAGCGACGTATTGCTTGCGATTCCGGATAGCACCATTTTCAACAGCAGCTATATCCGCAATATCCTGCTAAGCAGTTATCGGAAACGCATACCGATCATCGGGCTGTCGCAGGCCTACGTCAATGCAGGCGCGCTGTGCGCGATATTTTCCACCCCGGAACAGTTGGCTGAACAAACCAGCGCCGCGGCCAATGTGTTCGCGCTGACGCGACATCTTCCCGCCCCGCAGCCGCCCGCGCTTTTTACCATCGCCGTCAATAAGGAGGTGGCCAGGACGCTGGATGTCACAATAAATCCACCAGATGTACTCCATAGCCAGGTGGAGACTGAAGCCAGGGGACGGCGATGAATCCGACCGTACAGGATGCCCATTATGGGCATCCGTTTTTTTCAAGTCATAAGTGAAGATCATTGATATGAAGACACCGTTACGACAGCGATTTATTTCCATTTCCATTTTGTGCCTGGTTGCAAAAGGGGCGTGGGCGTCCGACTATGCAAGCGATCAGGATTATTTGCAGGAGTTTCCCGTTGTACTGAGCGCTTCGCGTTTATCGCAGCCTTTGTCTGAAGCGCCCAACGCAATGACAGTGATCGATCGCAAGATGATCGCGGAATCCGGCTTCCGCTCACTCCCCGACGTGTTCAAGCTGGTTCCCGGCATGTATGTCAGTTATTACGCCGGCTCCCAGGCGGTCGTTTCCTACCACGGCGCATTAAGCCAGGATGCGCCCGGCATGCAAGTGCTGATCGACGGCCGCAGCGTGTATCTGCCGCCGTTCAATACCGTGGACTGGGCGCTGCTGCCGATCACCCTGGACGATATCGAACGCATCGAGGTGATACGCGGACCTGCCGCAGCCTCGTACGGCGAAAATTCGGTGCACGGCGTGATCAACATCATCACCCGCGATGCGGGTGCAGTCGAGGGGATGAGCGTCTCCAACACGCGGGGCAACAAAGGCATCAACGACGGCGCGGTTCATTTCGGAAAGCATGGCGAGACGCTGGATTACCGGATGACGCTGGCTTATACCGCCGACAACGGCTACGACAACCTCACTTCCCCGCCCAACAACATCACCATGGCCCAGGCGCAGAACACGGGGTTGCTCAACAACACCAACGACAGCAATCAGGCGCGCCTGATGAACTATCGTGCAACCTACCATCCCGATGCCGTGAACGACATCGACGTGCAGTTCGGCTTTACCCACGACATCATGGGCGTGGGCTTCTGGGACAGTTCGCTCGACAAACCTCACAACATGATCGGCTATTCCAACACCGAACAGATCGAATGGCTGCACCGTACCGGCAGCACGTCCGAAGTCAGCCTGCGCTTTTACCATATCCAGCACAGCACCAACGAGAACTACCTGCTCGGAACCCCTGCCTACACGGTCGCCACCTCAACAGACACCGGACGCAACGAGATCGAGCTGCAGCACACCCTGAGAACTTCCGACGCAAACAGACTGGTCTATGGCGCCGGATACCGCCAGGACAAGGTGGATGGAAACTCATACTATCCGGTCGTTGTCCCTTCGTCTTTCCCCACTTCGTTCGCCGTCACCGAATACCGGATGTTCGCCAACGACGAATGGCGCTTCAACGACAAGCTGATCGTCAACACAGGCGGGATGCTGGAAAAGGATGCCATGGGCAACCGGGAATTTTCGCCGCGCGCCTCCCTGAATTACCATCTCACGCCGCAACACACGGTACGGGTAGGCGCATCGATCGCGCACCGCACGCCGTCGCTCGGGGAACAGTATGCGAGCCAGGCCAATCCGTACCAGCTCGGATACAAGTATGAACTGAGCCCCTACCCCACCTCCGGCGGTTTGACGCCCGAGAAGATCCTGTCGCGCGAGATCGGTTATCTCGGCGAATTGCGCGACCTGAACACCTCGATCGATTTGCGCCTCTTCAGCGACCAGATGAGCAACATGATCTACCCGCTGCCCAATTCCGCTTTGTGGGGCAACGGCATGGAGGCCAGCTACCGGGGGATCGAAACGACCGTCAAATACTCGTTCAGCGACGCGGCCAATTTCACGTTCAACTACACCGATGAAAACGTCGAGAGCAACAGCAGCTCCCTGTCGCTCGGGCAACTTAATTCACTGTCGGAAAGCCTGCCGAAAACCATCGTCAGCATGATGTACGCGCAACGATTGCCGAACGATGCGACGTTCAGTGCGGCCTATTACTTCCAGTCCTCCATGCTGGGATTCGATCGCGGGCCCATCGATTTTCAGCCCACGCACCGCCGCGTCGACATGCGCCTTGCCCAGCCTTTCAGGGATTTTGGCGGCATGAACGGCGAGGTGGCCGTGGTCGTGCAGAACATGTTCAATACCGATTAC
>JAJXUF010000224.1 GCA_021783175.1 Pseudomonadota bacterium
CCGCTTCCGGCGGGTACGCTAACATTCCGGTTTGTAGCGCCAGACAAGTGCATATATCATGCGCAAAGCAGCCTTCAAATTTGCGGCAACTGGAGGCAGCGCGGGCCTGAGCAGCGGGAACGGCACAATCGCACACGTGTTCGCGCCTAAATACAACCCGGCCAGAGAGAAGCGGGTCAAATGTTTCGACGACTCAGGGCACCATCGCTGTCCACGCTTGGCTGGCGACAGCCTCTTTTCGATATGGCGCATCGGCGCTACCGACACCGCCGGTTCATAACGATAGCCTATCTAGTCTTAACTCACCGTACTTGGCGTGCCGGACCGGTTGCCGGTGCTGTTTTGGGCGGGTAGCGTCATGGTTGCAGCAGGCGAACTAGTGCGCCTGTGGGCATCGGGCCATGTAATGAACTGCATCGTCGTGGCGTCGCGCATTTCGAATTAAAGCGCAAGGCCAACCTAATCGCGCAGCCCGGCAGCCTGCCCGGCATAATTGATTTCGGCCTCGCGGTAATCCGCAAACCGGGATTTGCGCCATTCAATCACTTTCTATACCGGTTGGCCGTGCAGGTCGACTTCAATGCATGGATCAAACACAAATATAGGAAGCGGTTGATCGACGTTTCCCCGGCCGACCGGGGTTATTATCGCCGCACGCGGGTGGAAAAAATTTGGTCGCTTGCTCAAGAAACCGTACAAGGCTGTGAAGTCGCTAGGCCGGTTTTTCGCCAAATTCTGACCGAGGCAGGGGGCGAGGAATTGATTTGCACCGGAGAAAGGATGCCTGCCCTCATGTGCCCGATGATACAACGCGTCTGGAATCCCGCTGTTTGTGGTCTTTGTTTATCGAATTGATGGCCTGGCCGTCTGATCTGCGGTAATTTATTTGCCTGTATACCCCGGTCAAGCTATACGAGGCATCGAGCTTGGACAATGGCAAACAGCTTTATTACAGGATTCGACAATGAATTTACGCCGCGACATGGCAGCGGAAAGCCGCTGCAAGGAATCCTTTGGATCGGCGCGCGGATTCCCACGTCATAGCGCAAAGTGGGTCGTGGCGGCCGCAATTGTCCGTCATCGCTTGGTTGCCGGCTGACTTATGCGCATCGTAATTATTGGCGGAGTGGCTGCGGGCATGAGTGCGGCCAGTCAGGCGAAACGGAGAATGCCCAACGCCGAAGTAATTGCGCTTGAACGTGGTCCGTATGTCTCCTACGGCGCCTGTGGTCTGCCTTACAACATCCAGGACCCACAGCGTGATATCCAGGATCTGGTGGTAATCAGTCCCGCGGACTTCCGTTACAAGCGTGGTATCGATGTGCGCACACAGCACGAAGTGCTGTCCATTGATGCTGCCCGCAGAAAGATTCTGGTGCGCGATCTCAGCGCGGCGAGCGACTATGTAGAGACCTTCGACAGGCTTGTTATTGCCACAGGTGCGCAGGCGGTACGCCCGCCAATCGAGGGTCTCGATTTGCCAGGCGTGTTCCTGTTGCGCGAGCTCACCGATGGAGATGGTATCAAGCGCTTTATCGAAGACACTGTGCCGCGCCATGCGGTGATCATCGGCGCGGGTTACATCGGTCTGGAAATGGCCGATGCACTGACGCATCGTGGCCTGACCGTGACCATACTTGAAAAAGCTCCTCAGGTGTTGCCGGGATTCGAACCGGTGATTGCCGAAATCGTGGCACAGGAACTCGAGAATTATGCTGTACGTGTGCAAACGGGCGTTACCGTTCAGGCGGTGCGCAAGACCGACCGGGGTCTGACTCTGCAGACTAGCAACGGCGATATAGCTGCGGAGCTGGTGTTGGTATCGGTCGGAGTGCGGCCAAACGTTGCTTTGGCACAGGCGGCAGGGGTGGCTCTTGGTGAAAGCGGCGCGATCGCCGTAGACGCATTGCAACGCACCAACATCGCCGATGTTTATGCCGCCGGCGATTGTGCCGAGGCGTTGCACCGCGTACTTTCGAAGCCGCTATACATGCCGCTCGGTACCACGGCGAATAAACAGGGAAAGGTGGCGGGCGCCAATGCCGCGGGTGCGGCTCAGCAGTTTGCCGGCATTGTCGGCACTGCGGCATTCAAGGTGTTTGATCTGGAGGTTGCGCGCACCGGAATCGGTGCGGCAGAGGCAAGTCATTACGGATTCGAAGCGCTTTCTGTCGTTTCGCGTCACGCCAGTCGCGGTAATCATTATCCCGGTTCGGTACGTATTACCACGGTAGTCTTCGCGCAACGCGGTAGCGGCCAGCTGCTTGGTGCCCAAATGGTAGGCGCGGACACGGTTGCCAAACGCGTTGACGTGTTCGCAACCGCCTTGTCTGCGCGTATGAGCGTTGGTGATATCGAGTCGCTGGATCTGTCATATGCACCGCCCTTCGCTCCTGTTTATGACCCTGTTTTGATTGCCGCGGGGGTAGCGCGCAAAGCGCTCTCACGCCAGCGCTAGTTCCGCTTATTTCCTCCAGGTAATTGGCCAATGCGCAGAAATTTTTCGTTTTATCTCATCATGCTCGTGGCGTTCGGGTCGGGAATTCTTGCAGTACTGAAGTATGGACAGCGACTACAGCCTGCAGGCATGTTATCTGGTTCGCAAGGGCCCGAAACGTCGTGGTTGTCTGCCATGACCCGAGCATTCCAGGATAATCTGAGCCATCCGCTCGGCGTGCTTCTGCTGCAGGTCATCGTGATTGTGCTGCTAGCCCGCTTCATGGGTGTGATATTCCGGCGCATTGGTCAGCCTGCCGTGGTTGGCGAGATGGTTTCAGGTATCCTGCTCGGCCCCTCGTTTTTTGGTCTGCTGTTGCCGCGCTTGCATGCTTTAATATTTCCGCCAGGTTCTCTCGGCGGACTCATGCTGCTTAGTCAGGTCGGCGTCATTCTGTTCATGTTTGTGGTAGGCATGGAAATCGATCTGCCGGATCTGCGAAAAAAATCTCAGGCGGCGGTTATCGTGAGCCATGCAAGCATTGCGGTACCCTTTTTTCTTGGGGTGATGTTTTCCTTGTTTATCTATCGTGCCGTCGCACCTGCACAGATATCGTTCGTCGCATTCGCCCTTTTCATGGGAGTCGCAATGAGCATCACTGCGTTTCCCGTGCTGGCGCGCATCATTGAGGAGCGCGGCCTCTCAGTCACGCCTTTCGGTGCCATCGCGATGGCCTGCGCCGCCGTCGACGACCTAACCGCCTGGTGCCTACTTGCAATCGTCGTCGCGGTCGTCAAGGCGACTGGCCTTGCTACTGCGGCTGTAACGGTATTGCTGGCGCTGCTGTTTATTGCGGTGATGCTGTGGATTATCCGGCCCCGCGCAGAGGGTATTCTGCGGCGGGAGGAGAAGAAAGACACGCATAGCAGGGGCTTCATTGCGGGGGTGCTGATCTTCGTATTTTCGTGCGCGCTGTTCACGGAGATTATCGGCATCCATGCCATTTTTGGCGCGTTCCTAGCTGGTGCAACGCTTCCGGTTCAAAGCCGTGTGCGCAAAGTCCTGCGCGAGCGTCTCGAGACGGTCAGTGGAACGTTTTTATTGCCATTGTTCTTTGCCTATGCCGGTCTGCGAACGCAGTTAGGACTGCTCGATGGGTGGCACGACTGGCTCATTTGCGGCGGACTAATTGCAATCGCCACCGTCGGCAAACTGGGCGGCAGCATGCTTGCGGCGCGTTGGACTGGCATGGCTTGGAGGTCGGCGTTCTCAGTCGGCATACTCATGAACGTGCGCGGCCTTGTGGAGCTTATCGTACTCAATATCGGTTACGATTTCGGAATCCTGTCTCCGCGTATTTTCACTATGATGGTAGTAATGGCGCTGGTCACGACATTCATGGCCGGTCCGGTACTATCACTGCTTGGTTTCGGTGTGCGCGCCCCGGGGCCGGCCGGTAAGGCGAATGCTTCGGTGGCGGAGCCCTGACCACAGTGTGGCATCGAGCAAAGGCGCAGGGAGATGGCTATGCGGCAGGGCCGTAGGTGGTGCTGACAATATGAGCATCGTATTTCTCGATCGCGCCACCTTTGCCGGCTCGGTATCGTTTGCCGCAAGCGCTGTGCATGAACTTGCATGGCGTGACTACGCGCATACGCCGGTGCAGCAGGTGCTCGAACGCGTGCAGGATGCCAAAGTGGTCATTACCAACAAGGTCAGATTGTCGGGTGATGTGATCGCGGCATGTAGGCAACTCAAGCTAATCGTGGCTGCCGCGACCGGCGTCGACCATATTGATCTTGAGGCGGCGCGACAGCGCGAAATAGCCGTGTGCAATGTCCGCGGTTATGCTGTTCATAGCGTACCCGAGCACGTCTTTGCGATGTTGTTTGCATTGCGCCGTAACATATTGCGCTACAGCAACGCCGTGCATGCCGGCGACTGGTCGCGTGCCGAGACTTTCTGCCTTCTTGCTTACCCGATCGATGATCTGGCCGGCGCAACACTAGGGGTTTTCGGCGGCGGGGTGCTGGGCCAGGCGGTGAGTCGGCTGGGCGCGGCCTTTGGCATGAACGTGCTGCTGGCGGAGCAGCGCGAGGCGAAGGCTGTGCGGGCGGGCCGAACACCATTCGAAGACGTATTGGCGCAGGCGGATGTTGTCACTCTGCAC
>JAJXUF010000056.1 GCA_021783175.1 Pseudomonadota bacterium
TGAAACGACCAATAAGCCAATCGAGATAGTTGCTGAAACGGCCGGGTTTGCTTCGCCCGCATTATTCCGCCGCAGTTTCGGACAAGCATTCGGCATCAAACCTTCAGCCTATCGCAAAGAGTTTCGCGGCGAGTAGAGAAGTATTTGGAGGAGATCATGTGCTCTATCGAAAAAATCAGAACGGCCATTCCATATCGGACCAAGTAATCAGTAGACTGAGAACCCGTTTTGTATGTGCCAGAGCGGTCGTAAGGAAGACGCGCTCTCTGTCTGCTGAGGATCCGCCTTTCAAACATGTGGCGCGCTCGAACACATGAATCTAAGCAATCGAGTACGGGCATTCTATTCGTATGATGATACTCTTGGTCGTTTGAAACTCTTGTTTGATCGCTCAACTTTGGCCCTGATCACGCATTCCTTCGCGTGATCGTTGATTAGTCCCATTGCTTGCATAAAGGCATATACGGTAGTTGGACCGACGAACTTCCAACCTTGCTTTTTCAGTTCCTTCGACAACGCAATTGACTCGACCGAGGTTGATGCCGTCTGGGGTTTTACCAATGAATTCGTATCAGGCTCGTAGCGCCAGATAAAAGCGGCCAACGAGCCCTCTCGTTTGACGAGCTCCTGTGCCCGTTTGGCGTTATTGATGACTGCCTCAATTTATCCCGATGCCGGACGATGCCTTCGTTTTTCAGCAGACGATCTATATCATGCTGAGTGAAGCGAGCAATTCTGTCGAAATCGAAATTATGGAAGGCGGCACGGAAGTTCTCGCGCTTGGCGAGGATGGTGCGCCAGCTTAGTCCAGATTGAAAACCCTCCAGGCATATCTTTTCGAATAGCCGATGATCATCGCTGGCAGGGAAACCCCATTCGGTATCGTGATAGTCGAGAAACTCCGGTGCGGCATCACACCAAAGGCAGCGTGACGTTCCGTCAGATCCTATTATCGTCGTGCTCATGCATTGTTCTCGTTACGCAAAGGCGTGGAATTGGGAGACTACCTAGCCAAGTAGGAATTTCAACCGTTCATCGACTTTGACCGGTGTGATTTCAAGAATTTCCGCGCTCACAATACTTTCCGCAACGAATGGATCGTCGTTCACCCTACGTTGAAGTTCAGGCAGTGACGTATTGTGTGCCACGATTCCGCCGCCCATATTTGGCTGAAGACTGCCGACTAGTGCAAATACCCCATCTTCAATACCGCGCTCGATCCACTCTTTGTGCCCTTCCATGAATTGTCCGGCTTGGCTTTTGTTACTGGAAAATTTAAGCAGTACGATAAACATTCGATTTCATTCCTATTGATCCGGTTAGAGAGCTTAATTTCGCTGCCCGTATCGAGCATTTCACTTGGTGCTACCAATGCACGAGCTTAGCCAGTCGCTCATCTGTATTACTTCGTGCTTGATGAATTTCTCATCGTGAAACGCATTCGCTAGCGTGGCGACACCCTGGCTGCGGGCAAGAAGATGCATTGCCAGTTCATCTGCATCTGCTTCTCGTCCCAGTAGCGTAAATTGTCGACGCAACCAGGTACGAAACAGCGTGAACAACCCGTTTGCCTCTGGCTGCGAGGCGTGGTTCAGCTTCGCCAGCTCTGTGCAGAGCGTGCCAACCGGGCAGCCGTACTGTTTAATTTTGGCTTTGTTCGCGATCAGAATATTGATGAAACTCCGTATTCGATCCTCTGGTGTTTTTCCCTCGATTTCCCACTTCTCCAACATCATCTGAGTATTAGTCAGACGCACATTGATTACGGCATCCAGAATTTCATCCTTGGATTTGAAGTGATGGTAAAAATTGCCCCTGGAGATTTGCACAGCATCCGCAATGTTTGAGAACGACGTATGTTCGAAACCTTGCCGATAGAACAACTGGTCGGCAGCTTCAATAATGTGATCACGTGTTGTCATGTCGCTCATAATAAAACCTCCTACACCTTCTGTGCCTCAAGGGTTGGTTTGCTCAAGCACTTCACTACGATAGAACGGATAGTCGATATATCCAACCTCGCTACCTCCATAGAAGGTGGATGGATCGAACTCGTTTAGCGGTAGGCGCTCCCGATAGCGGCGCACCAAATCCGGATTGGACAAAAAGGGTATCCCGAAAGCAACCAGGCTCGCGGCACCGCTTCGTACCGCCGTTTGCGCACGCACCAGGTCATAGCCGTTGTTGGCAATGTATGGGCCAGTAAACTTCGAACGCAATGCACGATAGTCCACCGAGCTATTCTTCGTCATCATGTCGCCTTCGAGCACGTGCACGTAGGCCATTCCGCGCGGGCTTAGCTGTTCAACGAAATATTCGAAGTGCGCTTGCGGATTGGTATCCGACATTGAATTAAAACTGTTCTCGGGTGTTAATCGCACTCCCACACGCTGCGTAGGCCATATCGCGCATACCGCATCCAGGATTTCGTTCAATAGGCGCATGCGGTTCTGCACGCTGCCGCCATATACATCAGTGCGTTGGTTACTTCCATCGCGCAGAAATTGATCGATGATGTAGCCGTTAGCGCCGTGTACTTCAACACCGTCAAAGCCAGCGAGTTTGGCCATTTCAGCGCCGTGCTTGAATTGCGCCACAATACCCGGAATTTCACTGATATCGAGTGCACGTGGTGTTACAAAATCCTGCATCCCGGTATAGGTGATAGCCTGCCCCGCAGGTTGCAGCGCCGATGGAGCAACAGGCGTGGCGTTGTTTGGCAGCAAGCTCGGGTGGGAAATCCGCCCGCAGTGCTGCAATTGCGCAAAGATATGACCGCCAGTTGAGTGCACCGCATCGGTCAGGTGAAGCCAACTTGCGGCTTGGGCCTCTGTGTAAATCCCCGGGGTAGCGGGATAACCCACGCCCTCGGCGGAAACTGGGGCAGACTCGGCGATGATCAGACCGGCGCTGGCTCGTTGTTGATAATAGGTCACCATCATTGGGGAAACGATGCCGTTTTGATCGGCGCGGTTACGCGTCATTGGTGCCATGACCATCCGGTTGGTGAGTGTCAGGCCACCCAGCTGAAACGGCTCGAATAAATCTGCAGACAAAGTGACCTCCTTTAGTTGTTTATGTCATCGCTAGGGCATTCGTCCTAGATTGGGCCGAATGCTAGGACGAGCGTCCTATCTTGTCAAGAGCCAAACGGGGCAGCAGAATTATGCCGAACAGAAAAACATCGGAGATATCGCAATGCTGAGGGACTTCCACCGTCGCCAGCTCAGCCTATCCGGACTGTCGCTCCAGTCTGGGCTGATTTGATTTTGAGCGACCGCTTTGTGGCATGCTGTTAGCAAGGTGCTACAGCCGCGGCCGAAAATCGGAAGGTCGCGGCGCACTTCCGGGGCCACGTTTATGGCGCGCAACAGAACGTTGAGCGGATAGTTTTATCTTCGTGTTAAGTCTGCTTACCGGCATGTTGCGGCCTGTCGAGTTTAGGATGAATGTGATTTGTAGTGCTCGCCGACTTTGTACCCTAGTCGATGGCGATTTGCGGTTGGAATCCGTGGTGAGTTTTGCATCGGCATTGGTGATATTGGAATACGCAGTCTTCTCTAGGACGCGCAACTTTCATTTTACGTGCTGATTAAACTCACCATCAGGGTTGGGTACATTACTATCGGGTATGTATTCAAAGATCTCGTTTACCGAACAATTGAAATAGCGGCAAAGAGCGTTAATTACATCAATTTCTACTCGTTCCGCCGTCTCATGATAGAGGCGCGTCGCAGTACCTCGATTTATTCCCGTATCCCTCGATAAGTCTGAAATTTTCATCTTGCGCTCCCCAAGCAAGCGGGACAAATGACACTTGATCACAACGGCCTCCTATAGAGCATATTGGTCTTTAGACGAAAAAAATAACTTGCAAATGATCTAATTCTTGCTAATATGATCTACAGAAGATCATTTCATTCTTCTGTAAGTAGTAATGGCTAATTGTAGTATATTTTTTCGAAAGGATTGATTTTATGTCACTGACATATTTAACGACAGATGAGTTATCAGGAGTAATCAAATACGACAGTCGCACCATCCGAGAACGCTTGAAAGATAGCGTGCTGCTTGAGGGAATTCATTACATCCGCCCATTTGGCGGCCGCAAAATTCTCTATATCTGGGAGCATATTGAGCGAGACATGGTAACAGTCGGAAGCGCGTTTGCTATTCCCATGGCGAACGGAGGCGTTTGCCATGGGTAGTATCAGAAAACGTGACGATAACGGACTGCTATTTATCGACTTTCGATATAGAGGTATTCGCTGCCGAGAACAAACTGCTCTTCCGGAAAGTGCCGCAAACCGCAAAAAAGTACAGAAAGTCCTGGACCGCATGGAATCAGAAATTGCGGCAGGGACGTTTGATTATCGGCGATTCTTTCCCGCAAGCAAGAATGCGGAAAAATTCGACGAAACGAACACACAGTCTGCGGTCAATCAGGTCACTCAAGCTGTGGGTGATGCTATGGGGCAAGCTGGAATGCCTCAAGTACTAGCAAATGTAGCTGGCACACCTTTGCTCCGTGATTTTGCAGAAACTTGGTTCACCGAGAAAGAGGTCGAGTGGCGCAGGTCGCACAAGAAAACCATTCGCAGCGATATTGACGGGCGACTGATTCCAAAATTCGGGGATTGGGAGGTCGGCAGAATCACCAAGGCAGATTTACTTGCATATCGTGCTGATCTCGCCAAAGTCCAGGCACGAGGAAAAAAAAACATGCTGTCGAATCGCCGCATCAACAAGATCATGAATCTGTTGAGGCAGATCATCACTGAAGCCGCCGACCGCTTCAATTTTCGCACGCCGTTCCAGAATATCAAACAGCTCAAGGTGAAACGCACAGATGTGGAGCCATTCACGCTGGATGAAGTGAAGTTGATCCTTGCAACCATTCGGCCTGACTTCAAAAGCTACTACACCGTCCGGTTTTTTACGGGCATGCGCACAGGTGAAGTGGATGGGCTGAAATGGAAGTACGTCAATTTCGAAAAAAGGCTGATCCTGGTGCGGGAAACGATCGTACTTGGTGAGGACGAGTACACCAAGAATGATAGCTCGCAGCGCGATATCCAGATGTCGCAGATGGTGTACGACGCGCTCAAGGCGCAGGAGAAGGTAACGGGGGAACAAACAGAGTATGTGTTTTGCACACGCACTTGGACGGTGCTCGACAACAAAAATGTTACCACCCGCGTGTGGTACCCCATTCTGCGCCATCTCGGCTTGAAACCTCGGCGCGCTTATCAGACCCGTCACACCGCAGCCACCCTATGGCTAGCCGCTGGAGAGAACCCGGAGTGGATCGCAAAACAAATGGGACATACCACGACTGAAATGTTGTTCCGCGTGTATTCGCGTTTCGTACCCAACATGACCAGGCAGGATGGCAGCGCGTTTGAACGCATGTTGCTGCAATCCGTCACTACAAACCCAGCTACTGAAGCTACCGCTTCCTGAAAGGAGATGCCATGACCCATACCAGCAATAACGTTTTTACATCAAACAAGTCCGAACAGGATGTCAACGGTGAACATGACTCCGCCGAAGCGCCATCCCTGACAGGCGAACTAATTCAGTTGAATGATGAATTTGGAGAGTTCAGTGACGTCAGTGCCTTCATGTGCAATGCATTCGCAAATGCACTGACAGAGCATGAGCGGCTCAATAAGGAAATCATTTCCGGCGCCAGAATCTGCTCTGACTGGTTGCAGCAAAAAACCGGCGAATTGAAGGATGACATCCGGCATGTGCGCTTGCGTTATGTCACCGAGCATAACGAGGTATCGCCAAACGATGAAACAAAGACGAGTGCGCCCGGCCGGAATCCGCGGCGGCATCGTGCATTCAAGAATTTCTATTGATTTGAAAAATTCAAAATAAGGAGAAAATGCTTTGAAAGACTCAATCGACAATTTGATGCGCAAATTTACCTATGACGACAAGCGGATCGGCCATCTGCTCTGCATGTTTGACGACAATGTGAGATTCATCAGGGACTACGACGACCAGTTTGATCTGGGCAGCACCGAACACGAAAAAATCATGCTGGCCGGCTACCGGAATTCCGCCTTCGGTATCCTGCTGTCCCTGCTTCAGCTGGGACACATCACGACTGCAGACTTCCACAATCGGATGCACGCCCTTAATTCAGTCTTCTACAAAAAAGTGGGAACCGATTGATGATGTATGACACTCTGTATTTATGCGAGAAGCCGTCGCAGGCGCGCGCACTGGCCAAACAGCTGGGTGCAAGCAAGACTGAGGATGATGTTTATGTTGGCGGCGGCAATGTCGTGCTGAACGCATACGGTCATCTATTAAATCTGGCCATGCCAGCGGACTATGGTGACTCCGGCCCATGGAATCTGAACTTACTTCCTATTATCCCCCAGAAATGGGAATGGAAGGTCAAAGCAGAACATCAGCAGCAATACAACAAGATCGCTGTTTGGCTTGAACGTGTCAAAGCCGTGGTAATCGCGACGGATCCGGATGAAGAAGGTGAAGTCATTGGCCGTCAGATTCTTTATGAATTGGGCTTCAAGGGGAATATCAAGCGTCTGTGGGTATCTGCACTCGATCCAAATTCATTAAAGCAAGCATTGGGGAACCTGCTTCCCTTGTCAGCGACCGACACGGCCTACCGCGCCGGCTGTGTGCGCCGACAACTGGATTGGTTGTACGGCATCAATCTCAGCCGGGCTATATCTGTCAGCTCGGGTCAGAGAACAAGTGTGGGGCGCGTCACGACAAAGCTACTGACCGAATTGGTCAAGCGTGAAATGGAGATTAGGCGTTTCACGTCAAGTCCTTATTACACCGCCACAGCAAGATTCTGCGACGCGGTGCTCGACTGGCAGCCAGCCGATGGGCATGACGACATCCCCCTCTTGCCAACAAATGGAGAAATCACGGGCATATGTATAGCCGCCAGCGAATACCAGGAAACCCTGGATCCGCCCCTGCCGCTGACACTTTCTGCGTTGCTGGCAAGCGCAGCTGAAAGGGGTATCGATCTGACTAGCGGTTATAGGGCAGCGCAAAGGCTGTACGAAGCCGGTGCGACCAGTTACCCGCGTACCGGCTCGACCACAATGCCGGGTGCGGGCAAGCAGGGATTCGCCGCACATCATGCCATTGTCAATACTTGGCACACATGCCCGGACTGGCTACCGCAGGACTGCCAGGTCGTATTCAATATAGTGCATCACAACTGTGTGCTGCAGCACATGGGGGAGGCGACCATCCATGTCCGAAAGCTGGTATTTGATATGGGTGGGGAGATATTTACTGCCACGGACCGTTGGCTTGCCCCGAATAAGCCCCGCGATGCGGGATGGTTGCTCTGCGATGCCCCCCGACAGATTGCATTGGAGAGCAACATCAAGAAGGCAAAGTTCAGGCCCGGCGATCAAGTAAGAGCAATGTTGAGCGTAGTGCGCAAGCAAACCGTGCCACCACAGCGGTTTACGGAAGCGGAATTATTGCGTCACATGGCCGAAACCGGGATTGGCACGGAAGCGACTCGCGTCGACGCGATCAACAGCTTGGCGAAGAATCAGGTCGCAGAGCGCATGCAAACTAAACCAGGTTGTTCACTGGAACTACGTCCGACAGAAAAGGGCATGAACCTGGTTGATCGCCTCCCGTCCTCTGTAACCGGAGCTACCATGGAAACGCAACTGCGCAATGCGCTGGACTATGTGAGGAGCGGACAGGCCGACTTTGAGGGGCATTTGAGAAATGCAGCTAGGTGGATTGCGATCACGATTGACGGGATGAAACGCGGAAGCGTCTGTCAGTTATGACGGACGATATGCACTAAGTGTAGGCGTTACGTCTATTATTTCAGATGCAATGAGAATAATGGCGAAAACTTTGGCTCTACTAAGATTATCTGCATAGGGAGCAAAAATTATGAAGAAAACGACGCGTAAATTTGGCGAATCAAAATCCCGGCGTGAGCCGAGAGTTCCAGTACGGAAAAAAGAAGCTGATTCGGTTGCGCGAGATCCAATATGTGATCACGACTGGCAGTCAGATGGACAGACTATGACGGCGGTCAGATGGACCTGCACCAAGTGTTACAAAACAAAGCTGAGTGGGTTGGACATCTAGCTACGGAGTTGACTGCAGCAATTTCCAGCCAAATGGACGGCCAAACACAGGCCTGTTTCGGGCCGCGCTTGTCAAAGATTTGCTGATCAACGGATACATATAACCTCGACGAAGATTTGTGAAGCCTAAAGTTGAGCTAAGGTGCTACGCATTTTTGCGCCGTAACGCTTGATAGCAGGGTAGTACGATGGCAGATATCATTCAAATCTGAAGTTTAGACACTCGAAGATTTTTGCCTGGCACCCTTGGCGTTACGTCTCACTAATAATGAAACTATAAACTCAGTAAAGATAGCCAAAGGTCTCCTAATCTCATTAATAGATGAAACCCAAATCTCATAATAAATTGAAACTATAAAAATTCCTCAAATACCATTTCCGGCCTGTCCTCTCAGAATCTTTGAATTAAGGAAACGCTGTACTGGGAATTTAATATTCCTAGAATCTTCGAGTATTCCATAGGCTCTGCAATTAAGACTGGCCATAGGATCGGTCTTGATTGTAATTACTTCTTGGCGCTGTTCATGGTTGCCTTCAGTGTTGCACCCGCCTTGAAAGCTGGAGCCTTGGATGCCTTAATTTTCATAGCTTCCCCAGTGGCAGGATTGCGCCCATTGCGTGCTGCACGTTTGCGCACTTCGAACGTACCGAAGCCAACTAATGCAACATTGTCGCCCTTCTTAAGCGTGGTAGTGACGATTTCAATCAGAGCGGCAATGCTGCGATCTGCATCAGCTTTTGTGCGGCCAGTCTTGGTTGCCAGTGCTTCGATGAGTTCTTGACGGTTCATGTCTTATAGCTCCCTTTAGTTGTGGTTGAAGTAGCGGCGTAGATTGTTGTGGATATTGGGTTTGCTTGCAAGGGGAAGTTGGCTGTCTATTCCTGGCCCTCTATAACGAGGCTCAGCTCTGCAAGAAGCAAACATGCAGACTATACAAAAGCGATCATCTCTGCTTCAACAATGTCTCAAACTGTTCAATCGGCATCGGCTTGCCGAACAAATACCCTTGGTAGTGAACACAGCCTTTGCTCTGTAGGAGTTGACGTTGTTCTTCTGTTTCAACCCCTTCGGCAATGACGTTCAGGTTCAGGCTCTGTGCCATGGCAATGATGGTACGCACGATCGCTCTATCGCTGCTATCGTCTGCCAGGTCGCGTACGAATGACTGATCGATCTTGAGTTGATCGAGTGGCAGACGTTTAAGGTATTGCAAGGATGAATAACCGGTGCCGAAGTCGTCCAATGAGAGCCGAATGCCGATTTTCTTCAATGCGTGCATAGTCGCTATGGTGTCCTCGATATTCGTACTATTAATTTTTGCTAGATTATATGTCTGTTCCTCCATTGCGAATTCAACCGGTCGATGCAACACATTGGTTAAACCGTTCTGCCGGTGTTTCGAAGTTTAACGTCTTTCGTGGACGTTCATTTAACTGACGAGCGACTGCATTAAGTTTCGATTGAGAGTGTACCGATAAGTCTGTTCCTTTGGGGAAGTACTGCCTCAATAAGCCATTGGTATTCTCATTCGTCCCGCGTTGCCAGGGATTCTGCGGATCACAGAAATAGACCTTGATGTCGGTTGCCAGCGTGAATCGCTTGTGGTCGGCCAACTCACTGCCCCGATCCTAGGTCAGCGATTTGTAGAGTTCGTGCGGTAACTTCCGGGCATGCTTAATCAGCGCGTTGATGACGATCTCGGTATCTTTACTGGGAATTTTCACCAGCATCACATAACGCGTCTGGCGTTCAACGAGGGTCGCAATCTGGCTGCTACCACTGCCGCATAACAGATCCCCTTCCCAGTGTCCCGGTACCGCGCGATCCTCAACCGTAGCAGGACGTTCACTGATCGATACAGTGTCTTTTATTCTGCCGTGATCGTCGGTCTTCTGCGTGTGATGACGAGAACGACGCATGACTCGCGTACGTCGCAAGTGCTCCAGAAGCTCCTTCTTCAATGCGCCTCGGGCCTGGATATAGAGGCTGCGATAAATAGTCTCGTGTGACACCTGGTAACTTTCGTCGCTTGGGTAAGTCTGCTTCAGCCATCCGGCAATCTGTTCCGGTGACCACAGCCCTTGGAGCTTAGCGGCCACGATGTGCGCCAACGTTCGATTCTCAACCAGTTTACAGGTCTTGGGGCGAAGTGTCCGATCCCAATCCGCCTGGTCAGCTTTGTTGGCTCGATAGCACTCCTGACCACCGTTGCGCTTGATCTCGCGACTGATGGTGGATGGCGCACGCCCGAGGGATGTTGCAATCGCGCGAGCCGACTGGCCAGCTACCACTGCACGCGATATTTCCTCTCGCTCAGGAAGCGTCAGCGCCAGTCCGGAACGGCATCGTTGTGCCGGCCGTATTCCTCCAGTCTCGGCTAGAATCCGTTCGACAGATGAATGGTTTCGATCGAACAGTTGAGCAATGTGCTGAAGAGAATCGCCTTTCTGCCAGCGCTCCCACATTAACGCTATTTGACTTTCAGTATAATGAATCCGGGTTCTTCGTTTCATCTGCAACACTCCTTCTGCTTACGCAGATTCTATTGATCCGGCACGATGAAGATTGAACTATTTTGCGCATTATGGTCAGAGATGCATGGACAAAGAAGATGCAAGATTTCAAACATTGGAGCAGTTGCACGAGCGGCGTAAACAGGTCGTGCGAATGCATCGCAAAGGGATAGGCGTGATGCGCATTGTTGAGTTGAGTGGACTTTCCTACCCAACAGTGCGTGGCGTCATAGACCGATATGAGCAGGCTGGTTCAGCAGCAATAAAACCCGCTTCTCGTGGCAGACAAGGTGGCGACGGTCGTCTCCTGAGCGACGAACAAGAGAGAACAGATCGGCAGATCATCTGCGACAAGCGGCCGGAACAACTGAAGATGGAATTTGCGCTGTGGAACCGTGCTGCGGTCATGCAACTGATTGAGCGCGAATGCGGAATCAAGCTATCGGTGCGTGGCGTGGGCAACTACCTCAAGCGCTGGGGCTTCACCCCGCAAAAGCCGATCAAGAAGGCGTATGAGCAACGCCCTGAAGCCGTGCAGGAATGGTTGGATAACGAATATCCGGCAATCGAGAAACGCGCCAAGCTTGAGGAGGCTGAGATTCACTGGGGTGACGAAACAGCGGTGGTGAATACTGATGTGCGAGGTCGAAGCTACGCACCCGCTGGTAAAACACCGGTGACCTATGCGGTAGGCGGCTCACGCCAGAAGCTGTCGATGATCGCCACCGTCACCAACCAGGGCAAGGCACGCTGGATGATCATTGATGAGGCATTCAACTCGGACAAACTGATCGAGTTCTTGGAAGCGCTGATCAAAGATGCAGACAAGAAGGTGTTTCTGATTCTGGATAATTTGCGAGTGCACCACAGCAAACCAGTCAAGAAATGGGTGGAAGAACATAAAGACAAGATCGAGTTGTTTTACCTACCCAGCTATAGCCCGGAGCTAAATCCTGAAGAGCGGCTTAACGCCGATTTGAAGCACGCCATTTATACAAAGGTTCCAGTACGCACCAAGGCCAAACTGAGAGCCGCAACAACCGAACACATGTAGGCGTTGGAGAAAGCGCCCGAGCGAGTTAAAAAGTTCTTCCAAGATTCACGCGTGAAATATGCCGCATGAAAACTTCAAACTTCACTTGGCTGGATCAATAGTGTGTTGCATCGACCGGTTGAATTCGCGCATCGGGAGAAGACATCCAAACTGCCCGAACCAACATCTATTTCAGTAGATTGCCGTAGTCCGCTATGGCCGGAGGCTGTGTGAAAACCCTCCACCCCAACTTCTCTCATGCGTTGATGTAGTAACGTCCGCATGGAGGGGAG
The DNA here is from genome assembly GCA_021783175.1 of Pseudomonadota bacterium. Next base: position 11,964 of record JAJXUF010000056.1, read on the forward strand.
ATGATGAAGCGATTCATAGAAGGCGAGAGCCGGAATCAATCCACGCTGCTGCCCGAATGCCTGGACGACTACATTGCCGAAGACAACCCCGTACGCGCAATCGAAGCATTCATTGACGAACTGGATCTGCTGGCACTGGGCTTTGTGAGCGCGGAGCCTGCCGCGACAGGGCGGCCTTCCTACCACCCATCGGATTTATTGAAACTGTATCTGTATGGATACCTGAACCGCATACAGTCGAGTCGGCGGCTTGAGCGCGAGTGCCAGCGCAACATCGAACTGATGTGGCTAACTGGCAAGCTTGCTCCGGACTTCAAGACCATCGCCGACTTCCGTCGCGACAACGGCGAGGCGATTCGCAATGTGTGCCGCGAATTTACCCTGCTGTGCCGGAAGCTGGACTTGTTCTCGCAGGCCATCGTGGCAATTGATGGCAGCAAGTTCAAGGCGGTGAACGCACATGACCGCAACTTTACGCGCGCCAAACTGGAGAAGCGCGTACAGCAGATCGACCAGTGCATCGAACGTTACCTTGCCGAAATGGACACGGCTGACCGGCAGCACTCGGATGTGACTGAGATGCGGACGACCAGGTTGCACGAGAAGATTGCCACCCTCAAATCGCAAATGACGCAGCTAAAGGAGATCGAGGAGCAATTGAAGGATTCGCCCTCCGGGCAACTGTCCCTGACCGATCCTGACGCACGCGCGATGGCCACGAGCACCAGTCGCGGCCTTGTTGGTTATAACGTACAGACGGCTGTCGACGTGAAGCACCACCTGATTGTTGCCCACGAGGTTACCAACTCGGGTTCGGATCGCCAACAGCTGTCCAATATGGCGAGACAAGCCAAGGTCACGATGGATTCCGCAAACATGGACGTAATTGCGGACCGGGGTTATTTCAACGGCGACGAGATACTGGCTTGCGAGGAAGCCGGAATCACGCCGTATGTCTCAAAACCGATGACTTCGGAGGCGAAGGCGGCAGGCCGGTTCGACAAGTCTGACTTCGTATACGACCCACAGACCGATGAATACCAATGCCCGGCCGGCAGCCGGCTGATCTGGCGCTTCGCCAGTGTGGAGCGGGATCATCTCATCCACCGCTATTGGAGTTCGGACTGTCAGCGCTGCCCGATCAAGGAAAAATGTACGCCCAGCCAACAACGGCGGGTCAGCCGATGGGAACATGAAGCCAGTCTGGAAGCAATGCAAAAGCGACTGGACAGAACGCCCGAGGCCATGAAGATTCGCAGGCAAACGGTGGAACATCCCTTCGGGACGATCAAATTCTGGATGGGAGCCCGGCACTTCCTGACCCGGACACTGGGGCGAGTTAGTACCGAGATGGGTTTGCATGTTCTGGCGTACAACATGAAGCGCGTCATGCAGATAATGGGAGTGAAAGGATTGATTGCGGCAATCCAGGCATGACGGGAAATTGCCCGTCCGCAAAATCCGGCTGTGCAAAACTAAAAAGCTGGCAGCCAGAAATTTACTACGCGGCGCATTCATTCTGCGTTTTTACACAGCCTCCAGCTGAAGCGGTCGTTTCCATCTGACAGTAGCGAATAGCCAGTCGGAAGTCGTATCGATCAGCGTTTTCGGAATAAAGAACGGATTGAAACGCGGAGTTCCTTCTCCTTGCTCTACCATTGATCTACACCCGCGACGGGCGCAATCCTACAGTATCGTGAAGCGCTCGGGGTCGCGTGTCGACCGGTACGCACAGGATTGCGGTGGTCAAGCTGAGTGCGATCTGCAGGTAACAGAGGGTGTGAAATTCGGCGAGGTGCAGCATCGCGTGGCCGGTTATGGCGACCGTGAGCGCCACCCCGAGCACCGATCCCATCTGGCGTACCGCCTGGTTGACGGCAGAGCCCACGCCGAACCGCGCCGGCGGCAGATGCGCAACGGCGGCCGCCGACAGCGAAGGCATGACCATACCTACGCCCAGTCCGGTGAGTAGCGCCCCCGGAAGCCACGTGTGCACATAGTCGGGATTGACCCCGGGCACAAGCGCGAACCAAATGCTCGCCGCTGCGGATATCAGGCTCCCGCTCACCAGCAGCAGCTTGTGTCCCGCGCGCGCTGCGAACCGTCCGCACACGATCGCCGTGGGGATGACGAGCAGCGGCCCAAGGCTGCCGGCCAGCCCCGCGCGCGTCAGCGAATACGACCAGACACCTGTGGTGAATAGGAACGTCTGGAAGAACATCATGGCGAAGCCGATCGCGAAGCACAGCGACGCAAGATTGATGTAGCAGTACGTCCGGTCTTGGAACAGCGAGAGATCGATAGCCGGGGCGCGCACCGTGCGCGTCCAGGCGACGAATGCCACCAGCGTTACCACCCCACCCGCGATCGCCAGGGTCACCATCGGGGACGTCCAGCCGACCGCCTCGGACTGTACTAGGCCGAAGGTGATCGAGCCAATGCCGAGAATCAGTAGGCCGACGCCCATGACGTCGATCGGCGCGCCGCGCTCAGGATCGCGTGACTCGTCGAGAATGCGCCACCCACGCCATAGCGTTATCGCTCCAAGCGGTAGGTTGAGAAAGAAGGCCCACGGCCAGCCGAAGCGATCAACCAGGAAAGAGCCGAGGCTCGGCCCCAGCGCACCTGCAACCCCGCTGACTGCGCCCCACAAGCTCACGGCGATCGCGCGTTTGCTGGCAGGGAACACCGCCAGCAAGATCGACAGCGATGCCGGGAGCAGTAGCGCCGCGCCCGCTCCCTGCGCGGCGCGCATCGCGATCAGAGTCGCGACGTCCCTGGCCAAACCACAGCCGAGGGATCCGCCCAGAAACATGGCAAGTCCTAGCAAGAACGTGCGCTTGCGTCCGCGCAGGTCGGCGAAGCGGCCCGCCGGCACAAGCAACGCGGCAAAGACCAGCGTGTACGCGTTCAGGACCCACGACAGATCCGCCGAGCCGGTCTCGGGAAACGCCCGTCGCAACGCGGGAAACGCCGCGTAGAGCACAGTGACGTCGATCGAGACGAGGAAGACGGCCACACTCGCGATCCAAAAAACCGGCCACGGCGAAATCGAGCTCGACTGCGCCTGCAGAGCCGGGGCGAGGGGACCGTTCATAATACTTATACCTCTTTAAGTTGGAGCGGGGGCGTCTCGTCGCCCGACTCGAAGTACGACGCATCGAGAAACGAGAGCGTTCGCGCTTGCATGCGCGCTTGAAACAGAGCGACGACGGGCCAAGGGCGCATCGCCATTGCCATGACCTTCACATGCTGCGAATCCTCCCAGTGGATGACGTTCGCCACTTCCAGCGGCAACCCGGCGACCGAGCCAGTCCAGAGGCTCAGCGTCGTGGGGCCCGCCGTCAGGCGCGGCCCGCTCGCTCGCCCCCCGTAGACGACGACCGAGTGGCCGCACAGTCGTTCGACGTCGGCGACGCCACGAACCGGCTTGCAGGCCACTGGACTGGTTAGGAGCACATCGGCGGCGAGGCCGAACGGCAACTTGGCGTCCAGCACTTCATCGGCGGGTGCGGGCGGCAACGCAGTATCAATCCCCGAGGGGAGCAACCATGCGTCGGCGCCGATGAGGTCCCGGCACGCATCGCGCAGCGCCTGCCGAGCCGGCGCGGGGAACGAGCCGAGGAAGATGTCGACCTGTACGCGCTTGCCGGACCGTCGCGCCACCGTCACCCCATGAATGCGGCGGTTCTGGAAGTGCCCATGCCACTCGCGCCCGCCAATATTGGCGCCGCTCCACGTGTGATTCGGCTCTACCTTGGAAAAGATGCCCTCGGCGGCAGCCGAGAGCTCTTCCACCCGGCTGCGGCCGACGACTTCTCCGAACGCCATGGGGTGCCGCAAACTGACCTCGTCCTCCGCCGACGTCTCGAGCTCGCGCAGCAACTCATCGACATAGAGACCGGCGCGTCTTTGGTGGCTCATCGTCGTTTCTTTCTCTGCGAGCGGAGGGCTCGCCGTCGTATCGTGCGTCATCCGCCCGTTCGAATGGAGGCGTTTGCCCCCATTCGCCCCAATATCCGCCGCGCGGCGAACGCTGGTTGATCGAGGTGGATGTCGATTATCGGCGCCGTGGTGCTCCAGTTCGCCTGAAGGCTCTCGGCGACGTCTTTGTCCTCCATGACGGTTGAGAACACTTCTTTCGTTGTGAAATCAGTAAACATCTGGTTGTCGACGTCGAAATCGCGATGCATGCCCACGAAGACGTGGCTCGTGACGTCGGTGGCGGGAGTGAAGATCGTCGTCGTATAGACGTGATAGACCTTACCGCTGGAATCGTCGCACGCGTGGGCCCTCGTCTCGACCCGCGTGTTGCCAACGGGCCAGTAGAGGACTTCCTGGAAGCGGTCGATGTAGTCGAGCTTCAGGATCTTGGTGAACAGCGGAGGCGTCTTCTCGCGGCGCAGGTAGCGGCGCACGCGGACTTCGTCGTCTTGGATCAAGATTTCAGGCGGAGTCTGGACAATGTCGAGTGAGCCCAGTGTCTTCTCGTGAACGAAGGCGGCGTGCGAAATGTCGAGGATGTTGTCAATCCCAAACAAGTAGTTGCAGGCGATGCTGCAATAACTCATTGCTCCCGCGAGCTCGGGCGCCGAACAGACCCAATGGTTCGGGATCGCCCCTTCGTCTGCCTTGCCCGGGTCGCCGGTCCACAGCCAGACGAAGCCGTACTTCTCGACGGCGGGGAACGTTCGGACGCACATCCCCTTCGGGATCGTGCTCTGGCTGGGGATACTGACGCACTCCCCCGAGCAGTTGTACCGGAGCCCATGGTACCAGCACTGAAGGTCGTCTCCGATCAGGAGTCCCCGGGACAACGGAACCTGTCGGTGGGCGCATCGGTCCTCAAGCGCGACGACTTGGTTCGCTGAGTTGCGGTACATGACGACCTTCTTGTTCAGGATCGTCCGGGGAAAGGGCTCTCTTTTGACTTCTTCAGAAAGAGCTGCGGCGTACCACGCATCTTGGATAAACATGATTCCTCACTTTGTTGGGTAGACGGCGTTCTGGGACACCCGGTACGAGGTCGGGGTGGTATGTGCGTTTTCGCGATCGAGGCGACCGTCGGCAATCCGCTCAATGAAGTCGTCGGTCGCGGACTGCTGATCGACACAGGGATACTGGAAGCGCGCCGTCGTATAGCGCAGCGCGCCAAGAAACGACCGCTCAACTGGTGCGCCCGTCGCTTCGAGGAGTCCCAGCGACGCTAGGTACCCGTTCAGCGCGGGCAGTCGGTACGAGGGGACGGCCGGATACAGGTGGTGCTCGAGATGGAAGTTACCCCCGAAGAAAAGAGCTGTGTATATGGGTGATGTGTAGCTGCGGCTGTCGCGGTATCGACCCGGTACGGTGCCCGCGTGCTCCATGTACGCGCGCATGCAGGTGAGCACGTACAGCGCGAAATACGGGACCAGCATCACCGTGAAGCCGAGCCACAGCGAGCGACGCCAGATGAGTGCGTACACCATCAGGGCGCATAGCCCTAGGACGATGTTGATCCGCGCCAACCAGCGCATTTCGCGCTCGGAGAACGGAAGCTTTGTGTTCTCCGGCCAATGTAGGCCCAGCGCTAGGCGCACGGCGTTCCTCGTGTAAATCCGGACGCCCTTGGATCGCGCGAAAAAGAAGCGTGACACGAAGTTCGTATGCCGCGAGAAAATCTGGGCATCGGGGTCAATGTCCTGGCCAGCGAAGCGGTGGTGCTTCCAGTGGGTCACACTGTAGCCTACGATGAAGAAGAATGGCACAGGCGACGACCAGAGAAGCGCCAGCGCAGCACTCACGTACTTGTTCCTGTGCAGGTTCGTGTGCATTCCCTCGTGTCCAACAAAGGTCAAGAGGTGCATTCCATGACCAATGATGAGCCCCAAAACGAGTGCCAAACCTACACGCTCCGGCATCGACGCGGGGACATCGACGATGGCGCTGGCCACCATGGCCGGAGCCAAGAAAAATGCGAGGGCGTGCGCGAGGTAGAGTGTCGTGGCGAAGGGACTAATCCGATGAAATTTTTCTGGAAGCCTGAGCCGCGCAAACGCGACGCCGGTCTCCAACGGTGCTTCGATGGTCATAGCCTGTCTCCTTGGTTGACTTAACGTAGGGCCTGTGAATGCTGGCTGGGCATCATCAGGATTGGAAATTGCGTAGCCTCCAGCCCAACCGGCTCGTCATGCCGCGACGACCTCCGCGATTGTCCGGCACGACTCGACGTCGACGTTGTGGTCATATCGGCTCCCTTACGCCAACGGCGCAATCGCCGCCTGACGCGAGCGACTTGGATTTGTCGAACTCGGGTTCCCGGGCCGAGGTAGCGTTGGCCTGCTCGGCCAGGCGCTGGCGCAACGCCATCTCGGCCCGGACTTCCTTGCTTCGCCGGGACATGGCCCTCAAGGGTTTGATCACCCCCAGCTCGCCACGTAAAACGGCCAGGGAAGCCCACCTCACTACGTCGCGGATGTCGAATACGGCCAACGGCGAGCGCTCGCGATTCTGGGAGGCGAGCAGGCGTGCGCGCAGCACCGGGTCTGCCGCCAGCTTGCCGTACAGGATCCGGCTAAGCGGGTTGTTGTGGGCGAGCGCTCCGCGGTTGCGGGAGTATTCGAAGAGGTCGATCGATGTCGCGTCTCGCTCGCGCCAGTAGCGCACCAGCGCATGGTCCTTGCCCTTGATGATCGCCCGCCCCAGCGCCCGGGCGTCGCGAAGCGCGTCGGTGATCCCGAAGCCGGGGGACGGATCCATGAAGAGGCCTGAGTCGCCGACCAGGGCCCAGCCCGGCCCCGTCGCTTGGCGGAAGAAGAAGCGCAGCTTCAGTGCGCCGATCACCTTGCTCACAGGTTGTCCAGCGGTTAGCGGCGCCGTGTAATGGTTGCGCTGGAGCGTCTCCTGCAGCTTCTCTAGCGATCGCCCCTTCCACTCCGGTAGCTGCGTTCTAGGGAACGCCACCCCGATGAGCAAGAGATCGCGGTTTGTTGGAAAGACGAAGATGACGTCGTCGCCGAAGTTGCAGTTCATCGCCCCCCCCAGGTAGCGCGGATCGTCGTCGAACCAGGCGGGGCGCGGCCAGTACGCCCAGTACATCGCGCGTGGGCAGTCGTACCCGTGGTACTCCTCGGCGCCGACGAGTTGCGCCGTGGTCGAGTGGAAACCATCCGCGCCGACCACGATCCGCGCCCGGATCTCCTCGCGTGTCCCGGCGTGTTCGACCACGGCTCCGGTGACCCGCTCGCCGTCGCGAAGCAGCGCGACCAGCTTCGTACGAGAACGGACCTCAGCCCCGGCGGCCCGCGCTTCGTCTACCAAGAGCGCATCGAGATCCATACGACGCGGGCAGGAGGCGCGCTCGCCGGCCGGATACTCAATGCGGCCGACCGCACCATCGACGCCGTACATCATGCTAGGCACCGGCGGTGCGAAGCGGCGCACCTTGTCGCCGAGGCCCAACTCGTCCAACAGCGTCATGCCGCCGGGCTGAATCCAGTGGGTGGACATCGGCTGGTCGCTCGGCAGATTGTCCGCGTCGATAGCGAGGACGCGCTTGCCGGCGCGCGCTAGGTGAATCGCGAGCGTGGAGCCGGCGCAGCGGGCACCAACAATTAGGGTGTCTAACACGGAGATACTCCTTTTAAAGGTTAACTGGAACTCGGATTACGCATGACGCGGCCTCGCCATCCTGCGCACTATGAGACGGATAGACGCGATGTGGATCCACGCCTCGCGCCGACGACGGGTGCTCCGCCGGTAACCAATAGGCGCATGGTAATCGAGGCGGTATGCCATCCGCTGGTGGCAAGTCCACCAAATAAACTATTGAAGGCGGCTTGCTCGTCAAGGTGAAATGGTTGCGGATCGAACTGGGCAGCAAAAGCCCTAATCTGAGGTTCGTCCACCGCGTGCCTATCGCTGCCGAACTTTTGTCCGACTTGAACATCGTCCAGATAAAGCAGCTCATCGTCAGCTTTTCTCATAACGCAAATGTCCTCTGAAATATGGGATCAATTTCCGGGCTCATCAGTGGCTAGCTGACGAACTTTTTGAACAACACAATCGCATTGTGTCCACCGAAGCCAAATGTATTGCTCATT
>JAJXUF010000225.1 GCA_021783175.1 Pseudomonadota bacterium
AACAAACGCCAGCGCGTAACCTGGCGTAGCGCTTCGTGAAATACCCAATCACCAATCTGGAGGATCATTTCCGTGTCTTCGGCAACAGGAATGAACTCGACTGAGTTACCTGATACCGGATGAGGTATACCAAACAGCAAGCGATGGCGGTGTCTGTATTTTAGACAAATACTGGGTATTCCGGCACATCGTGACCGCTGATTCCGGGCTATCGTGACCGGTCATTCCGGCGCATCGTGACCAGCCATCCCGGTCTATCGTGACCGATTTTGCAGGGATTCCGAAATCGGCGGTCACGATACCGGAATGGCGTCGTACTTCATGGAAATGATGTTACGCATAGAGCAACCGAACGGGTACGCTTCCAGCTTTTTATCTGGAGATAGCGTGCCCGTACCAAGGATCACTATGCGTAAAATTAAAGACGTATTGCGTTTGAAACTGGACGCAGGCCTATCGCACCAGCAGATCGCCGCAGCGCTTGGCCTATCGAAGGGCGTTGTCACCAAGTATGTCGGTCTGGCCGCTGCCGCGGGTCTTGACTGGGCTGTTGTGCAGGACATTGACGAAACTGCGTTGGAGCGGCGCCTGCTGGTTACTCCCGAGCGACCGCGCAATCATGTTCAGCCGGACTACGGCCGCATGCATCATGAGCTGCGACGCAAAGGCATGACATTGATGCTGTTGTGGGAGGAGTACCGCGCCGACCACGCCGACCGGCAGACTTATGGCTACTCGCAGTTCTGCGACAACTACCGGCGCTTCGCCCGGCAACTCAAGCGCTCGATGCGCCAGGTTCACCGCGCCGGCGAGAAGCTGTTCATCGACTACGCTGGCCCCACCCTCGCGCTGACCGATGGCAGTCGAGCGCACATCTTCGTGGCTGCCTTGGGCGCTTCCAGCTACACCTTTGTCTGCGCCACGCCGCGCGAAACCATGGTCGATTGGCTGGAATCGACAGCGCGTGCGTTAAACTTCATCGGCGGCGTGCCGCAGATGATCGTGCCCGACAATCCGAAGGCGCTGATTGCGGATGCCAACCGTTACGAGCCGCGCAGTAACGACACCGTGCTTGATTTCGCGCGCCATTACGAGACTTCTGTTCTCCCGGCGCGACCCTACCACCCGCAGGACAAAGCCAAGGCAGAGTCGGCGGTGCAGATCGTCGAACGCTGGATCATGGCGCGCCTGCGCCATCAGCAGTTCGCCAGCGTGGATGAAGTCAATCAGGCCATCGCACCTTTGTTGACTCAGCTCAACGACAAGCCATTCCAGAAACTGCCCGGCAGTCGCGCCAGCGCCTTCGCCGAAATCGATGCGCCGGCCTTGTTGCCGCTGCCATTACAGCGCTACGAGATGGCGCACTTCAAAACGGTCAAGGTGCATATTGACTATCACGTAGAAATCGAACGCCATCGCTACAGCGTGCCGCACTCATTGGTCGGGCAAGTGCTTGAAGCGCGCATCACGGTGGCCGTAGTCGAGATCCTGCATCGTGGCAACCGCGTGGCCAGCCATGCTCGCAGCAGTCTGGCCGGCGGCTATACCACCATCCCCGCACACATGCCGGCGGCGCATCGTGCCCAGATGGAATGGTCGCCGCAACGCCTGATCCACTGGGGCCAAAGCATCGGCATTTCCACTGCCGAAGTGGTGACACGGCTGCTGAACCAGTACAAGCATCCCGAACATGGCTACCGCGCCTGCCTGGGTCTCCTGTCGTTGGCCAAACGTTACGGCAAACCCCGCCTTGAAGCGGCCTGCATGCTGGCCTTGCAGATCGGCGCTTGCCAGTACCGCCATGTGCGCGACATCCTGAAGAACAAGCGCGATGCAGCCGCGCCGCTCGGCAGTGAAGAATGGATCAGCCCCAACCATAGCCACCTGCGTGGCCCGGACTACTACCAATGAGGAACGACGAGATGATGATACACACGACACTGGCGCAATTACGCAGCTTGAAACTGGATGGCCTGGCGACGGGTCTGGAAGAACAACTGGCGCAGCCCGGCATGACGGCGCTCAGCTTCGAAGAACGCGTGGCGCTGCTGGTGGATCGGGAAGTGCATGTCCGCAATGACCGCAAGCTCATGCGCCTGCTCAAGAACGCCCGCCTGAAATACGGACAGGCGGCCATCGAGGACATCGACAGCCGCACAGGGCGCGGCATCGACCGGCGCGAGGTGATGAGTCTCGCCTTGGGCGACTGGGTAAACGCTGGCCACAGCATCCTGATTACCGGCCCCACGGGTGCGGGCAAATCCTGGCTGGCTTGCGCGCTGGCGCAATACGCCTGCCGTCGGGGTTACACCGCCATCTACCAGCGCGTACCCCGCCTGCAGGAAGAACTGCGCATCCGGCACGGCAGCGGTACCTTCGGCAAATGGCTGCTGCAACTGGCCAAGACCGATGTGCTTGTGCTCGACGACTGGGGCATGGGCGCTATCGACAGCATGACCCGTTCCGATCTGCTGGAAATCATCGACGACCGCGCCGCCAACAAAGCCACCATCATCACCAGCCAGTTGCCGGTGGAACATTGGCACGCCTGGATAGGCGACGCCACCATCGCCGATGCCATCCTTGATCGCATCATACAGCGTAACCACCGCTTTACCCTGACCGGCGACTCACTACGCGTAGAACAATCAAAAACCACCAAAAAGGAGGAAAAAACTATCCCATCGTGACCGCAGGCATTACAATTTAACCGCGTAACATCAGACCATGCGCAAGCGGTCACGATAGCCGGAATCAGCGGTCACGTTCACCGGAATACGCATTGGTTAAAGAAGCCGCCACTGGCGGCCTGACCAGCGCAAGGGGTCGATCCAATCCCCGCGTGGTAAAGCGACGAACAAAACAACATCCGCCTCGCAAAGGCAATGAAGTTTTAAATATCCGGCAGAATTGGGCTGTGAAGGTTATTAAGTGAACAGCATTGGGGTCAGACCCGTTAAAATTCACAAAATAAAGGGGTCAGACCCGTTAAAATTCATGCACTAATTACAATAACCATAGCTATTTTAAGCTTCCGTTTCGAGGATATTCGGGATAATCTTCATGATGGACGCACCTTCTCTGGTAATGGGTGGTTAACAATCCCACTCAATCCCACTCTGGCACATTGATGCCGCGTGGGGTAGTGGGCGTCCATATTATTACTATGGGTCGCTGTTTAACGCCTTTGGCGCTGTAAGCTCTCTCAAAGATATCCTTCTTGCTCACCCTTCTCGTCATGTTCGAGCATCCACTCCATCAGCTTTAAAAGAGGAGCGGGGAGCATAGACTCTTGCTGAAGAGACGCAATCTGAAGCCTGTCTGCATCGGACAAGCGTTTACGTACACGCAAACCCGCGAGATCTGTCTCCGACATTTTCCATGATTGCCAAGTAAGATTGCGTTCTTTCCACAGTTCAGCTGCTTTGAGTACGATGGCGATGCCTGCTGGGTCGGGGTCGCAAGCTAAATGCGCGGATGCGGGCACAAGGTCGAGCAGACGGCTCACCGATGCACACCACCAACTTGGTGGAAAACCCGGTAACCAGATCACCCCTACGTCATGCTCACGTTGACGGGCGACTCGCTCGAAACTGGTGCGATTCTCCACCAGTTGCCAGTGTCTGACCGAACCTGAGGCCGCGATGGTGTTTTGCAGGGTGGCGGGAGTCAGTGCAGCAAAGTCGGAGTGACAAGACAAGTCGAGTTGTCCGTGTGGTAGGATCAATGTAAGTGAGGCGGAGAGCAGTAGCAGCGGCGTATGACGCTCAATGCGGAACTCGGCTAAATCCAGTGTTTGCTCCAGCCAGCTCCATTCGGATTCGCTTATTCCTTTGGTATCGTCACGCGCAAATAAAGCAAAATCGCGACGCGTACCGCTTCGCTGCGCATCTTGCCAATGCAGCAAAGAAATGATCAAATCGGAGCGTGTCAAGGCATAGCGTAACGGGAGTTTATCCAAAGCAAACAAGGCTGGCGTATAGAGGTTTTCGTGACAGATGCTATTCAGTTCTGCGCGCACAGATTGCCAGCGTTGTGCATCTTGTTCCTTGTCGCTGATGCCAAGGGCTGCGCGCAGTTGAGGCAGATTACGCAATTCTACAGAATGCGGCCACCACTCTGAATGCAGGCGCTGTTCCACCACCCTCGCCCAGCCCTCACGCAGTAGCCATTCCCGTAGTGATTCAGCCAGATTGATGCCGTTCACGCCCGCATCGTTGCGCAAAGTTTCCCAGCGGCTGCTTCCCCCTCGACGTACCCAGCGAGCAAGAAGCTCGCGCCACTCGCTTGGAATTTGTCCAAGTTGCTGCGGCACTTGCTCGCGATAACGCTTTCGTCGCTGACTGACTTTGCGCTGATCCAGCGATTCAATGCGTATATCGTCAGACATTGGTATTGCGTACCAAAACCTTGACGCCTGGCGCCCAAGGTTCGTTTGGTCGTTTTTTGAATGTCACCAGTGTCAGCATAGATGGGTCGTAGATGCTGACGTTGTGTGTAACGGGCGTGGTGAGCAGGTATTGTGCTCGCGTAGCCTTGAGAAAGCTGGATACGCGCTCAATGTTGACAATGTCGAGATGTGCGAAC
>JAJXUF010000226.1 GCA_021783175.1 Pseudomonadota bacterium
ACCTTCGGCGTGAGCATTCCGGCGATGTGTACCGGCTCCCCTGCGTGCAGCGCCAGCAGCGCAGCGCATGCGGTCTTGTCGAAGCAAATCACGTTCACGAACAAGGCTTCACCGCTTTGCATTGGCGTGCGCACCTTGCACACCACGAACGGCTTGCCAGCCTGGCCGGTTTTCTGTTCTGCCGTGGCGTGTAGCGTGCCACCTATCAGGGCGTCAATCATGGGTTCACCTTTGGGCGATGGTTCAGGGCGTGCAGCACCAGGGCTGCAACGGTTGCAGGCGGCAGCGCCAGCAGGCAGAGTGCCAGCAGGGCGAAGGTTCGGGCGGCGTTCATGGCTTTGGCTCCAGGTTTTGGCATTGCTCCAGGGAAAGGCTTTGCACCCCATAGCCCGGCCCGGTTCCCGCTTCCCGTTTTCCCGCAGCTATATAGCTGCTGCGGGAAATTTCGGGAAAGCACACGGGAAAGCGGCGTTCCCGAAAACGGGAAACTTCGGGAAATTTCGGGGGCTTCACGGTTTCCATATCCACCCCTCCCGCACTGTCACAAGTCCACGCGAATGCAGCCCTGTGATGGCGGTCTGTGCGCGTTCTTTCTGGCGCGATTCGTCGCACGTCAGGCGGCCCCGGATGGCTTCAATGACGGTTTCCACTGGCGCAGCATCTTTGCCCGCTGGCACGCATGCGGGTAGGAGCACGCAGTGAACCACGTTAGTGCCAAAAGTCTGTACAAGACCGTCGCCGGTCTTGGGCTGACGCGCGCCCAGGTTCGGCAACTGCTGCCCGCGTGGTGGTCCGAGGATCTAGAAAGCGCCAAAGATGGAGTCGCCGAACTCGCGCTCCACATGAGTCGGCGCCTGAGCATCGATCTATCCGCGCTGCTACGGGGGAATCTGGTCTCGAAAGGCGCCGTCGCAGGGCTGGCGTTCAAGCACCGCGCCAATGTTGACCAGAACACGCTCACCGCAGCTAGCTCGATCGCATCTTCGTTGTCGCACGCGCTATTGCCCACCGCACGGCCCTTCGCCCACAAGCTCCACAGGCTCAAGCTGCTAATTTGAGATATACAGCCAAGAAACAAGGCGGCTGTTCTGATCGGTTGAGCTGGGGCTATGATCGTTTCGCGGCTTGGGCTGACTCCCTGCAACTCCCGACCGCCAGATCCTGCGCTCACCAAGATTCCCAACCGCCGCAACCGCGCACCAAGATGCCGCTGCTGACCTACTTCACACCGCACAGAAGGAATAGGTCAGCATTGCTCGGGAATAGGTTGGAATTCCTGATTTGGGGGTATCCGGATTTGGCTGTGGAAGGAGGCTCACAGCTTGCCTTCTTCGATGAGTCGGGTCAGTGTTGAAATGTCGGCGCCGTAGTTCTTCGCGGCCTCGATCACTTCGTGTTGATCCTGGCCGAACGACGCCCGCCCAACCATCTCGAACATGGCGTAGCCGACGGTGGGCGCGGCCTCGCGGCGCCGGAACTTCGGCTTGGTTTTGTTGTGCGCGCCCTCTGTGAAGAGGATCTTCGCGCGCAGGGCCTCGAAGCTGTAGCCGCGACCCAAGCGGTTCATCACCCGGATCAGGCTGTTCAGGCTCTCGGTGTAGGCGTTTGTGACGGGGTGGTCGAAGTAGGCGAGGATGTGCGGCTGCCCGCTCTACAGCATCGTTGGCCATGCGCACGACATGGAACTTGTCGATGACGATGCGCGCCTCGGGCATGACAGCCTGGACCGCATCGCGGTATGGCGTCCACATGTCCATCTCTACGGTCTGAATCTCATGGCGCCCGTCGAGGTTGCCCAGGTAGTTGATGACCGTCTTCTTGTCGCGGTTGGGCAGCAGGTTGAGGATGGTGTTGCTGCGGATGTTGGAGATCACGCAGCGCGGTTTGATGATGTGAATCTCGTCGATGCCCATCCAGGTCGGCGTCTCGAACCTGATCGACCGTTCCAGCTCGCTCACATAGTCGCGGAAGATATTGCGCACCGTCTTCTCGTCGAGGCCGATGTCCTCGGCGATGCTGGTGAAGGTGCGACGCAGGCTTTGTTGGCCGATCCAGGTCACCAGCCGATCGGTCATCTCGCGCTTGGCGTTGACCGCAGGCAGCGGCTCCATGAACGTCTTGCCGCATGCTTGGCACCGCCAGCGCTGGGTATCCACGTAGATGCCGACGCGCTTGCCGTGGATCGGCAGGTCGCGGATGACCTGCTCGTTGCGCCCATAGCGCAGCAGCCGAGCATGGCCGCAGCCCGGGCAGTGCGTCGGCGACTGCGCGAGTTCCGTGCGGATGTGGTAATCATGCTCGGATTCTTCGACCCGGAGAATCTTGTAAGCATGGATGTTCAGGATATTGGGAGGCATACCGACGAGTCGAGGCGGGGCTACCTGTCAGCTAGCCTTCTACTGGTGGCGACCAGTCACGCTCGATGACGTTTACAACGTATGACGCACCCTGGAGTTTCTGGCTGAATGAATCGATATGGCATGCGCCGCAAATAAAAAGGACAGCTTGCGCTTCCGCATTTTCAAAAATCCTGTTAAACCAGAACTCCTCTCGGATCGGAAAACCGAGCAAGCGATCCTGCTCCTCCGAAATCCCTGCTCTCTTATACATTGCCAGACGCTCATGACGATCGGGATCGCTGAATTGATGTGATATTCGGCATTTACCCGCCACAAGGTGCGCAACCGACATTTTATGATCTATGGGCTCGGGTTGACTAGCCTCTTCCGCCAAAAGGTCAGGATGGAGTTTTTCAGCGCATTTCAAGAGAAATCTCTCGAAAAGCGCAGGAGGAATGGGGTCTATCATAGGACCACCTTCTGTCCAGGATAGCGTTGGTAGAAATTGAAATTTGTGATCAATGCCCAGTAAGTGGATCATCAATTTATGAAAATTCATCCGTCTGAAAAAGCAGTATGCAAATCATTGCTGCCAACCAGCGTGACCACATGCAGTTTCCGGCCAGAAGCGCTTCCTCACCCATTCACCATCAGCAGCGTTTACCCAATGATTGCTGAACTGTATAATCTATCGATTCAATCAGTATCGGATCCTCTTGCATTTTCTGAAGAGCCACTAATTGCTCGTGCAAGAAATTCCACCCATTCCATTTGGCATGCAGTTGGTGTGTTCAGTTGGCGGAACATAAACTGGAGGACTTGGAGTAGCCTGGTAAATCGGATGGGCCGCTATGTAAGCAGACTCTAAAGCGGCGCGTCGGTTAGCCTCAGCCTCGCCGTGCATCTGTTTTTTCTCCATGAAACGCTCGAATAAATCATGCTCTATCTGCTGCATTTTCAGGGATTCCGATCTCCTGTAATCATCATATTGTATTTTATTTACTTTCCCGGAGTCTAGTAATCGGGACTCATCAATCATGTTATTCAAAAATTCTAAATGCGGCAATCGATAGGCCGTCTGGTCTAATTGATCAGCTTTTTTGTAATATTTTACGTAAAATTCACTTCTTGTAACCTTTCCTTCCTTGACCAAATTTCCTTCTGACTTCGCCCACGCAACAAGCTTGGCGAAGTTATTTTTAACTGCTATTTCGTGTTGAGTTGCAGCTATTTGTTGAGGGGTTTGGCATGCGGCAAGCAAGAGAGAGGTCCCGCACGCGATTGCGGCATAAATAATCGATTTTTTCACTTTCTGTATCCTCAAGTTTTTCTTGGCATCGTTGATTCGATTTGCCGCCTCAGGTCGCCAAGGTCATCGCGGACTGTTTTCCAGACGATCTTGAGGTCCACTTTGAAATACCCATGCGCTACGGCATTGCGCATCTCATAGGCCACGGCCAGCGGCAAGCTGGGATGGGCAGCGGCGAAGTCGGGATGCCGCTTGCTGATGTTTCTGCTGGCTTCGCCGATGATCTCGAAGTTGCGGATCACCGCGTCCTGGACCAATGAGTTCTGCGCGAACGCCACTTCGTCCAAGCCTGCGGTGTAGCGCTCGATGCGATCGATGGCTTCCAGTATGTGCCCGAGGTATTCGGGTAGTCGAAGATCGTCGTGGTTCAAACCGGCCTCGCTTCGGCGATGACCCTGGCGCGGAACTTGTCCGGTAGGCTGTTCGGCGTGAGCACGTCCACGGGCACCCCCAAGAGTGCGCCCAGTTCGAGTCGGATCGCACCGATGTCGAACAGCGACGTATCAGCGGTCGGGTCGATCAGCAGGTCCAGGTCGCTACCCTCAACGTCATCACCGTGCAGCACCGAGCCGAAGACGCGAGGATTGCGGGCACGGTGTGTCTCAACGATCCGGCGGATCCCCGCGCGGTTCGACTCCAAGGCGGCGGATGGTCTCATGGCATGTTCTCCACAGCGTAGTCCGATTTCATCGTAGGCGAGGCCCACCCTGGCGTCAACATCTCAATCCGATATCGCGGCGATGCGACGCCTGCCAGCCGCAGGGGCGAATACACACTGAAATCCGGATACCCTTTTTTTGCCCTGCCCGATTTGGGCACAGTGCCCAGGCCGTGCCCAATCCGTGCCCACGCCGAGCCTGCAAGACACTTCGTGATGACCTTCGGCCACATCGCGCCCGTGCCGCCATGGGCACAAA
>JAJXUF010000057.1 GCA_021783175.1 Pseudomonadota bacterium
CCGTCACATATCTCGAGATAGCGTACCAGCGCGTGCAGTTTCTTGAGGTAGGAAACCGCCTCCTTCGCCGAGCGCATGTCCGGCTCTGATACGATCTCAAGCAGCGGTGTACCGGCGCGGTTCAGGTCGATCCCCGTGAGTCCATGAAAATCTTCGTGCAGAGACTTGCCGGCATCCTCTTCAAGATGCGCCCGGGTGATGCCAATTTCGCGTACGGCGCCGTCCACTTCGATCGCAAGCTTGCCACGCTGCACGATCGGGAGCTCGTATTGCGAAATCTGGTAACCTTTTGGCAGATCCGGATAGAAATAGTTCTTGCGAGCAAACACGGATCGACGATTGATTGTTGCGCCTACGGCAACGCCGAACTTCACAGCCATACGCGCAGCCTCTTTGTTCATAACCGGCAACACCCCAGGCAAGGCGATGTCGACCGCGCACGCCTGGGTGTTGGGTGCCGAACCGAACTGCGTGCTTGCCCCGGAAAACAGCTTGCTCTTTGTGAGCAACTGTACGTGAACCTCAAGTCCGATGACCGTTTCCCATTCCATAGACAGTAGTTTAGGTACCTGTTCGCAAAAAAAAATCACTACAAATCTTCGCTGCAGCTGGCCTAAGCCAAATTCGTCAGCCCGCTGCCTTCACTCTTCATTGGCGAAAAGACCGCGATCATTCAAAACCATTCGGCAGCCGCAAATGCCAGTCCGTCGCCTGTTGGTACTTGTTTGCAATATTGAGCAAGCGGCTTTCATCGAAGTACTTTCCAATGAGTTGCAGCCCGACAGGGCGTCCCCTGGCATCAAAACCAACAGGGATCGACATGCCGGGCAGACCGGCAAGATTCACGGAAATCGTGTAGATGTCGCTCAAATACATTGCCACAGGATCATCAGTTTTCGAACCAAATTCAAAGGCGGTTGTCGGGGAAGTCGGCCCCACAATCACGTCACAGGTGTCGAACACGCGATTGAAATCGTCGGTGATCAGGCGGCGCAGCTTCTGCGCTTTGAGGTAGTAGGCGTCGTAGTAACCGGCTGACAGCGCATAGGTCCCGATCATGATGCGGCGCTTGACTTCAGGACCGAAACCCTGCGCCCGCGTCTTGCAGTACATGTCGAAGAGGTCGGAATAGTCTGCGGCGCGATAGCCGTACCTCACGCCGTCGTAGCGCGCCAGATTGCTAGAGGCTTCAGCCGGGGCCAGAACGTAGTAGCAAGGAATCGCCAGGTGACTGTTTGGCAGACTCACCTCCACAAACTCGGCACCGAGCGCGCGGTACCGTGTCAGTGCCTCGTCAATTGCACGTCCCACGTCAGCGCTAATCCCTTCGCCAAAATACTCCTTAGGCACACCTATGCGCAGGCCGGCGATCGAGTCATCAAGCGTCTGGGTGTAATCCGGGACTGGTCGCTCAACAGATGTGGAGTCTCGCGGATCGAAGCCGGCCATTACGTTGAGCAGCATCGCTGCGTCTGCGGCGCTTTGTGCCATCGGCCCCCCCTGATCAAGGGAGGATGCAAAAGCGATCATTCCGTAGCGCGAGACACGTCCGTAACTGGGCTTTAGACCGGTAATTCCGGTAAGCGCCGCCGGCTGGCGAATGGAACCTCCGGTATCGGTACCGGTCGCCGCCGGAGCCAGGCGCGCCGCGACAGCGGCGGCAGAACCACCAGAACTCCCGCCGGGGACGCATTTGGTATCCCAAGGATTCTTTACCGGGCCAAAAAACGAGGTTTCGTTGCTGGACCCCATGGCAAACTCGTCCATGTTCGTCTTTCCCAGTGTTATGCAGCCGGCAGCACCGAATCTTTCAATTACCGTTGCGTCATAGGGAGATACGAAATTTGCCAGCATCTTCGACCCGCAGGTGGTCGGCAAGCCATCGGTACAGAAAATGTCCTTTTGCGCGATGGGGATGCCCGTCAAGGCCGTGCCCAGACCTTCTTTCAGGCGCGCGTCCGCGGCTTGCGCCTGCTTCAGGGCACTCTGCCGGTCAACTGTCACAAACGCATTGAGGTCCCGATGCCGCTCGATGCGGTCCAGGTACATGCGCGTGAGTTCGGTACTGGATATTTCCCTATTTTTTAGGGCTGCCGACAGCTCGACAAGGGATTTGCGATACATGCTTTTCTCTGATTCAGCGGCGGCTAGCGAGGATTTTGGGGGCGCGGCGCAGCGTCATTCGATCACCTTTGGCACCAGGTACAGGCCAGCAAGCGTGGCCGGTGCGATTGCCTGAAAGCGGTCACGCTGGTCGACCTCCTGAACCGCATCGGCGCGTAACCGCAGCCCGGCATCCTGCGGGTGGGCCATCGGCACCACGCCTTCTGTGTCGACGGCGTTCATCTGCTCGATGAGTCCGAGTATCCGAGATAGGGTCTCGGCATAGGCCGTAACCTCTTGCTCACCGATCTCCAGACGCGCAAGATGGGCGATACGTTCTACATCAGCTTGATCCAATGACATCGACCCCCCTCGACCACTGCGTTCCGGCGGACAATCATCCAAATTAACATATTAAAGTCACCTGTTGAACCAGCCCCTTGCGATTGATAAAGTAAGGCGATTTTATACACTTTTCCTCCATAACGATGACTTAAAAGGTAAAATCTCACCCATGTTTCGCACAATGCGCGGCTTTTTCTCCAGCGACCTGGCCATCGACCTCGGTACGGCAAACACCCTCATCTATGTGCGTGGCAAAGGCATCGTCCTTAACGAACCTTCCGTAGTGGCCATCCGTCAGGAATTCGGGGGTCGTAACAATCGCAGCGTGCTGGCCGTGGGCGCCGAAGCCAAACGCATGCTCGGACGTACGCCGGGCAGCATCCAGGCAATTCGCCCAATGAAAGACGGCGTCATCGCGGACTTTACCGTCACCGGCGAGATGCTCAAATTCTTCATCCGCAAGGTACACGAAAAGCGACTTTTTCAACCGAGCCCGCGCATTGTAATCTGCGTACCCTGCGGTTCCACCCAGGTGGAGCGACGCGCAATCCGGGAATCCGCCATCGGAGCGGGGGCGCGCGAAGTATACCTAATCGAGGAACCTATGGCCGCAGCCATTGGCGCCGACCTACCGATCGCGGACCCCACGGGTTCGATGGTGCTGGACATCGGCGGCGGAACAAGCGAAGTTGGCGTGATCTCACTCGGCGGCATCGTCTACTCCCATTCGCTGCGTATTGCCGGCGACAAAATGGATGAGGCGATTATTAACTATGTCCGTCGCAAGTACGGCCTGCTGATCGGCGAAGCGACGGCCGAGAAGGTCAAGAAGGATATCGGCACCGCGTGGCACGACAGCGAAGTTCGCCAGATGGAGATTAAGGGACGCCACATTGCTGACGGCGTACCGCGCAGCATGATAATTAACAGCAAAGAAGTTCACGTGGCACTGCAGGAGTCGCTTACCGGCATCGTGAGCGCCATCAAGACTGCGTTGGAACAAACGCCTCCTGAGCTGGCGGCAGACATAGCCGACAAGGGACTGGTGGTCACCGGCGGCGGTGCGCTGTTGCGTGATCTTGACCGCATGTTGCGCGAAGAGACCGGCTTGCCTATCGTTATTACGGAAGACCCCCTAACGTGCGTTGTCCGCGGGTGCGGGCGGGCACTTGAGGAAACAGAAACCCTAAGTGACGTATTTGTTCACGAATAGTCCGTTCTGGAAGTTTTGATGCTCCGTTCATCCGGCTGGTCCTTGCGCACGCCCACCGTACTCACCCGCTTTGTCATCTTTTCCGTGCTGTCCATTGTGCTCATGGTGGTTGATCATCGGAGCCACCAGCTGGAGAAGATTCGCGCAGGGCTAAGTGTTCTGTTTTACCCCATTGAGATCGTGGCTGCCTTGCCGGCACAAACTGGCGAATCGGTCATGGACTACATCGGCGGCAACAGGGCGCTGCGGGCAAAGTACGAAAAACTCGCCGCCAAGCAGCCGCTTCTCGAAGCCAAGCTGCAGCGTTATGAGGCGCTAGAGGCTGAAAACACCCACCTGCGTGAGCTCCTTGGCTCGGCGGCACTTGTCTCCGACCGTGCAGTAGTTGCCAAACTGCTGCAGGTAAGCGAAGAACCATTCACGCGCAAAATCGTCATAGCCAAAGGCAGCAATGACGGCGTTTTTGCCGGACAACCAATTATTGATGCCTATGGAATCATGGGACAGATTACTGAGGTCGAACCACTTCAAAGCCGCGCCACCCTGATCACTGATCCCGGTCATGCTATCCCGGTCGAAGACAACCGCAATGGGCTGCGTGCCATCGTCTTCGGTACCGGAGACCAAGACAGCGTATCAGTGCGCTACCTGACCGCCTCTGCCGATATCAAAGTCGGCGACCTTCTCATCAGTTCAGGAATTGGCGGTACGTTTCCCTTCGGATACCCGGTGGCACGCGTAACACGAATCATCAATGATCCGAACGAGGCTTTTCTTGATATTCTGGCCCAGCCCATTGCACACCTTGGCCACAATAGGGAAGTCTTGCTGATCTGGCCATCCCGGACTGCATCTGACCAGATTCAGCCCCCGACACCGGCAAACGGAGCGCCAGCACCCCTAAGCGAATCCCCTGCCAGTCGCCACGCCACAACCGCTGCTCAGCACGTGCCGACAGTGCGGGTAGTGCCCGCTAAGCGTGGCGCTTCACCGACGAAAAATACTGCTCCTACTACGCCTGCACAGACTGCGACAGTACCTGGGTCCGCCAATGGACACTGATTTTCCTGGTACGCGAGTGGCAATGAGACAGAGCGGTCGACACATACCTGGACCAAGGAAACCGACATGAGCATGGACCAAGACAACCGTAGCCGCTTGGTAATCGGTGCAACCTTTCTGGTCGCGCTTATTCTCGCGATCATCCCAGGACCTGACTGGGCCGAACCTTTCCGTCCGGACTGGGTTGGCCTGGTGCTGATCTATTGGTGCATGGCCACGCCGCAGCGCGTCGGTGTCGGGGTGGGCTGGACCGTTGGGCTCATCCTGGACGTGCTTTATGGATCGCTCCTCGGACAACAGGCATTAGCCAAGACGCTTCTGGCGTTCCTGACTCAAAAGCTGCACTTGCAGATGCGCATGTTCCCGGTTTGGCAGCAGGCCGTGACAGTATTGGTGCTTATCGCCATCAATCACCTGTTGGTTCTTTGGGTCAAGGATCTCGTCGCGCACAGGCCGATACACTTGTCATACTGGACATCGAGCATCGTCAGCATGTTTATCTGGCCCTGGCTATTCGTAATCCTGAGGGATGTGCGACGGCGAGCGCATGTAAGCTGAGCACATGTCCGGCACGCCAATAAAGGACTACCTGCGCGAGTCGCGCCTGTTCAACACGCGCATTTCCATTGTCGTGGGAATCATCGCGGTCCTTATGTTTATTCTGTTGCTACGCCTGGCCGATCTGCAGATATTGAACCATCGATATTATGCAACGCTGTCGCAGGAAAACAGCATCAGTCCGGTGCCGATTCCGCCGGTACGTGGATTGATCCTCGATCGCAACGGCGTCGTCCTTGCCCAGAATTATCCTGTTTTGACCCTGGAGATCGTGCCCAACCAGGTGAAAAACATGAAAACCCTGCTTAGCGAGCTCGGCAAAATTGTCACGCTCAATGACCGTGACCTCAAGAATTTCTACAAACAGTTGCGTGATCGTCCACGCTTCGACAGTCTAATTCTGCGCACCCATTTGACGGATGAGGAGGCGGGCCGTTTTGCCGTGCAGCGCTACCGCCTGAACGGCGCCGAACTGCATGCGCGGCTGGAACGTTATTATCCGCAGGGTGCACTTGCGGTTGCTGCTCTCGGATACGTTGGCAGGATCAGCGAAGACGACGCCAACACCATCAACAATCCCGCCTATCGCGGCATGCAATACATCGGCAAGCTTGGCGTTGAGTCAAGCTACGAAAGCACTCTGTTGGGTCGCATCGGACTCAAGAAGGTGGAAAACGACGCTCACGGTCGCGCAGTGCGCACGCTGGAGCGCATCCCGCCAGTGGCGGGAGACAATCTGTATCTCAATCTGGACGCCCGGCTGCAGGCTATAGCCGAACAGGCCATGGGCGATAACAAGGGCGCGGTGGTGGCGATAGACCCCAAGACCGGTGGCGTATTAACGTTTGTGAGCGCCCCGAGCTACGACCCGAATCCATTTGTTAACGGCATAGACACTGACGCCTACAAGGCCTTGGTCGACGATCCGAACAGTCCACTACTGAACCGCGCACTCGATGGCCGTTATGCCCCAGGCTCAACCATCAAGCCTTTTCTGGGGGTGGGAGCCATGGAAGACGGCATTAATCCGAACAGCACCGTGGTGTGCCCAGGCTGGTTCAGCCTGCCCGGCAGCACCCACCGCTTTCGCTGCTGGCGCAAGATAGGTCACGGCATCGTCAATATGCACGACGCCATCGTCGGCTCCTGTGACGTTTATTTCTACCATCTGGCGGTAGATCTCGGTATTGACCGCCTGGACAGAATTCTCGATGAATTTGGCTTCGGCCAGAAAACCGGAATCGACATCCCCGGCGAAACACCCGGCCTGGTTCCTACGCCGGCATGGAAAGCCGCACGCGGATTGCCCTGGTACCCAGGGGAAACGGTCGTCATGGGTATCGGCCAGGGCGCCATACTCGTCACGCCGCTGCAATTGGCAGAGGGCATGGCCATAATCGCCAATCACGGGGTGGGATATCAACCGAGGCTGGTACGCGCAATCGAGAACCCGTCGACAAAGAATATGACTGTCCTGCAGCCTGTTCCGGGCCGCACCGTACCTTTGCAAAACATGGCTGACTTGCAGGCGATGATTAAAAACCTCACCGACGTGGTCAACACCCCTAAGGGCACTGCCTACAATATCGGCTGGAACGCTCCCTACGAGATCGCCGGCAAAACCGGCACCGCCCAGGTTAAGAGCGTCGCCCAGGGCGCCACTTATAATGCCAAGCTGATTGCCAAGAATTTGCGTGACCATGCGGTGTTCATTGCTTTCGCACCGGTAAACAATCCGCAAATTGCGGTGGCGGTGATCGTGGAAAACGCAGGGCATGGTGGCTCGGCGGCCGCACCGATTGCACGCAAGATCATGGATGAATATCTGCTAGGTACGGATGATCTCCAGAAGGAGAAGCAGTTGAAACTTACTCCGGCACACCCGATGTGAGAGTGCACACCATGGCTCGAACATCTTTTGACGCCGCAGACTTCACCCTTTGCGACCTCGAGTTTCTGTTCTAATCTAGGCATCATGAATAACTGGCAGCGTTGGCACATTGACAAACCGCTCTTCACAGGACTGGTGATGTTGTCATTCATCAGCCTGTTTGTTCTCTACAGCGCCAGCGGCGAAAACACGATGATGATGATACGCCACGGGCTGCGCCTCTTGCTTGGATTTGCGATTCTGATTGGAATTGCCCAGATCCGTCCGGAAACGCTGCGGCGCTGGGCCCCCTATGTATTCGGCATCGGACTGGTACTGTTGGTCGCAGTTCTGGCGTTCGGCTCTGTCAGCAAGGGCGCGCGCCGCTGGATCAATCTCGGTATCATGAGCTTCCAGCCTGCTGAAATGATGAAACTGGGCTTGCCCCTGATGCTCGCATGGTTCTTTGCGCGCGACTCCCTGCCACCGAAGGCGCGACACATGGCGCTCGGTGGCATTATCACAATGGTGCCGATTTTGCTGGTCGCCAAGCAACCCGATCTTGGAACCGCTGTGCTCATTCTGGGCTCGGCCCTCACAGTGCTATTTTTGGCGGGAATTAGCTGGCGCAGCATTGTCGTTGTGGTTGCCCTGGTCGCCCTGGCAGTCCCACTTCTGTGGTCTCACCTGCATGATTATCAGCGTCAGCGCATCATTACGCTGCTCAACCCGGCTTCCGACCCGCTGGGATCGGGCTACCATACCCTGCAGTCGATGATTGCCATCGGCTCCGGGGGATTTTTCGGCAAAGGTTGGCTCAACAGCAGTCAGGCTCACCTGGACTTCCTGCCGGAGAGTTCCACCGATTTCATATTTGCTGTTTTTGCTGAAGAATTCGGGCTCCTTGGGATCATCATCCTTTTCGGCCTTTACCTGTTCGTCATCGGACGCGGGTTGTTCATCGCGTTCTACGCCCAGGAGACATTTTCGCGCCTGCTTGCCGGCGGGCTGGCGCTTACTTTCTTCATGTATTTTTTCGTCAACATCGGCATGGTCAGCGGCATTCTTCCCGTGGTCGGGGTACCCCTGCCGCTTGTCAGCTATGGTGGTACCGCAACGGTCACCCTGATGGCGGCGTTTGGCATGCTTATGAGCATCCATACGCACCGCAAGATCGTGGCGCAATAATGTCCAAGAGCACTGACAAAAACCCAAGGCGTAGCGCATTCGCACACCATCTCGCCGAATTGCCGCGCATAGTGCTTCTGGCGCTGTGCGCCTGTCTGCCGATAAACGCCCGGGCCCTGGAGGTCGATAATTTTCCGAAGCTCAAATCGTTCGTTGCAGATATGGCCGCGAAACATGGCATGGCGGTTGCGCAACTGGATCAACTGTTCGCGCAGGTAGTCCTGCAGCCTCAGATTATTGAGGCAATGAACCGCCCCAAGGAAGGCCTCCCGCTATACAAGTACGACAGGATCTTTGTTACACC
This sequence comes from Pseudomonadota bacterium, assembly GCA_021783175.1. The sequence continues at coordinate 8,644 of JAJXUF010000057.1, forward strand.
CGAGATGATTCGCGCGGGCATTAAGTTCTGGGACTCCAACTCAGCCGCTCTGGACCAGGCGCAAGCGGACTTCGGCGTTGACCCGCAGATCATCGTCGCCCTGCTGGGTATCGAAACACACTACGGCAAGAACGACGGCCAATTTAGAGTGATCGACGCTCTCACCACGCTAATGCTCGAATACCCGCAACGCAGCGAATATTTCCGCGGCGAGCTCGAACAGTATCTTCTATTGACGCGCGAGCTGGACATGGATCCGCTCGGCATCAAGGGTTCCTATGCCGGTGCCATCGGAGCACCGCAGTTCATGCCGAGCAGTTATCGCAGATATGCAGTGGATTTTGACGGTGACCGGCGGCGGAATATTCTGGATGGCAGCTCGGATGCAATAGGTAGCATTGCCAATTTTTTGAAGGCCCATGGCTGGAAACGCGGGGAACCGATTTGCGGCGGCCTCACTGCCAGCCCCACTGCATACTTCTGGCGGAGTACCGGCGATAGCGACAGCTTCACGTCTACCGCCCCTTCGGGGGAGATTCTGGCACCGCTGCTGCGGAATGTTGACCCGGACAGACTTGCTGCCCCGGTAACCATCGAGGAGAAGGCTGGAGCCAAATTGCGTTTCTGTTATGACAACTTTTTTGTCATCACAAGTTACAATCACAGTACCCACTACGCCATGACCGTTTACGAGCTCGCTCGTCAGCTCGATCGGGAGCACAATGAGGAGGAATATGAAGCGCTTCTTTCGCCGCCCACCGCTGCTGCTCCTGCTTCTGCTCGAGGCAGCCTGCAGCACCATGCCGCACACCGGCGGGTATTACGAAAACGACGGACCCGGGCGCAAACCGCTTATCGGTGTGTCGCACATCCCCGATGCGGTACCAAGGGCCGAACCTCTGAGCGCCACAGGCAACCAACCCTACACGGTGCTCGGAAAAACCTACTACCCGCTCAAAAGCGCGGCGGGCTACCAAGAACGCGGCATCGCCTCCTGGTACGGCAAACAATTTCACGGAAAACTGACGTCCGACGGCGAACACTACAACATGTACGCAATGACAGCGGCACACAAGACCCTGCCATTGCCGAGCTACGCACGAGTGACTAATCTCAACAATGGCCGTTCGGTGATTGTACGCATCAATGACCGCGGACCCTTCCTCGAAAACCGTCTGATCGACCTTTCCTATGCGGCGGCGGCCAAACTGGGCATTCTGGCCACCGGCACCGGGATAGTCGAAGTTGACGGACTGGCGCCACAGGAAACCACACCCAGGACCATTACAGCCGAAGCTGCCGTTCCTGATCCAAGCGCGCCGGCGGTTGAGTCTGACGCAAGAACACCTTTGCTCTATCTGCAGGTCGGCGCTTTTGCCAGCAGGAATAACGCCGAAACCCTACGCTCGCACCTGGAACAAGCTGACTTCAAAGCGGTGAAAGTCGAACATGCCCACTCGAGTTCTTTGTACCGGGTTCGCATCGGGCCGATCGCTAATGTCGAAGCGAGCGACAGGCTCGCGCAACGAATTGCTGCCTACGGAATTCACAATGCATATGTCGTGGTGGAATAAGCCTTTGCGCCGCGCTCGGGAATCGGGCGCTGTACCGGAATGTGACAGCCGCGCGCTTGCGCGAGGGTGGGTATCGAGTCGCAAGAGAATAGGCACGTTTGCCTTAGGATTGCTGGTACTTTGCACGCTGCCGGCCAGGGCGGCGCCATGGAAAATTCCCGAACCCCCGGTAGGGGCGAAATCTTGGTACCTCGTTGACTACAACAGCGGGCAGGTACTGGCCGAGCACAACCCGGACATGAGGCTTCCGCCAGCCAGTCTGACCAAGCTTATGATCGCGTACATCGTATTCAAAGATCTGCAGGATGGTCGGCTCAATCTCGACGATGAAGTTCCGGTGAGCGTCAAAGCCTGGCGCATGCCGGGTTCGCGCATGTTCATCCGTGCGGGCACCAAGGTAAAACTCACCGAGTTAATCAAGGGATTGCTCATTGAATCGGGCAATGATGCAGCTATTGCACTTGCCGAGTACGTAGCTGGCAGCGAACACAACTTCGTCAGCCTTATGAATGCGCAGGCGGCGGCACTTGGTATGACCAACACGCATTACGCGGATGCCACCGGTCTCCCGCACGCCGATCACTATTCTACGGCACGTGATTTGAGCATCGTTGCACGCGCCATTATCCACGACTTTCCGCAATACTACGCGCGTTGGGATTCGCGCAAGGAATTCAGCTACGACGGCATAACGCAACTCAACAGGAATACGCTTCTGTGGCGTGAACCGGGGGTCGACGGCATGAAGACAGGCTATACGCACGCCGCTGGTTATTGCCTTGTAGCCTCTGGCATTCGCAATGGAATGCGTCTTGTAGTCACAGTGCTCGGAACCAAGAGTGAGCGGGCGCGCGCCACGGCGGGCAAGACCTTGCTCGATTTTGGATTCCGCAACTTTGAAACGCGCCTAATATATCAGGCGCAGAAACCGGCACTGCGCATCCCTGTATTAATGGGGAGCGAGGATATATTGCCCGCCGGGACCGCGCACAACCTGTACCTTACTTTGCCGCGCGGCAGTTTTGACGAACTTAAAGCACGATTCAGTGTGCCACAGACCGAGGTTGCGCCGATCCATCGCGGCCAGACAATCGGCACTCTAACGCTGGATCTGGCAAACTCTCCGCTGGAGCAATCACCATTGGTCGCGTTGGCGAGTATCGAGCCAGGCAGCCTGCTGCAGCGCGCCCGCGACCGCCTGACTATGTGGCTGCATTGAGCACACCGGGCCAGCGTACAGCCGGCGGACCGGAGTACAATGAGGTTGCTTTACCAAGCCGATACAACCGGCCACCGGCGTATTACGCCAGTACCCAGGTGCACGGCACACGAGACTGAAATCAATCCATGATGCTACCGAAGCGCGTCTTTTTGAATGGCGAATTCTTGCCGCCCGAATTAGCTCGGGTGTCGGTTTTTGATCGCGGTTTCGTTTTTGCAGACGGCGTATACGAGGTCATTCCGGTCTATGGCCGACGACCGTTCCGACTACCTCATCACCTGCAGCGTCTTGACTCAAGCCTTGCTGCTATCCAGATGTCCAATCCCATGTCGCAGGACGAGTGGGGCGAGATTTTCAACCGTCTGATCGGGGAGTATGACGACGCGGACCAGTCGATCTACCTGCAGGTAACGCGCGGTGTTGCCCCGCGCGATCACGCCTTTCCTGGCGACACCCGTGCTACCGTTTTTGCCTACTCGCAACCACTAAAGTATCCGCAGCGGGAGCAGGTTCAGGCGGGGGTCAATGCAATCACAGTCACGGACATCCGCTGGTCGCGCTGCGATATCAAGGCGATTGCCCTGCTGCCCAATGTGTTGATGCGCCAGATGGCCGTAGAACGTGGTTGCGCCGAAGCCATACTTGTCCGCGACGGCAACGTTACCGAGGGCGCAGCCAGCAACTTGTTCATCGTAGCGCAAGGCGTGCTTGTGACACCGCCCAAGGGCCCCTTTATTCTGCCGGGCATAACGCGTGACCTTGTAATGGAGCTCGCTCGCCACCATAAAATCCCCTGCGTTGACAGAAACATTCGTCAGGATGAACTGTTTTCTGCCGACGAAGTCTGGATGACGAGCTCAACCAAGGAAATCCTGCCCATCGTGAAGATCGACGCGAAGACGATTGGATCGGGCAGGCCGGGTCCGCTTCACGCGCGCTTGCAGGGGTTGTATCAGGACTACAAGCAGGCCTTCCGCAGAGGAGAAGTCGAGTGATCATGACAATAGGCGGTAACGGTGAAGATCGCACTGCCGCAAGGGCGGGTCGCGGCGCCATCGTGTTTCCGTGTCGCTTCGACATCAAGGCCATGGGTCGGGATAGCATCCGCTTCGAAGCGCTGGTGCAGGCGATTGTATCGCGCCATGTGCAACCGCAGGATCTGCACGCAGTTCGAAGCCGTCCAAGCAAGGGCAATAAGTACATCGCGCTGACACTGACGATCACCGCATCCAGCTATTCACAGCTGGATGCGATTTACCACGACCTGACCCGTTGCGAGGACGTGCTGTTCGCGCTGTAGCCATGCAACAAGATCCGGGCAGTGTGCGTCCAGTTGCCGAAGCGATGACCGCCGTGAGCCATGAACCCGTCGTGCGTCACCTCGGACTGGCCGACTATCTTGCCACATGGAATGCAATGCGCTCGTTTGCCGAGCAACGCACGCCGGCCGACGCTGACGAGATATGGCTGCTGCAGCATCCGCCAGTCTACACTCTCGGGTTCAACGCCAAGCACGCTCCATTTCCGGTTCCGCCCGGTGTAGCACTGGTACAGACCGACCGGGGGGGAGATATTACCTATCACGGACCGGGACAGCTGGTGGCTTATGTTCTTTGTGACCTTCGACGCCGAGGCTGGGGTCCCAAGGGGCTGGTTCACGCATTGGAGCAATCCATAATCGACACATTGACCGGCTATGCAATTACCGGTCGGCGGCGCACCGGGGCCCCCGGGGTTTATGTGGGCGATCGCAAAATCGCGCAATTGGGGCTGCGCATCCGGCGCGGCACCAGCTACCATGGTATCTCGCTCAATGTGGACATGGATCTTGGACCTTTTGACCGCATTGACCCCTGCGGCTACCCGGGACTGGAGGTCACACAGATAGCCGAATTTGTCTCCCAACCAGATGTAGGCGCCGTTGAAAATGCACTGCTGGACGCATTAATGGGCAATTTGAGGTACAATGAACGCCACCATGCGTGAGACCCGCAATGGCTGACGACAAGCCGAGCGCCGATGATCTAGAAACCCCTACACCGAAGCGCAATCCCCTCAAAGGGGCTTCGAAAACCGCGCGCATTCCCATCAAGATCGTACCGCTCGCCGAACCGTTGCCGAAACCACGTTGGCTGCGCGCATCCTCACCCATTACGCCCGAGGTTACCCGCCTCAAGGGCATACTGCGGGCCAACCGGCTGCATACGGTGTGCGAGGAAGCAGCGTGCCCCAACATCGGCGAATGCTTTGGCCATGGCACAGCCACCTTCATGATTATGGGGAACATCTGCACCCGTCGCTGCCCTTTCTGCGATGTGGCCCACGGCCGGCCGCATCCGCTGGATCCGCAGGAACCTGTCAATCTTGCCCGTACTGTCGCTTCCATGGGCCTGCGGTTTGTTGTCGTGACCTCTGTCGACCGGGACGATCTGCGTGACGGTGGAGCGGCCCATTTCGTGGCGTGCATTCAGGCGTTGCGTACCGCCAGCCCCACCATATCGATTGAGATTCTGGTCCCTGACTTTCGTGGACGCGTTGACAAGGCACTCGCGATTCTCAGTCAAGCACCGCCGGATGTCTTTAATCACAATCTCGAAACCGTGCCACGCTTGTACAAGATTGCGCGTCCAGGGGCAGACTACCGTCATTCGCTGGAGCTTCTTAGAAGTTTCAAGGAACGTCATGCGAACGTGCCTTCCAAATCCGGACTCATGGTTGGTCTGGGTGAAGCCAACGAGGAAATTGAGGAGTCTATGCGCGACCTGCGTGCACATGGCTGCGATTTGCTGACCATTGGACAGTACTTACAGCCTAGCCGTGATCATCACCTGCCGGTGCGGCGCTACGTCACACCGCAAGAGTTCGAACATTTTGCCGCCGTAGGACGAAGCATGGGATTTCGCAATGTGGCAAGCGGCCCGCTGGTACGATCCTCGTACCACGCCGAACAACAGGCACATACATCATGAGCGGCGTGTCTTTGAGTCAAATTATCAGCCTGTTTTTAGTGCCTCCCGGTATCATAATTTTGCTCTTTGTTTTGGGTCTGATCTTGCATTTGAAGTGGTCAGGACTGGGCGTGCTGGTTCTGGCAATCTGCACAGCGATCCTGATTGCATTAGCGCTACCCATGACCGGCCACCAGCTTATGGCTGGCCTGGAAAGCTATGCTCCTCCCATCGATCCTTCCATCAGACAGCCGGACAAGAACGCCAAAGCGATCGTGGTGCTGGGTGCCGGCCGTTATGCCGACGCACCCGAGTATGGCGGCGACACTGTGGGAGCGACTGACTTGATTCGACTGCGCTATGCCGCGTGGCTACAACGCAAAACCGGTTTGCCGATCATGGTGAGCGGAGGTTCCCCGTTCCACGAAAAAGTGTCCGAAGCCAGTCTCATGCGCGATGTGCTAACTCAAGAATTTCATGCCAACGTGAAATGGACGGAAGACAAGTCCCGCACCACTTGGGAAAATGCGCGCTACTGCCGCCAACTGCTTGCCGATGCCGGTATTCAAAGTGTGTATCTGGTAACCAGCGCCTGGCATATGCGGCGTGCCGCATGGTCTTTCGATACCAACGGCATCACTGCCATACCGGCGCCGACCGGCTTTGCTTCTCTTGGCCTCAGATATTCCGGTGTGCTCGGCTATCTGCCATCAGCCGAAGGGATGCTGATCTCGAGCATTGCGCTGCGCGAACGTATCGGATTTCTCTGGTATAACCTGGTGCACAGCACGGTCCCGACCACCAGTCAACACGCAGCTGGCGCCTCCTGAGCGCTGACGATTGAGCGTCTCGCGGCTCTTTCTGCTGCCCGGGCTGGGCGCGGACGGCCGCATGTTCGGCCTCCTCGGAAGCCTAGACCACAAGCTCGTGACACCTGCACTACCGGTACCGCGCGCTGCCGATACCATGGAAATATATGCCAAGCGCGTCGCTGAGTTGTTGCAAGTGGCGGCTGAGGACTATATTGGAGGTTGCTCATTCGGCGGGTTGGTGGCATCAGCAATCGCACGCCGACAACGAGTGGCCGGCCTAATTCTCATTGGCGGGGCATTGTCATCCGAGACGGTCGCGCCTCTATCCCGTCGGCTCGCGACGATATCCACCCGGACGCCACGCTTTCTAATGCGCGCGTTACTGAAATCTCGCCCTTTCCTTACGCACGTATTCGGTAAATTGACCCAGCAGCAAATCGCGCTTGCGCGTGATATGTTGGAGCAAGTCCCGCGCGAGATGATCACTCGCGGCACACATCTGGCCAGTTCATACTTCCCTACCAATTTGCCGGCATGTCCAATATTTGCGCTGCACGGATTGCAGGATCGCGTTATGCGTCCGCCCGCAGTGCCTGGTTGCCGCATTCTGCCTAATGCCGGCCATGGATTAGCTGTCACTCACGCCGAGGAAACAACGCTTTTTTTGCGCGAAACCCTGCGCTGCACTAACCAGGGTCGGGACAATTGAATAAAACAACGATCTGCGTTTGAAAGACCAGAACTGACGTGGCCGTTCAGTTTCCCGCTGCTTTGTGCGAGAAACTCGTGATCCCGGTAATGTCGTTGTCCGAAGACGATTCTCTAAAGGTGGCCTGAATATCCATCACGTCGCCAATGCGTCTGAGCATCGCATTTACGCACGCCGGGTCAAAGTGTTTACCCCGCTCGCGGCGCATCAGATCAAAGGCATCCCCCGCTGCCCAAGCCTTCTTGTAGGGGCGATCGTTAACCAGTGCGTCGAACACATCGGCAACTGCGACTATGCGCCCTACAAAGGGAATATTTTCGCCGGCCAGCCCTCGAGGGTATCCCTGACCGTCATACTTTTCGTGATGGGTACGGGCAATTTCGGCGCCCATTCTGAGTAATGCAGAGTCGCTGTCCTTAAGCACATCGTAGCCAATATTCGCATGGGTTTTCATGATTTCCCATTCTGCAGGATCCAACCGTCCCGGTTTGAGCAGTATTCGATCGGGGATCCCGACCTTGCCAATATCATGCATTGGCGCAGCCAGCAGAAGCATGTCACAGAATTCGCGATTCTCGCCCATTTCACTGGCGATCAGCTGTGACAAGAATGCCATTCTGCGCATATGGCTGCCGGTTTCCTCGTCACGCGCCTCGCTGAAACGCACCAGACGACGAATGATCACCTCCTGCTCGCGCAGCGCAATACCGCGAACGGCTTCGCTGACGGCGCCGCCCAGGCGGCCAACCTGTTCACGCTGTTCACGCAATTTCTGGCGCAATGTCAGCAGGTTTTGGCAACGCGCCACCATGTCGGCCGGATCAATCGGCTTACTCAGAAACTCGGTTGCACCGCTAACGAGCGCCACCTGCCTGACATCAGCGGGTGGCATGCCCGTAATCATCACCACAGGGGTGCCTTGGAAACTGGGATTCTGGCGCGCCCGCACCATGAATTCGATGCCGCTCATTTCCGGCATCTTGTAATCGATGAGACACAAATCCGGCTCGTTCGCCGAACACCACGCGAGCGCAGCCTTGGGGGAAGTAAAGCCGATCGTTGAGATGGCAGTGAGCTTGCGCTGCAGCGCCTGTTCCATGAGGACAATGTTGTCGGACTCGTCATCAACCAGCAGTATTGTTTGATTCATCGGCATGGTGGTATCAGTTGCGCGCTCGATGGAATTTCATTTCAAGATCCATGCCACGACACTCTCATTCGAGCGCGGGGCCTGCGATCACTCAACCAGTCGGCCGGGAAATCCCAGGGAACCACGTAAGTTTCTGTTTTAGTGCAGGTTGCGGTCGCCGCTGAATTGACGCAAGGGCGTCTGGGGGATGGGGCTGGGCTGCCGCAGAACGCGCCGTGAGTAGCACGCGCCATGAGAGGTAAGTGACGAAAATTGCCTGTTGGCTTTCCGGGTGCGTCAATTGCCGCATTTTGCACGCCACAACTGGCACTGCCGGACATCATCTGGCGTGGGTATTATCTGCGTCTTAAAAGAAAATCCCGGGATTGATCGGGGGTGTGGCGAAAATCCGCGTGTGCGCGCGGTTGGAAATGCCCGCCCCATGGTCAGCTTCGGTCGCGGTTTGACCTGTAGCCTTGGCGGCCAAGACCATGGTGGCAACCGCATACTCACTGGGGTGAGCTTTGTTGCACCCCCCGATGCACCGCTCCCACTCGTGTCCAACCTGCACCGCCCTCCCATGGGAAGGCGGTGGTCCGCTCGACTGGTGGACTACCACAATAGGCCGATTAGCGTAGATCAGCCTTCCAACCGCCGTTTTTCCATATTTCAATGCGCGTGACGGGACTAATCGCCCAGAGTGTGGCGCGGGTCTTTCCAAGCGCAGCGCGGGCGGACGCATCGTAGTAAAGCCAGCCGGAAATGCGGACTTGGGCACCGCGTCGGGCCAGATGTTCGAGCTGGTTGAGGCGCCAGTCCGGATGGGCCGCCTGCGAAGCAGGTGTCAATTGAACCAGCACTGATTTGGCGCGCAGCAACTTCGCCTCGCGCGGATGTATTTCCGGCACTGTAGAGACCCACATCAGGATATCGCGGTGGAGATAGCTCCCGCAGTTAGCCGGCGAATGCGCAGCGTGCTCGGCCATCAGCAAGTAGCCTGTTAGCGCAATGGCACGCCGTTCGCGCGGCGCAATGTAATTGATTTGCGCAGGGGTGAATTGGTCGCGCATTGCAGGTGTGTGAAGATCCGGAGTGAATGTGCTTTCCAGCGTAGGAACATCGAGTTCCTGATAGGTTGCGGGAATTTCCCGGCGGTTCTGCAGACGATTGGCAATCGGGTCTCCCCCCCGCCCTTGCGGGGGGCACGATGCCGCCATGGCAGAAAAGCTCAGAAGGCTGGTCAAAATGGCGCATTGCAATGTCAAAGCAAATTTCATGTCATTTTCTCTCTGATGTTCCAGGGTGGTTCTGGCGCGGCGGCAGCAACGATACAATGAGTTCAGCCTAAACAACAGATGCCGGACGCATCAAGCAAGTCTTCAGAAACGGATTATCCGGCCGGACAGACGGCATCGCCGCGTGCAGCCCGAATCCCGGCCAAAGTCGCATCGCCAAGGAGTATTTGTTACTCCTGATCTGACCGAACGCGCGCGCTACAAATGACCTGACCGATCATGGGGCATGAGCCAGGGAGCGATGTCATTGAGGTTTTCTGCTCAATTGCGTTGTCCATAGGGAAAATTTCCGCGCTTTTCCAGAGCGCCGGGCTTGAACCAATGATTGTCTGGCGATGGGAAAGATCATAGTTCTTTGATTTGCCGGCAAGTTCCTCCAGAATGGCGCCGGCTGATGGTCTTCTCGGATTAATGATTTAAACCTTTGGGCCAATGTAAGGGTGCGCTGATAAATCAATCCTGCGCCCGCCACGTCATACAACTGATGGCTTCGAGGGAGGAGGTCCATGGATAGCAACAAAAGCACGGCGGCTAAGGGCAAAAATCTGGTTGTCTGTTGCGATGGCACCGATAACGAATTCGGGCAAGATAACACGAACATAGTCAGACTATATTCGCTAACGCTTCGCCGAAACGGTCAACAGGTATCCTTCTACGACCCTGGCCTCGGGACTTTCCCTGCTCCTGGGGCTTGGACGCCATTTTCGAAATGGTTTACCAAACAGCTCGGCAGCGCGTTTGGCTTCGGATTGTCTCAGAATGTTGCCGACTCTTACCGGTTTCTTATGGAGAACTATGTTCCCGGTGATCGCATCTATCTCTTCGGCTTCAGTCGCGGTGCGTACACGGTCCGGGTGCTGGCAGCTCTGATTCATGTGTGCGGTCTGATGCACGCACAAAACCGCAATCTCGTCAGCTATGCATTTGATCTGTTCAAGGCCGAGGCGACCGACGCCAAGAAAAAGAATGATCGCGTGGAAAGGCAAAGCGGGAAGAGACAACGCCTTGAGCTTCCGGTTTGCACGCGGTTCAAGGAGACGTTTTCCCAGACACCACCAATTCACTTTCTTGGCCTATGGGATACCGTATTGAGCGTGGGGACGATTTACGATCCGTTCAGCCTGCCCTACACCAGGTGGAATCCAAGCGTCAGAACCGTGCGACACGCGATTTCCATCGATGAGATGCGCAAATTCTTCCGCGTAAACCTCTGGTCGGCCTCGACCCCCGATAGCGACGTGAAACAGGTTTGGTTTGCCGGCGTCCATGCCGATGTTGGGGGTGGTTATCCAGAGAGGCAAAGCGGTCTGGCCAAAATCTCCCTGTCGTGGATGCTGGAGGAAGCGCGCGCGGCGCAACTGCAAATTGACGATGACAAGCTCAGCAGCGTCTTTCCCGTTCCGGATAGTCCTTCGGATCTGGCAGCGCCAGACCCGCTGGCTATGCAGCATAACGAACTCGACCATCTGCGCTGGAAGATCATGCAATGGATCCCGCGTCGACATTGGGTGCGCAACA
>JAJXUF010000227.1 GCA_021783175.1 Pseudomonadota bacterium
TGATCGGGCAATTTGGATAATTCTGCATCCACCTGAGGGTGTAATGGATGTCTGTCAGCGCTGAATTCAGCCAGCGTATCCTTTGTCCTCGCGAAATCTCCCTTTCCGCTTTCTGAATCTTCAGCAGTCCCCCGCAGTAGTGGTTCATACCAGCGCCGCATAGTGGCCTACTGATGCCGTACTGGGGGCCCTGGAACTGTGCGTCATATTGACTCCAACAGTATTGCGGCAGCAACATCACATCATCCAGGGGGGCTTTGTATATCGTTGCCCATGATGGCAACGCTTGGGCCGTAAGAAGGCCCACAGCCAACACCCGAAAAAAAACCGCCGATCGGATTTTCATGGCAGACTCCCAAAGATCACGACAGAGAATATTCCGTGGAATATTAAGCGAATATGATTGAAAAAAACGGAAATAGTTTTCTGACCACATGAAAAGCTCGGTCGAAGCATCGAGCGCGACAAGCAAATAATGCCCGAGGACAAAATTCCGGCACTTAGGCATGCCACGCAGATGCTCAAGCCACTAACAGCCAAAATACGCCGCAAGTAAACAGACATGACGACAGAAAGCACCGCAGGCTGGGATCTGTGCAGAACTGAAGGGGGAGGCGGCACCGGAAACTGGAATGCTCTCAAGCTTCCGTGGGAAGCTCTAGAACGGGCCGCGGAAAGCTGGCGCAAGGAAATTTCTGGCGTTGCCAAACCTTGGCTCTGTTGGAATATGAACGACAACTGGTGCCTGGTGCAGCAGAAATTGATTCTGGAGATCGGCTGGACACCAATTGTTGGCTGGGATCCCAATTGCGGGCACTCGCCATCACGCCTGGCTCCAGGAGCCATGGCAATTGACTTCAATCAGCAACTGGAATTTCCTCTTCTCTTCCCTCATGTGCCGATCGAATTGGCCTTTCTTTGGGCGGACAAGCTGGCGTTCTGGCATGCAGATCTGCTTTTAACCCGTCCCAAAATGCAAGCTGCTGGAAAACTATTTGAATCGCTGAACCAGAACGAAATGGCTGCCGTTTATTCCTATGGCGGGTTCCGCAACTTACTGAAATTACGAAAACACAGATACTGGGAGGTTCTTGGTTGCGTCACGCGAGGTGCAAGTTTGGACAACTTCAATACCGGTTGTGGTTGGTGGCGCCAATGGGCAAGCCATATCAACAAACCTGCGGATACGACAGAACAATCCCGACGGAAGCGTTACTACAACGATCATGGCAGTGGAATCATGTACTGGAAGCGGCATCGGGGCGGCCGCGTCAAATCCATTCGCGAGTCCTTTATCGATGAAGGGCACTTCAGCATAACCAATAAGAAAAACTACATCCGAGGATCGAACAAATCGGAAGAGATGGATTTAAATTTCAATTTGACCGACATCGCTGCGCGTTTCGGGTTCTCTGACCTACTCGGCCCATCTAGTTAATTAATTCGCCTTGCTGATATTTAGTGCAGAGGTCTTCTCCGCTACCCGTCCCCACGCAAGCTCTGCTCTCACCCGTTCAAGTCCAGCGGCACCAAGTCTGGTGCGCAAACTGGCGTCTTGCAGCAGGCGCCCGATCGCGTCGGCGATGGCATCCACCCTTTCGCCATCCACGCGCAGCCCGGTAACGGCATCCACCACTGCCGAGCCAGTTCCGCCAGTGCGTCCTGCGACTGCGGGCTTGCCGCATGCGGCCGCCTCGATGTACACCATGCCAAAACCCTCGGTATCGCCACCGATGTCCCTGTTCGGCATGACAAAGACATCGCAGGCGTTATACCAACGCGGCAGATCAGTCTCCGGCACGTGACCCAGCATGTGTACGCGTCCGAGCAGGCCCAGTTCGCTAACCAACCCTCTCAAATAGGCCTCGTCCTCGCCTATGCCTATGATGGCGTAATACACATCGAAACCCTCCCCGACCAGACCAGGCAGCGCGCGGATCACCTGATCGAAGCCTTTGCGCCGCTGCAATCTGCCGACAGAGAGGAGTAGAAAGGACTGCGCGCCCAGACCGAGGCTGGCACGCAGATCCGCGGCAGGCAGACCCGGCCGGAAGCGGCTCACATCGACGCCAGGGTAAATCAACCGGATACGCTGCTCATCGACCCCCATGGCGATCAGAACGTCGCGCGTGAACTCGCTGTTGGCGACAACGACGTCCGCGCGCCTGAGCAGGAACAACATGAAACGGTATTTGCTGCCACGCCCCCAGCTGGTCAGTTCTTCACCGTGCGCGTAAATCACAAGCGGTCGGCGTGTGAGGCGTGCGACCACCCAGGCGGCCAGACCTTCCGGCAAAACGCGGATGGCGTGCACCGCAGCAAAGCGTCTGGTCACCCCCAGCCACAAAGCCATAGTCACCAGCTTCATGTACATCCACGCAGATTCCGGCTTGAGCCAGGGGATGCGCGTCAAATTGAGCCGATGCACCGTGTTGGGATGCACGGCGTCGACGGCTGCGCTTCCAGGCACGCAGGCAGTGAGGACATGCGTGCTCTTGTCACCCAGCCTGCCATAGACTTCCGCCGCCCACACGGCCGTACCGCCCTTGGTTGGCAGGAAGAGCTGGCTGATGACCAGATAGGCCTGCCTGCGCGACGTCGTCATCCGCGCACCATGCGCAATACATCGCCCACGCTCGCGAGACCGGGGCGTTCGTAAAGGCTGGGCAGCACCGCGCGCAGCGCCTCGCGGCGCCTCCCGCGCTTGGCCAGCGCATAGCCGAGATTGAGGCGCCCCAGGCGCATGCGCTCGCGCACGCCACGCTGTACCGCTGGAGGAAAATCGGACGACACTTGCAGCAGGTGCGTCAACGTACGCACATTCTCCTGTTGCGCGGCCACCGGGTCGCGACGCGTGGCGCTGTCGCCGTGGATGACGTAGACCCCGAGGGATTTACAGATAACGCCCGCGCGGCGGCTTCTCGCCACCAGCCGGGTAAGCAGATGCACGTCCTCGCATACCTTGAAGCCCAGTGGATATCCGCCGAGCTCAAGAAAGGCGAGGCGCGGCACGCTCAAGGTGTGGGTATCGCCAAAATGGTCGGCGACATAGGCCTCGAACTCGTCGCCCTCCATCACCACCCTGTCGGCGCCGGCAGCCTTGCTCAGCATCGCCCGGCCGCTGCCATGTTGCGACATGGAAGTGCCTAGCAACGCGCCCGACATGTCACGGTATTCGTAATCGCCGGTCAGGAAATCCAGCGCGCCATCTTGCGCTATCCAGTCGGCATGGAGCTTCAACCGGCCGGGCGCGTACCAGTCATCTGCATCGAGGAAAGCCAGCCAGTTGCCCGTCGCCTGCTGCGCGCCATGGTTGCGCGCTGCGGAGACGCCCGCATTTTGTTCGCGCCGCAGATAGCGTATGCGTTCTCCATAGGCGGCTGCAATCTGCGGCGTCGCGTCCACCGAAGCATCGTCGACAACCAGAATCTCGTGGGCAGGATGGCTTTGCGCGAGCACGGAATCCAGCGCCCGAGGCAGCGTCCGGGCGGCATTGTAGGCGGGAATGATGACGGAAAAACGTGCGCTCATAGCACACGCTCCAGCAATGCGAACGGAACAGAGAGGCCGCATGCCAAACTCAGCTTGCGAAAACCCGGTATCTCGCGGATGCGCACGAGCCAGGCCTTGAAGCGCGGCACGAACGCGCCTTCTACAAATTCAGGATCGCGTGCGCGCATGGCATCGGCCAATTCTTCGGTGGCCAGAAAGCGCAGGGCGGGAACTGTCCTCAATACACTCGACAACGCGCTGTCGAGCACACGCAGGCTGCTTTGCAGATTTTCTTCATCGAGAAAATTGTAACGGTGCATCTCTGCAAGGCACGGGCGCCGCGCCTTCCATTTCTGCAATACCGCAGCCGTCAAATCGTGCGCGACATGCCCAAGCGCGGGTTCAAAGTAAGCATCGCGCACGACGTACAAGATGTCGCCCTGCCCCCTTTGCCCGTTGCGGATCAGCTTGTCGATGCCGCCCGGGTTTCCATCCGCTTCGCGCCGGGTATAGCGCCGGCCGGGCGTCACCACGCAACGTATGCCCGCGCTCGCCCACGCCGACTCAACGGCCTCGGTCCATACAAAAGTCGTGGGAACGGCCACGGTCGGCACCCACCCGAACGCGTTGCGCCAGAATTCGGCTTCCTTCGTTGTTGCCGCTGCGATGGCGTCTGCAGGGAGCGGACGTGAGGGCAGTCGGCTGGCATCGGTCCAGCGCGCCTGTAGCCACGACGGCAATTCCTCCGAACGCGGATGCGGCGGTCCGTACAGCCAGGCGGCGACAGGTGCCTGGCTCGCGGCCGCCAGCAGGCTCGCCGGCCAGTAGTGGCACTGCCCATGCAGCTGCAACGCGAAGACACCCTCGCGAACGCCTTTCTCCATCACTGCGCGCAATTCGGCATACACGGGCGAGCGCACATCCTCGCCCGCATAGGAACCCGGACGCTTGGCCATGGCCTGGGTATCGGCCACTTCCAGTATCACCCCCAGGGTCATGACGGCAGGCCGCCCCAGGTCGTCGCTATGCTTCTGCAGCAGCGCTCGCACTT
>JAJXUF010000228.1 GCA_021783175.1 Pseudomonadota bacterium
CATCAGCAAAAACCACGCGATGATTGTTATCGAAGATTTGAAAGTCGCAAACATGAGTAAGTCGGCAGCAGGTACGGTTGAGGCTCCAGGACGAAGTGTAAAAGCCAAGTCCGGCCTCAACAAGTCGATTCTCGATCAGGGTTGGGGCGAGTTTCGCCGCCAGTTGGAATACAAGCAGGCATGGCGTGGTGGTGATGTACTTGCCATCAATCCGCGCAACACCAGCCGGACGTGTCCGGCTTGCAGCCATGTATCCGCCGAGAATCGCAAGACACAATCCAAGTTTGAGTGCGTCGAATGTGGGTATGCGGAGAATGCAGACCTCAATGCGGCCATCAATATTCTAAGGGCAGGACATGCCCGGCTCGCCTGCCAAGTGAACGATGCGGTAATGTCGTCAGCAACAGGAACTCACCGAAGCTATCTACCCCATTCCGGGGTAGAGGCAGTAGGAATCCCCTGCCTTTAGGCAGGGGAGGATGTCAAGCGGTCAAATTGTTTTCCAGCGCGTTGATGTAGTTCTGAATCATGTGATCGGAAAACTCATCATCGCCTTTTCCAATGCGCGTCCAGTCGGTATATGAACGATATGCCCACCACAGGAATGCTCTTGGTTCAGTTGGCACTATGTCTTTGCCATTGCGGTAGGCCGTCATCGGCTTTCCGCTGCCCTGCAGAATCTTTGCCAGTTGAGCATAGCCGGGGCGCGGGCAGCCGAACGTCACGAGCTCGCGCCACGGAATGTCATTCGCGGAGTATAGAGCGGCAAGGATCGCCGCATGCGCACCGCCGAGCGAATGCCCGGTGATGATCGGGTTCGGTGGGCCAGATACGCGCAGCCAGCGGAATACATCCTGCATGCCCTTCAGGAATCCGTCCTCAACCATGCCCAGCTGAGGATGCATCACCGGCGAGGCCTCGAAATCCCTCAGCCAGTCCTGCTCTGATTCGGAGCCACGGAATACGATGGTATTGCCGACAACGGCGAAAACCACGCCCGAGATCGTCTGCACGGGCAATGAGGATTCGCCATATGACTGCTGGCAGAGCTTGGCCAGGGCCCAATGGTCGCTCACGGGAATGCTGCGCCTTGCGGTAATCCGGAAGGCGGTATAACGGGTGTAGGTTGCGTTGTCGGCGCGGGTTGAACAGGTTGTATCACCTGAACTGGCGCGGGCGCGATAACGGGCTGTATTGGAGCCGGTACGGGCTTTCTCGTCACAACCCTGCGTCTTGGCTTTGGTAATACGACCGGAGGTGCGGGTGCGATGACAGGTGCAACTTGAACCGACTGTACGGGTTGCTGAACAGGTTGAGCCTGTTGCAATGCCTGTCGAACCGAGGGCATTTCAAAGGTCTGCACTTGCATCTGGCCGGTCATGCCGTTGGAGGCAACACCGACACCTGGCACAGGACAAGCCGTAAACACAGCATTGGCAATGGACTGATTGCCCGTCACCGACACGGCCCGTTGCAATGCGCCGACATTCACTGCACACGCAGTATCGACCCACGCTTGCAGCTTCATGTCATCAGTCTTTTGGATGTTGGCTTTCGCGCCTGCATAGTCCTGAATGCCTTGCGTCATCAACCCGCCGTAGGTTGTGTTTACTGCACCGCAGCCGGACAGATTCAAACAGGCGATTATGGCGAGGCCGCATAGAATGATGTGTTTCATGTCAGGCCACCGGAGGCTGATCTTGCACAACGGGAATTGTCGGAACAACTGGCAGCGTTGTAACGTCAGGAGTTACAGCAGGAGGTGCAGGCTTGTCGATCATCGACTTCCCCACGGCGTGCCCGATCAGCAGCGGAAGTGTGTAGGCCGCGTAGGTCTGCAAAGTTGAAGCCACACCAAGCCGATCACCCCACGCCCATATCGTTGCTGCGCAGATGCCGATAACCCAGTGCGTCCAGAATATTTTCAAGTCCATCATTCATCTCCCCATTCTTTATCGAGAACATACGCAACCACACCGATGACCAGCATCACCACCAGCCCGAAAAAGTAAAATCCGAAATCTGACATTATTTGCCCCCGTGTGAAATTGTTTCAACAGCACTGAATTTATACCCGTCCACCAAATACCGCTGCATCAGCCAAAGGCCGAAAGGCATGTTGTGTATTCCCTCATCGGAGCCGGTGTGATGCTTCTTGCACAGCAGCATTCCTTGCGCCTGCATGTCGTCCACAAAATCCATCGGCTTTGACTTGTCGAAGTTCTTCCAATCGAAAGCCGGAAAATCCAGCGCAACCAAGTCCCACAGAATCGGCGCGTTCGCAAAGCTCCACTCGATGCCGAGGTGGTGGGCTTCCAGCGGCTCGCTAAGCTCTTGCTCGGTCTTGCCACAGATAAAACAACGTCCTGCCTCCGGCATTGGGTTGAAGTTAGGGTGCGCTTCCTTGTATAGTTCCGCCTTCGTGCGCTTGAACAGCTCCGACTCCGCGCCTCGCGGGTCATGCCCAGGCGTCTCTACCTCGACGTGCAACGTGTCTTTCAGGTCGTGTATCTCGGTAACGCTCATAACCATCCAGCCCTTCTTTTCAATTCACGATCGCGCTCGAAATCGTCACGACACTCAACGCCACAAAACACTTCGTTGTCTCTTACCGGAGCCTCGCACCAATGACACAGACCCATCGGACGCAAGTGGTATTCTGGTTTTCTGACTCGCAGTGCAAGTCCTCGGTCAAACTCTTCCCTATCGCACGCATCGTCGATGATGTCGCTCATGGGATGCCTGCCAAGTACGCCTGCAACGCGTCAACCCGATTCAGCCAGCCCTTGAGATACTCCGTTTGTGCTGTGTCAGCTCTGTACCAATCTCGCCTCGCATTCAGATATTTTTCCAGCAGGTTGATCTGTTCTGCGGCCACGACTGCGTGAATTGATTCCGGCCCGATGATGCCGTCCTGCACTACGCCAAGAACCCCTTGCAGCACCACATTCGCACCGTGCGCGCCGTGGTTGTACGCAAAATCGAAGTGCGCTATGCCAATCTTCGTCGGCAGCTTGTCGCAGGCCGCCGGTGTCCAGTAGAGACCGCGCATGATGTTCAGCACTTCGTCCATCGTGATCAGGGCGACGCTTTGCTCTGGTAGCCCCACAGAGTCGCGGTAATCGTCATAGACCGCCTGAGTAACCCCATACATCGTGCCGCCGTCGATTGGCGTATATCGCCCCTCGGCCTTAAGCGTGAATGTTGTTGCTTGTTGGAGGCTCACGTCATCAGCCCAAGAGGTGCGCGCCCAAGCGGGCTGCGACCACGGATGCGATGACAAGACCTGCAAGGCTGATGCCCTTCCAGACCACTCCCTGATACGCCTTCAATTCCTTATAGCTCTGCTGAGTTTTGTATTCCGAAATCTCTGTCTTGATCTTCTCGATCTCGGCCCTGATCGTGTCGTTGTTCTCTTTGTTCTCGCTGCGAACTTTCGCAATCTCAGCGAATATCCGGTCAAAGGTCTGTACGTCAGCTTCCCGCCTCACTTCCGCCCGGACCAGCGCTTCCACACCTTCGCTGATGGCTTTGATCATCTTTGCTGTTTCCTCATGCAGCTTTTCGTGCTGCTGGATTTTCATTTCTGCCACTGTTAAGCGTTCGGCATGAGCGTCGTTCATTCGGTTTTCCTTATTTTTTTGGCAATAAAAAACCCGCCGAAGCGGGCTGGTTCTGAAATTGGTATCTTATGAAATCGTGACTAGGTTACTCGGGAAGGTCGCCGTTCCGCCGCTCTGAATCGTCGCCAGCGCAATCTCGCAGTTGTAAACGAAGTTCCGCAGAGCTGCCGCAAACGCCGTGAAGTGCGATGTGTCGAATGAATGCGGGACGTTCAATGCGTCGAGATATTGGAATGTCGTACCGCCCCCAGGCAATCCCAATCCTGCCGCAATCCCAGTTACCACAGCGCCGACATTCTTCTGTGCGGTGTCAGTCGTTGAATAGGTTGCGTTCAATGCTGGCGTTCCCGTTGAAGTCAGAACGATTCCCCCCGCGATCAATGACTCATATTCGATCAGTGGCGAGTTGAGCGTAACTGTTCCATTAGCATAGGAGTAATACGCCATTTTCGTTTGATCGAATCCAGTTGGAGCAGCGATAACCGCCTGCTCGTTTCCGGTTGGCTGATATGCGTCTGTCGCTGTGGCGGAGATCAGGTTGTTTTGGATGATGAGTTTCATGGTTTAGCCTTAAACATAGATGTACCCGATGTTCAGAACTGCGCCAATACTGCCAGCGGTATTGGACTGCGTTGCCGTGTTAAGGGCCGGAAGAACCCATGTATTTTCTGGAACATTCGCCGTTGCGTTGTACGAAGCGGAGTTTGTCTCTGTTCCAGATATGGTTGTTCCTGCACGCAGATTTCCAATCACCATGTTTGTTGAAGCAGAATTGCCCCAAGACTGCGACAGCTTGACGATGATGGCGTTGCCGGTGAAGCCGATAGCGGTTGCCGTAGAAGTCGAAGTTATGCCAGTCAGCGTAAGGTAGGCCGCGTTTCCGGTGATTGTGGTAATCGCCGCAGCACTTCCAGCAAT
>JAJXUF010000229.1 GCA_021783175.1 Pseudomonadota bacterium
CTCCCCAATGAACGCTGTCACCCTCGCCCTGTCCGGCGCCTCCGGCATGGCCTATGGCCTGCGTTTGCTCGAATGCCTGCTGGCTGCCGACATCGACGTGAATCTGCTGGTTTCGCACGCCGCGCATCTGGTCACCAAACAGGAACTCGGCGTGGCATTGCCCGCTCGCGCCAGCGATCTCGAGTACCAGTTGTCGGAAAGCCTCGACACCCGCGACGGCCAGCTGCGCGTGTATGGCCGCGAAGACTGGAATGCCCCGGTCGCCTCCGGCTCCAACCCTGCCGACGCGATGGTGATCTGCCCCTGTTCGATGGGCACGCTCGCCGCGATTGCGCATGGCACGTCGGACAACCTGATCGAACGCGCAGCCGACGTCATGCTGAAGGAGCAGAAAAAGCTGATTCTGGTGCCGCGCGAAGCGCCGTTTTCCACCCTGCATCTCGAAAACATGCTGAAGCTGTCGCGCATGAATGCGGTGATCCTGCCGGCCAATCCCGGCTTCTATCATCGCCCGCAATCGGTCGAGGACATCATCGACTTCATCGTCGCGCGCATCCTCGACCAGCTCGGCGTCGAGCACACGCTGATGGAACGCTGGGGTGAAGCGCGGTGATCGCCCATATTGAGCGCAGCACGCTGCCCTTGTTCCCGCTCAATACGCTGGTCTTCCCCGGCGGCCGCTTGCCGCTGCGCATCTTCGAGCAGCGCTATCTCGACATGGTCAAACAGGCCATCGCCGACAACACGCCATTCGGCATCTGCGGCATTCGCGAAGGCAACGAAGTCGGCGCGCCGGCGACGCCTTACGACGTCGGCACCCAAGTACGCATCACCGACTGGGACATGCCGCAAACCGGCATCCTGCATATCGACACTCAGGCGCAGGAGCGCTTTGTCGTCCGCAGCATCCAGACCCAGGCCAACGGCCTGCTGATCGGCGCCGTGGAGCCGGTCAGCGTCGAAACCATAGCGCCCATCCCGGACGACCTGCTGCTCGCGGCCGAAATCCTGCGCCACATCGTCAAGGAATACGGCGATGCGCATTTCCCGACGCCACACCACTTCGACGACGCGGTGTGGGTGGGCTACCGCCTGTCCGAAGTGCTGCCGCTCAAACTCAGCACCAAGCAGAATCTGCTGGAAATGAACGACAGCGTGGAGCGCCTGCGCATCCTCAGCGAAATCCTCAAGAAACAGATCAACTGATGGCGCGTTTCTACCCGGAACTCGAAGCCCGGCACTGCGACTTCATCGCTGCACAAAAGCTGTTCTTCACCGCCAGCGGCACCGCCGACAGCCGAATCAACCTGTCGCCCAAGGGCATGGACAGCCTGCGCGTGCTCTCTCCCAGCCGCGTTGCTTACCTTGACCTCACCGGCAGCGGCAACGAAACCGCCGCCCATCTCAAGCACGATGGCCGCATGACACTCATGTGGTGCAGCTTCGACGCCGACCCGCTGATTCTGCGCGTGTACGGCCGCGGTCAAGCGGTGAGACGGCAGGATGCCGCATGGGGCGAACTACACCGCCACTTCCCGGCTTTGCCGGGCGAGCGTCAACTCATCGTGCTCGACATCGAATCGGTACAAACCTCGTGCGGCTACGCCGTGCCGCGTTACACCTATGCGGGCGAACGCGACACGCTGGTGCGCTGGGCCGCAAAAAAGGGCACCATCGGCCTGCTGGACTACTGGCGCGAAAAAAACCAGCTCAGCATCGACGGCCTGACAACCGGTTTACTGGAGGACTCCTGATGAAACGTATCCTGATCCCGCTGGCTTTGTTCTTGAGCGCTTGCGATGCCAGCCCGCCGCCGCAACCGCAAACCGAGCGCCAACCCAATCCGGTATTCGAAACCCAGATTCAGGCTGTGAAAAAAGCCGAAGCAGTCGAGGGGCAAGTGATGGATGCGGCCGAGGCGCAGCGCAAACAGATAGAGGCGACGACGCAACCTTAATAACACCCGGCCCCGACCAGAGGGCCCGCTCATCAACGGACGCTGCCGTTGATCACGCACCCGCGCCTTCTCGACCTGAAACGTGGTCAGCTGCTTCAAGAGGCCGTTCCCGCCAATCAGGTCTTCGGGTTTCTTGTAGTCGGCCAGCAGACTAGCCAGCAAGGCGTCAGGTACGTCGTGTTTCTTGCTGCCCATAGTGTCTCCGGACAAGTCGGCAGTTTCCTGCCAAACGTCCGTTTACACAAAATTCAGGACACGCCCCTTTTCCATCCAGTTCGAGGCGCGTTTCCCCTCTGATGTAGCCGCAACCCCATTTATACAAAAATCGGCCAGACACTCGATTTTTGCAAAGTGAGTGTGTCGGCTTTCTTTACCGCCCTTCTGGCATGAAACATGATTTCCCATTTAAAAACAAGCCACTTTATATTTGGTATGGCCTTTGCTTTAAATTTGGTTATCTAACTTTTCAGTCAGCTTCAACCCAATACTTACCGGGTATTGAATTAAGGGAAAAAACCGTGAAATCTCGTGCACTCCGGCTCATCTTGTTAAGCCTAGGCCTTTTTCAGCTTGCCCTGAACACTGGCAATGTTTATGCAGCGCCTAACTTTGTCTACATTGTCGCTGACGACATGAATCTGGCCGATTTGCGGTATATGCCCAACGTGAACGCGTTGTTGACTGCACGTGGCGCGAAATACGCAAATGCCTACACGGTAGATGGTTTGTGTTGTCCATCGCGGGTTTCGACCTTGACCGGCCAGTATGCCCACAACCACGGCGTTTACACCAACCAGGCACCGGACGGAGCATTCGACAAATTTTTGCTGGTTGCCGGTGAAAACCAGACCTTGTCAACTTGGCTATCAGCCGCAGGCTATCGCACTGCACTGATCGGAAAATACCTGAACGGATATCCAAATCCCGACAACCTTGCCTATATTCCACCAGGTTGGAGCGAGTGGTATGCATTTATGCAGGGAGGGCAATTCTTCAATTACAAAATGAACCAGAATGGCAACCTCGCAAAATATGGCGAGACCGAGCAGGATTACTCGACCGATGTTGTATCCGGCCTGACAACTGATTTTATTGCCCGCAGTGTCAATGATGGTTTGCCATTCTTCGTCTACGTTGCTCCACAAGCGCCTCATTCGCCAGCCACACCGGCACCAAGACATGCAAACAAATTCACCGGCATTACAAGCGCACCTCGCTCCCCATCATTCAACGAAGCCGACGTCAGCGATAAACCTTTGTGGGTACAAGACCTCCCACAATTAACCAATCCCACTATTGCCGATCTCGACGTGCTCTATAAACACCGTCTGCAGTCTTTGCTGGCAGTTGACGAGATGGTTGCCAGCATCGTTGCAGAGCTAATCAATCTCAATGTCATGAATAACACCTATGTCATTTTTACTTCTGACCAAGGATTGTTACTTGGCGAACATCGTCTCGCCAACGCCAAGGGTGCGGCTTATGAAGAGGTGATTCACATACCCTATGTAGTGCGCGGACCAGGCGTCATACCAGGGTCAACACCAACGCGATATGTACTCAATATCGACACAGCGCCAACCCTCTTGACGCTTGCCGGCCTAATGGTTCCGGACAGCATTGACGGCATCGCAATTGACTACGGCATGCCGGGTGAGGCTCGCCCCGTTCCCTTACGCGGCGAGGATCCGAACCGATTTCTCATGGAGCAGGTTGTCGATCTTGACCTCGCTTCATTTACGATGCCTGCCTTCAATGCGCTGCGGACCTCACGCTATACTTATGTCGAGCACGGCAGCCTGGATAAAGAGTTATACGATAATCTGGCCGATGGTTATCAGTTAAAGAGCAAGCACGATGCCGCGTCCTCAGAGCTTCTACAACAGCTCTCGACCCAACTAAATATTCTGACAACCTGCGAGGGCATATCTTGTCATACAGGAAGATGAAGCATCAAAACCGCCCAGACGAGCATCGGATGCCATTGAACATTGGAAGAACGCTACCCAGTTCGTGCATTTTTCGAAAATCCGATTCGCTATTCCATTGGCCCCAATAACACGCCCCCTCGACCGGGCGGCCACATACCTCCTGTTCGAAGTAATGCGTCACTGTTAAAAAAATTGCATGCCCGGAAAAACACTCCTGTTTTATAACGACTCGGAAGTTTTCGGCGGCCATGAAATCATGACCGCTCGCATCATCAACAGCCTGGCATGTCTGGGGACATATAAGCTGCACAGTCTTCACCATGCGACGGGGTTCAATACTCAGCTGAACCCATTGGTTACGAAACATGTCCTGCCTTTCCACACCAAAACGCGCACGCCATTTATGCCAGGGACGCTCACCCTGCAAACCACACATATCAAGAGCATGATTGAATCAATCGCCCCTGATCGCGTTGTAGTGTCACAAGGCTATGCGGAATCAGGGGTGCGCGGCCTGCTGGCGGCACGGCGCGCGAAGGTGCAGGCCACCTCCTATATTCCGTTCGGAAACAACAATGCCGAACTGAACAATCGTTTCGCGTCCTTTCGCGACTTGGTCTGCAAACTGATCTATCGCCTGCCC
>JAJXUF010000230.1 GCA_021783175.1 Pseudomonadota bacterium
GGAATACGACCGCGTTCTGCTCACTCGCGAACTGATGCTGTTTCCCGAGTGGTATGTGACGAAGCACCTCGGCGTGACGCTGAGCGAGGAACAGAGCGGACACCTCCACACCGTGTTCGAGCGCCTGCTCGCCAACAACCTCGATCAGCCGCAGGTCTACGTGCATCGCGACTGGCACTCGCGCAATCTGATGGTCAGCGACCCCAACCCCGGCATCCTCGACTTCCAGGACGCCGTCTACGGCCCCATCACCTACGACCTCGCCTCGATCTATCGCGACGCCTATATCGAGTGGGACGAAGAGCATCAGCTCGACTGGGTGATCCGCTACTGGGAAAAAGCGCGCGCCGCGGGCCTGCCGGTGCGTGCGGATTTCGGCGATTTCTGGCGCGATTTCGAATGGATGGGCGCGCAGCGCCACATCAAGGTGCTGGGGGTTTTTGCGCGGTTGTATCACCGGGATGGCAAGGACGGGTATTTGAAAGACATGCCGTTGGTGATGCGGTATTTGCGCAAGGTGTGCGAGCGGTACATTGAGCTGAAGCCGCTGTTTCATTTGCTGGAGACGTTAGAGGATGTGCAGCCGCAAGTGGGGTAGTCGTTGGTGAGAAACGGGATCGGGTGACTTCCCCCTTTGGAAAAGGGGGATTGAGGGGGATTTGAAGTCGTTGCGTGGTTACGGTTCGTTGGCCGGGGGTAGCCCGGCGGCTAGTCACTTTCTTTGTCAATGCGATGTATAGACCGGCCACATAGTTGACAGGTGTTCGGAGACATCATGGACGGTTTAATCATGCTGTCGGCGCAGCATTCATGTCAATTACCAGGCAGCGATGATGAGCAAAGTAGACATCGAATACGCCGTCCTCCAAAGGTCTGGCGCGGATCGCAATATCATGTCGGTGCAGCGCGCTGGATACCTTGAAACGCCTGCCCTGAAAGCGCACCTCGCCATTCCATTTCACGCGCACGACGGTATCGTCCACGTCATATTCGATCACCGGGAGTGATTCGGGAAAAGGTCGCTGGCTGGCGCGATACCGGGTGATCGGTGTGTGCAGTTGCAGCGCCTCATGCGGTCGTTCGTAGTTGTAAACGTCTCGCCAGCGATCAAAGGCGGACTGGGCATGGGCAAGATGCTCGAAACTGCGACCATTCAGCACCTCGGCCTTGAGTGAGCGGTGAAACCGCTCCTCCTTGCCATTCGTCTGCGGATGGTAAGGGCGGCTATGGCCGATGCGGATGCCCAGACGAACCAGCCACAGTCCCAGTGTCGTCAATTGCCCGGGTTGCGTCGGCGACCCCCACGGCGCGCCATTGTCGAAATTCATCCGCGTCGGCAAGCCATAACGACGGAAGGCCGTTTCCAGATGCGCCTGTACCGTTTCCGTCCGGGTGTTGCCGCACGCCTGCAACACCAGGTTGTAGCGCGAGTGATCGTCGAGTACGGTGAGCGGGGAGCAGCGACCTTGCGGCGTATCGAAGTAGCCTTTGAAGTCGGCCTGCCACAGCGCATTGGGCACCTCGTGCTCGAAGCGTTTCCAAGCCTTGTCGTCTTCGCTGGGCGGCGTAATCAGATCATGGCGATGCAAGATGGCGCTGACTGTACTTGGCGCGACCGACGGCAATCCGAGATCGCGCAGACGCCGACTGATCTTGCGTCCGCCCCACGCTGGATGCTGGGTGCGCACTTCGACCACACTCGCCTGAACCGTCGGCGGCGTGAGCAGGGGGCTGTTGTGTGGACGGCGGGAATGGTCTGTCAGCCCCGCTACGCCATCGGCCGCATAGCGTGCCAACCATTTGTAACCGGTTTGCGGGCTGATGCCGAATCGGCGGCATAGCTCGCGTCGATTCGCGCCCTCCTGGCTGGCTAGGCGAACAAATTCTTCTCTCAGACTCATGGTGTCTTTCGGGTTCCAGGACATGGTTCTTCCATATAAAAATGTTCATACGGAAGTGTCCATGATGTCTCCGAACACTTGTCAACTATGTGGCCGGTCTATACATCAATGCGACAAAGAAAGTAACCAAAGAAAACGCACCCCGACATCCCCGAATTCCCGAAAATCGAGCCTGCCGGGTGGGCGGCAAAGAACTCGCCCCGCTTTTGCTAGGTTGATTAATTTTTGTGAGCGGGGCTCAAACACCTTTGCCGCTGATCCACCCGGCAGGCTCAATTTCCGGCGGGGCTGAGAGGGGAGGAAGGTCAAAACCAGGGAGGGGCGGCGGTGACTGGACATTTGCGATTACTATTTGAGCCTAACTCCCGGAGCATTACGTCTGCGGTGAATGCTCCCTACTCGGGCTAAATTTCGTTGGGTTTTTATCATGCGCACTTTTGCACGAAAGCTGCTGGCATTGTTTTTCGGTTTGCTTGTTGCACTTGCAATGCAGGGAACAGCGACCGCCAGCGAGATCGAGAAGTTGCTGACGCTACCGGAGGACAAAGTAGACATCGGCATCGTCGCCCTGACCTTCGCCAAGGAGTTCTACCCTGATATTGATGTTGCGGCCTATTCCGCCAAGATCGACACGCTGGCCGGCAAGGTGCGCTGGCTCGCCAAAGACACGCAAGATCCTGAGCGGAGAATTCGGGTGCTAAATACAGTTCTGTTCCGTCAGGAGGGAATTCATTACGACCGCTCCCCATTTTCTCGATCCAGGCAGAACTACTATTTTCTGAATGGCATCCTCGATACGAAGCAAGGCCTCTGCTACACCATGCCGCTACTGTATGTCGCCGTAGCCCAGCGACTCGGCTACCCGATCTACCCTGTTTCCGCGCCCGACCATATGTTCGTACGTTATGCCAATCCCGCATTCAAAGAGCAGAACATAGAAGTAACCAGCGGGGGAAAATATTTCTCAGACGATGAGTATGTCGAGGATTTCGCCGTCAGTTCCCAGGGGCGGGCTAGTGGTAGTTATCTTAGAACCTTGAGCTACCGGGAATTTCTTGGGGAAATCGTAGCCGCAAACGCTTATTTCTACGGACTGCGCGGAGATAACCGAAAATCCATTCGTTACTACGAATTGGCTATCAGACTTAACCCACGATATGCCGATCACCATTCAAATTTGGCGACTGTCTATCAAAGGCTGAGCCAGACACTGTCCGGCGAACAAGCAAAGCACTATCAGGAAAAAGCACAACGATCCGCCGATAAATCTCATGCGCTTGGTTATGTCAGTGACAGAGCGATTGCGCTTGGACGGAAAACAAGGGGAGGGTAAAAACATGAAGAGACTCATAGTGGCACTTCTGGCTTTGCTATCGGCTTCGGCAGCGCAGGCCATGTATTACGATCGAGAGACGGGGCTGCATTACAACTACTACAGGGATTACGATCCGGGTGCGGGACGGTATGTGGAGGCGGATCCAATTGGGTTAGTGGGGGGAATTAACCCATATCTTTACGTGGGAGGTGATCCTGTTAATAAGACTGATCCCCTTGGATTGTTTGAGATGTGCCATAGAGATCTGCTCTTACCGATTCCGTACGCCCGACACTGCTATATGAAGTTTGGCGATGGCTCAACTTCTAGCTATGACCCGGAGGGAGTAAACCCAGACCCCGATCCGAGCCAAGATGGAACGGTCTGCACTAATCCTCAGAAGCCGGAAAAGGATGACTGCATCAAGAAGAAAATGAAGCAGTGTGCTGGCGAAAGCTATCGCTTCACGACATTCAATTGCTGCCATTGCGCAGAGCAGGCCATGAAGGAATGCGGAGTCTCAATTCCTGCTTCCCAGTGGCCAAATTGGCCGATTAATCCCGGCCCGCAGCCGGGCGAGACTGGTTACAGCCCCAATCCGGTCTATAACGATGGCCTAGGCAAGTAGTTATGAATATGCGATTTAGCAGGGCATGGCTACAGGGGTTCTTGGCGATTGTCATATTCGTACTGATCGGCGAACTTGCGATTGCCTTTAACGACTATGCCTTTTACAGGCTGGGCATCAACCGGACTGCGTTCCTGTTCGCGTTGTGGTTGTTGCCGGTAGCAGGGTCGTTCATCGCGACATACGCTTCCAGGCAAAATAGATTGTTCGCTGGTCTTTCATATGCAATTGTGCTTCCGCTGCTTGGATCTTCGGCTCACCTTCTGAGTGGGCGGCTCGGAGTTCCAGTTGATTTTGTCGGATTTGGCGGTGTCGTTGTAACCTTCAAAATCTACCTTGTAGTAGGAATACTCACTTCCGTTGTGGGAACCTCACTTGGCCTGGCTGTTTCACGATACAACCGTGGTCAGACCACGGATAACACGGATGAATAATAGGGGGCAACAAATCCTCAGAACGTCAGGGGTCGCATGAACCTCGGGGTCAGCTTCGCAATAAATAATGATCGTAAATCCAAATCACCCCAGCCCGCGTAAGGAGCACTCGTTGTTACACCAAATGGCTGCCCGGTGCTACGAGAATTGAGCAGCTGACAACCGAAATGAACTATCCGTTTTGAACACCTTACACGCCAAAACCGCCATGATCCTCGCCGCCGGCCGCGGCGAACGCATGCGCCC
>JAJXUF010000231.1 GCA_021783175.1 Pseudomonadota bacterium
GTTCCGAGATTTTTGTGATGACGCAACGGACTTTTTGTGGTTACGAATAAGCATGGAAACGGACACATTCAAAGAATACCGGTATACGCCGATTCCCCATTACAGGGCTGACGCCTTCTTGCCGCTGGCGTATCATTATTCTTGCCGGTTTTCGAAATCTACGCTCCGCTCGCAACGAGATCAACAGCCATGACTGAACTGACCGTGTTTCGCAATATCCTGCCCGGCGAACCCCTGCGCAAGCGAATCCCGGAGCGCAGCGCGGATGGCTGCGCGCTAGCTGATGTCATGGTTCTGCTTCCGGGGCTGCGCGAGCTTCCGCAGCACTTGCTGCAGGGTGCCATCACGCGCATTAGTGCCGTGTGTGCCGGATACTCGCACGCAATTGCCTTCGCCGAGCTCAATCTCAGGCTCAATCTGCTTTTCGTTTCGGTGAAACCCATCGCGGGTATCCGCCATGAAATCTTCGATGCGTTGCGCAGTGTTCTGCCTCAGGCGCGGCTCGTGTCGCATATCTGACTGATCGGCACCAAATCAGCCAGACATACTGAACTCAAGTTTTCGAAAGAATCGGCGCGGCGAGTGCTCATAGCATCCGCCTTCAGGAAAGTCTTTCTTTTTGAGATGGACCGGCTGTTCGCTGCCACGCACCCTATATGCCGACCGCTGGCACCGGCGGTGATGCGTCCCTGGGCCTTTTTATTACCGGTCAGCTGCGAGCACTAGCGCAAATACAGAACATTGACCAGATCGGAATACGTTTCGTCATCATACCGGCCGAACGCTAAGGCGATCCCATTGCCCTGAATACGTATCACCGTGGCGGGAAGAGAGTGCTCGACCTGCCGCCCGCTGTGGCGGAAGCGAAAAATAAACTCTACGGCGGTACCCTCACGCAGTTCGCCGCTATCCATTTCGACGAACACACCACTCATGCTGATGTCACGGATGCGCCAAGTTTGGGCGGAACTTGTACCAGCGTTGATAAAGGCCTGATAAGTAACTTCTGGCGCAATGCCTGTGCGCAAATGAGGATCCTTGCTGTGGTCGCGGAGCGGCGGCGTATTTTGCACCTGGCGCCTTTCGGAATCTGAAGCTACCCGGCCGATCCAAACCTTTTCGCCAGATATTACCGTTGGTTTTTCTGGGCGTCTGATTTTGCCGTTCATGGCCTTATGCTCGTCTGTGTCCTTACCGAACGAAGACCGCCCACGCTGCGGCTGCCGTCGACAGACACGCAGATCGCCAGCTTTATGCCATCCGGCACGTTATCCCCATTGACGCCAGGATCTCGCGTGGCAAATTTCGGGCCGGTATTCCATCAATATATACACTTCCCGCGCCATGATGTTGCCAAATACCAGCCACTTAGCGCCGTCCGTGGCCTTTTCGTCACCTAAATTGGCAATTGCGACAACTACCAGCAACATTCGTCCACAATCGGTCGCGGATGTTGCCCGATTTTGAAACACAACTAGATATCTGACGGCAGCGCTACAGTTGGCGTCCATTGCGCAAAAGGTCTATACCGGTCGATATGGCCGCGGCATCCCAGCGCCGTTGCTATAGCGAAATCATCTAATTAAATCAGCCCCTGCTCATAAATCTGGCCTCCAGTGTGGAAAAACGGCCAAGTCCAAGCCATCATTGATCCGACCTCACCGGGGAAAGCGCGGAACATATCGCTTCGGGGGTCGTCAAAAATGCGATTACCTGATGCGAACCCGGTTTTTTGGACTAATTCGAAGCCAGCTGCTGCGGTTTTAGCCATTGGCTGTGCCTGAAACCTGCAAAAGGAGCAAAAAAATGGCAGATTTAGGCCAGATATTGGCAAGTTTTGCGGTCTTTCTGGAAGGTAGAGACGATGGGGGCAAATTTGCTATACTTTCTGCCAATAACTATCCTGGCGGCGCCGGCACTAAGGCTGCCTCAAACATTACAGACTGAATAACCTGCATTCCCTCAAAATTCTGGCGCCAATCTGGTCGGCAAAGGACATTGCTCGGCAAATAAACTAGGTACGGAACACATTAGTCAGAACAGGAAGGAGTCATGAGTTCTCCCGCCAAATCAGATAGCCTTGCCGAATACGCATTGACAGCGGACAGCTTTCCCGCGTTCTACGGCAAATTAATGGCGATCCGCTTCCCTCTGGCGGTCGAGGAAGTGCTCGACCTGCGGTCACTGATCAATCACACCGCGGACGATGTCGAGGAGCCGGCTGAATCCCCACAGTCTAGGGAGTTCAATGAATCATTGCTCGCCGCGATTGCCTCATTTGGCATCGAAAATAAGCACCATAGCGAGCGACTCCTGAAAGTGCTTTCAGTCCTGCGCGCGCTTCATTACCAACACACGGTCAGATCGCGCGACACTGAACTTCGCATACGTTCCGCCTTGGCGGAGAACCGAGAGGTGAAGTCGCGGTCGCGTCGCTACGGAAACTTCATGCTCCTGGGAATGACAGCTTCGGCAATCGTATGGGCTGCGATGACCGAGGCCAACTGGTTCATTAGAATGCTGACTTTCGTTTTTGCATTGCTCGCCTGGGATTACTACCATTCCCTGCCCACACTTGATCGCGAATTGGAGAGGCTGACAAAACAGCTCAATGAACTGCTTCGTAAACGCGTCAGCAGCCTCAACTGGAAGACGCTCATTCACAAGCTGTCACTGATTCTCGGTTACAAGCGCATACAGGGTATCGAGGTCTTCCGCCACCGCGAGGAACATGAAATCGTTCGCGGTCCACGTGCTTATCACTGACTCGCAACGCAAATCCCGTTCGAAGCTGTCATGTCGCGCAAATAGTTCCTGCGGCGTGCACCGGAACTCGACCACCACCGACTCGGGCAAGAATTCCAAAGCGGATTTACCAGGCGGCGAATTACGCTAGTCAACTTCCTGGCCGGCCGCGCAATGATCCTCCAGCGCGCAGGGCCGGCGAGCGAAGGTCCGACGCCAGGGTGCTGATCGCGCATCCCGTGGGCGCTCCCTCCGTGCCCATCGGCAGTCAATCATGCATCGTCAAGTTCGCCACTGCCGCTCTTGCCATTTCAGTCCGCAGGACGGCATCCGGGACGGTTGTCGCCACTACTCGTCCGTAACACAGCCCTCGGAGGCGCTCTTCACGTTCTTGATATACTTGTACAGTGTTCCACGTCGAGCCTTGTAAGAAGGCATCACCCAGTTGGCCTTCCGATTTGCCATTTCACCCTCGCTGACTTCGACGCTGAGCGAATTCCTATCGGCATCGATGGTGATGATGTCGCCGTCCCTAACCAGCGCGATGGGCCCGCCTTCCTGCGCCTCCGGCACCACGTGACCGATAATGAAGCCGTGCGATCCGCCCGAAAATCGACCGTCAGTCATCAACGCAACATCTTTGCCCAAGCCCGCTCCCATGATCGCAGAAGTCGGCGTGAGCATTTCTGGCATGCCAGGACCGCCCTTTGGCCCCTCGTAGCGGATGACGACAACGTCTCCTTTCAGGATGCGTCCCTGCTCGAGCGCATGCAGCATGTCTTCCTCGGAATCGAATACTCTTGCAGGACCGCTAAAACGCATTCCTTCCTTGCCGGTAATCTTGGCCACCGCGCCGCCCGGCGCCAGGTTGCCGCGTAGGATCTGTATGTGGCCACTCTGTTTAAGAGGGCGTTCGAGCGGATGAATCACGTCCTGGCCCGCCACAAGTCCAGCGACTTCCTTTAGATTTTCCGCCATGGTCTTTCCTGTCACGGTAATGCAATCCCCACGGATCAGGCCCCGCTCGAGAAGATACTTGAGTACTGCCGGCGTACCCCCTATTCGATGCACATCTTCCATGACATAGCGGCCGCTCGGCTTCAGATCCGCCAGGAACGGAACCCGGTCACTGACCGTCTGGAAATCATCGATCGTGAGTTTCACGTCTACCGCACGCGCCATGGCAATGAGATGCAGCACGGCATTGGTGGAGCCGCCAAGTGCCATGACGATTACCATGGCGTTCTCAAAAGCCGCGCGTGTCATGATATCGCGCGGCTTGAGATCGATCTCTAGCAGGTGCTTGATCGCCTGGCCAGCACGCACGCATTCGTCGAGCTTCGCAGGATCGACAGCCGGTGTAGACGAACTGTAAGGTAGAGACATTCCCATCGCTTCGATGGCGCAGGCCATGGTATTGGCGGTGTACATCCCGCCGCAGGCCCCTGGCCCGGGACAGGCGTGTTTGACGAGGTCTCTGCGGCTGTCTTCGTCCATTTTACCGGCAATGAATTCGCCATAACTCTGAAATGCCGAAACTATATCGAGCACCTTCGAGCCACTGTGGCCCGGTTTGATGGTGCCACCGTAAATCATGAGCGACGGACGATTCACCCGCGCCATGCCCATGATTACCCCAGGCATATTCTTGTCGCAACCGGGGATGGAAATGTTGGCGTCATACCACTGGGCGCCCATCACGGTTTCTATTGAATCGGCGATGATGTCGCGCGACTGGAGCGAATAGCTCATTCCTTCGGTTCCC
>JAJXUF010000232.1 GCA_021783175.1 Pseudomonadota bacterium
TGCAGCAGGGTGGAATTTTAAACTGCCAGGGTTGCACGAATAGCTGTAGTGACCTGCATTTGCAACTGGACCGACCTGAATTCCGGGCGATTCTCGGGCAGGAATAACTGCAACGGAGTAAGCCCAGAACCCGGCATTAACTGGAAATAAATCTGCACTTATCCACGCCGAACTGATGAAATAGCGGGGCAAGAAATATGCATACCGATACCGATACTCAGAACCCCGCGTTTTCCTGCGCGGCCTACAGTTGTGATGCGAGTCCTGCCGCGAAACTTGCTGCGCATCCTGCAGCGAAGAAGCGTTTCGGTAATTTGATACGCAAGATGCTCCCAGCTTCCCTGCGAGTTGCGCCGTGGGGTGTCCCCAACCTTGAGGGCAAAATGGTCGCATCTCCGCTCGACCAAGGCGGCGGTGAAGATGCAGGCGCTGCTGGACCTGCGCGGAGGGGATAGGCACGTCTCGAAGGAGTCCGCGCTTGCGTCAGGAAAAGAAACTCAATATCCGATCGAGGTCCATTAGTTTGACGGCGACCACTTCTTTTTGTGGTGGCGCCCGCGATGTTGTTCTGCAAAAGATAAGCTGTGCGCTTCTCGAATTTTCGTAATTATCACGAATTGGTCGCCAGCAAAGAGCGTATCGATATCTGGTTGACCAATTATCAAGAGATCACTGAAGCAAGGTTACTGTCAAGTCTAAGAAAACTCTTGAGCGATGACGAGCGCGCCCGTGAAACGCGCTTTCATTTCACCGACGACCGCTTACGTTACCTCGTGACGCGTTCAATGGTCCGGACCGTACTGTCGCGCTATGTACCAGTCGCTCCTGCGAAGTGGATATTCTCAGCCAATGCCTACGGCCGTCCCGTAATCGCGAATCGAGATAAGGATGCGACCAGTCTGCGCTTCAATATTTCGCATACTCGCGGCCTGATCGCGTTGGCGATTTCCCGGGACCGTGACCTAGGTGTCGATGTCGAGGACTTCCGGAACAGGCACGTTTCACTTGACGGCGCAAACAAGTATTTCTCGCCGATGGAACTTGCAGAACTAGCCGCTATACCGGCCGAGCAACGCCAGGTTCGATTTTTCGAATATTGGACTTTCAAGGAATCCTATGTCAAGGCGCGCGGTATGGGATTCGCTCTTCCGCTAGACCGGTTTGGCTTCCACTTTCCGCATGAACACGGCGTGAAGATCGTCGTCGACCAGGAATTGGACATCGACGGAAATCGCTGGAGCTTCTGGCAATTCCAACCGACGCGGGAACACTTGCTCTCTGTTTGCGCAGAACGCTTAGGAAACGAGGGGCCCGCTTTAACCATAAGGAAGACCATACCGACTATCGAGGATGAGATGATTGATATGCCCTTGCTGAAATCAACGGAAATACTCTCTCGATATTAGGCATATACGCAGGGGTAGCAGCGCACGCGCGTACTGACTCAGTGCATTGGTAGGCCAAGTACTTGATGCTGCCTGGGGACTTTGTACGTCTTATCTTGTCCCGCGTAGAAATTTGGGAATCGTTCACCCTGCCACGACGGCCAGGAATTCATGATGACTCGTAAGCGGTCTATAAACGCCATCTAGCACAGAGGTAGCGCGTCGGGGATGATGCCTCTCTAAAATTGAAAATGGACACGTCAGATGCAGAGATTGCCGAAGGCTATTTATTCGAAGGAATTCCGCGAACAAGCGGTGCCGATGCGCAATTTGCTCCTGTTTGCCAGCCGCTTTCTTCTGTTGCCATGCACTGGCCAGTTCAATTGACGAGAATACTGTATGTACAATATTATGCTAAAGGCGACTGCAGCTGAATCGATATCGGGCAAGCGGAATCTCTGTTGGCAGGGTTCCAGCATTTTATATACAACTGCGGAGCCATTTCTTCTGGGTGAGTCAATTAGGGAATTAAGTGCATTTAAATCATATAAATACGGGAATTTTGGAATTTAAACCGCCCCTTTTAGGATTGTTTTCAATGGTGATAGACGACGTTCCGTTAGAGGACATCCCCGAGGTCTGTCTTGGCATGGCAAGCCGGGTGGCCTCGCGCATGACCACCAAGGTCTTCGGTACCTTACTAGTGCCGCTTGGTCTGGACCCCACGCAATTTCCAGTCATGGTGATGCTCCGCCTGCACACCGGCATTGTTGTTTCGGCACTCTCCAGACTTTTAGATATCGAAGCATCGGCTATCTCTCGGAACGTCCAGGCACTTGAGCGAAAGGGTCTCGTGATTTCGTCCGGCGGGCGCGGGCGCAACGGCAAGCGACTCGCCCTATCTCCCGCTGGACAAGAGTTACTCGACCAGGCTGTTCGATGCTGGCGAGACGCGCAAAAAATGTTAATTGACGAATTGGGGGAAGCCGAGACAAAAGCGGTGCGGCGGACGATGAAAAGCTTGAATGATGCTGCTCAACGGATCCTGGTCCGTGAGAGGGAGCCGGCATGATGCGCCGAGTGGTTGTGACGGGGCTCGGTATTGTTTCTCCGCTGGGTTGCGGTACGGAGCTGGTATGGCAGCGCCTAATTGACGGACGCTCCGGACTTCGCCTGCTGGGGGGTGAAATTGTCGACGATCTTCCTGTTAAGGTTGGCGGGACTGTGCAAGAGAGGACAACCGATCCAGAGGGCGGTTTCGATCCAGAAATCTCAATTCCGAATAAGGATTTGAAAAAGATGGATCGGTTTATCCACCTGGCGATGGTCGCCGCTGACGAGGCGCTAGCAGATGCCGGATGGGCCCCGCAAACCGACCATCAACGCGAGCGCACTGCGACCGTCGTTGCGTCGGGCATAGGAGGATTTCCCGCGTTGGCCAATGCGGTAAGGACAGGCGAAACGCGTGGCGTGCGGCGGCTGTCGCCTTTCACCGTTCCGTCCTTCCTGACGAATCTGGCGGCCGGCCAGATATCGATTAAGCATGGGTTTCGGGGGCCGCTCGGCTGCCCTGTGACCGCCTGTGCGGCTAGTGTCCAGGCGATCGGTGATGCGATGCGCTTAATCCGGACTGGGGAAGCGGATATTGTGTTGGCAGGCGGTACCGAAGCGGCTTTCGACAAAGTTACATTTGGCGGGTTCTTGGCGGCGCGGGCTTTGTCGACGGGTTTCAACGATCAGCCGAGTCGCGCCTCGCGCCCATTCGACCGCGACCGTGACGGGTTTGTGATGGGTGAAGGCGCGGCAATGTTGGTGGTAGAGGCGCTGGATCATGCTGTGGCGCGCGGCGCCTGCCCGATCGCCGAAATTATTGGCTATGGAACCACGGCAGATGCCTACCACATGACGGCCGGCCCCGACGATGGGGCTGGCGCCATGCGAGCGATGAGGCTAGCCCTGGCGATGGCGGGAATAAGCCCAGATCGTGTCGATTACGTCAACGCCCATGCTACATCGACGCCGGTTGGCGATGCTGGAGAAATTGCGGCCTTGAAGACTGTCTTCGGGACGACAGGAATGGGTCCAGCTATTTCCTCTACCAAGTCTGCGACGGGGCATTTGCTGGGGGCGGCTGGCGCCATTGAAGCAGCGTTTTCCATTCTTGCTCTTAGGGATGGGGTGCTTCCCGGAACGCTCAATCTGGAGCATCCCGACGATTCCGCGATTGGCCTTGATCTGATAGGGCCGTCAGCGCGTCGCGCCCCAATTGAGATAGCGCTGTCCAACGGGTTCGGGTTCGGCGGAGTCAATGCCTCGGTGCTTTTTCAACGGTTTCCCGCCGGACGAAAGAGGAATGTGGGTTAATCGCGCCGCG
Organism: Pseudomonadota bacterium; assembly: GCA_021783175.1. The sequence continues at coordinate 3,760 of JAJXUF010000232.1, forward strand.
CACATGAAGACGAAAACGACAGACCGGCCGTGGGCAACTGACCTGCGGTGGTCATGCGCCTATCTAGATTACTTGAACGCGGATGGCGGGTACGCCGGAGAACTCGGTTCTTGGACCGCCGAAATCCTTCGGCTTATGTCAGGCGCACCTTAGGCTGCCGCCGAATAGTTCTCAAGCGTAGGCTAGGGCTGAAGGAGCTGCAGGATTGGGACGCGGGCCTGACCGGCGGCTTGGAGGCGGGTGCCGCCCGATGCTAATTTCGTAAGCGGTCATTGAGCTGCAAAGGCGTGCCAAGGTCAGCAACCCGCGGGACACCTGCCCTTTAGCTGAGCCAACGCCACCGGCAGGTATGGCCGACGAGCGGCAGACGCAGGGCGAGTTTTGCCGGGCAGTGGTTGTGGTCATAGTGGACATTTGATACACGCTATCGTTAAAGAAAAGGCCTCCCCGTACGGGAGGCCATGAATAGCAAATTACTCAACCGACTCTTCTGGCGCGGCGTTGCGCTTGGAACCCTTGAATGGGGTAGGAACTTCCTTCGCAAACACAGCCAAATCTCCTGCCGTCACACGCCATCCAAGGAGCCGCTTTCCTGTAGCGCGTTCGTAAAACAGCACAAATGCGCGTTGTATGGCCACGTCTTGATAGAGCAGGCGCGGCGTTACGATAGGCCCAAACGCGGGATCCCGAAGGATGTACTCCATGGCCTGACGCAACACGGTGATCTCTTCAACGGGTTCTC
>JAJXUF010000058.1 GCA_021783175.1 Pseudomonadota bacterium
GATCATCACATCGGTGGCGCGCTTGATGCCGTCGATCAGGGATTCGCGGCAGCCATACAGGTTGTCAAATTTGGACTTGGTAACGGAATCGTTAACGTTCATGGCCGGAAATAGGAGCTCACCGCGCTCCTTCATCTGATACAGGCGATGCACGCCGGTGGTAGTCTCTTCGGTTACGCCCCGAATACCGGCCGCTATTCTGGTCCATTTCTTCGGATCGCTGGCCAGGCTGCTTTTCAGCAACGCCAGAAATACTTTCCATTCCTCGTTGGCATTCGCTCCGGCTTCCGCAACTTTGGCCACTTTCTCGAATTCCACACCGCGGTGTACCAGCATGGTCGCATCGCCGCCATCATCGAGAATCATGTTGGGCCCGTCCCCGTTCGGCCAGGTGAGCGCCTGTTCGGTGCACCACCAGTATTCCTGCAGGGTTTCCCCTTTCCAGGCGAAGACGGGGACTCCGGACGCGGCAATTGCGGACGCGGCGTGGTCCTGAGTGGAAAAGATGTTGCACGAGGCCCAGCGCACCTGCGCACCCAAGGTGGTGAGCGTTTCAATAAGTACGGCAGTCTGGATGGTCATGTGAAGGGAGCCGGAAATACGCGCCCCCTTGAGCGGCTGCTGCGCTGCATATTCTTCGCGCAGCGCCATGAGACCTGGCATCTCGGTCTCGGCGATTTCGATTTCCTTCCGACCCCAGGAGGCCAGATTGATATCTGCGACCTTGTAATCCTTGAACTTCGAGTTGACGACGGCGCTCATTATGCATACTCCACGATGAAGGAGCGCCGTTATCTTGACTGACGTCCCCCACGAGCCTGGCCCCGGCCGGCCGGCCGCGGGTCGCAACGCTCCTCGCAGAGCAACGCCTCGCCGCGAATGCCGCGGCGACTAACTTTTTCCCCTATCGCAGGTCGCAACCGCTCCCACAGATGAACCGGTAGGACGCTGAAGCGTCTGCACGCCTCGAGTCCGCGCGCGCGGTTATGCCCTGGCTGCGGATTTCTCCTTGATACCTGCTGCATGGCGCAGTTCTTCGGCCTTGTCGGTACGCTCCCAGCCGAAGCCGGCCTCAGTACGGCCGAAATGACCATATGCCGCGGTCGGCAGATAGACCGGGCGCAGCAGGTCCAGCATCTGCACGATACCTTTCGGGCGAAGGTCAAACAGCGCCTGAACCAATTCCGCGATTTTCGCGTCGGGCAGCTTGCCTGTACCGAAGGTGTCTACGTGAACCGAAACCGGTCGCGCGATGCCGATGGCGTAAGCTAACTGTATCTCGCAGCGATCAGCCAGCCCGGCGGCGACCACGTTCTTTGCCACATACCTTCCGGCATAAGCTGCAGAGCGATCTACCTTCGAAGGATCTTTGCCGGAAAATGCGCCGCCGCCGTGGCGCGCCATGCCGCCATAGGTGTCGACGATGATCTTGCGCCCGGTCAGCCCGGCGTCGCCGACCGGACCGCCGATCTCGAACGCACCAGTCGGGTTGATGAAATACTTAGTATCTTTGCCAAGCCATTCCTTGGGTAAAACCGGCTTTACGATCTCCTCAATCACTGCTTCCTTGAGAGTTTCATATTTGACGCCCGGGGCATGCTGAGTCGAAAGCACTACCGCATCAATACCGGACGGCTTGCCATCCACGTATCGGACCGTCACCTGGGACTTTGCATCCGGCCTCAGCCAGGTCAGTTTTCCGCTCTTGCGTACTTCCGACTGACGCCGGACGAGGCGCTGCGCTAGGGTAATTGGCATCGGCATCAGCACGTCCGTTTCGTTGGAGGCATAACCAAACATTAGCCCCTGGTCGCCGGCGCCCTGTTCCAGATCAAGCCCTGTGCCTTCATCCACGCCCTGGGCGATCTGCGGCGACTGTTTGCCGATCACCGTCAGCACTGTGCAGCTGTCCGGTCCAAAACCCATCTCGTCCGTGTACCCGATAGAGCGGATGACTTCTCGCGCGACCTTGTCGAAATCGATCACCGCGTTGGTCGTGATCTCGCCGGCAAGCACCACCAGGTTATTCTTGACCAGTGTCTCGCAGGCGACGCGCGCGGTTTTGTGCTGCGCAAGCGCGGCATCGAGCACCGCATCCGAAATCTGATCGCAGACTTTGTCCGGATGCCCTTCGGATACCGATTCGGAGGTGAAAAGATAGCTATCAGCCATGGCGGCTCCATCACTCAAGTTGATTCATGGACAGGGGCAAAGTGTACCGAAAGTGAGAAAAAATTGACATGCAATGCCCTCGGGCATGGCGCCCCGTGCCGCATGGCGTCCCGTTGCTTGCCGAATCCGGAGGGTCTTCAACACTGCTCCCAAGGCAGATTATGGTGGCGCCAGCCGCCAACCGAGCTACGGTGATGGTGTTCATCGAGCGCGCCTTCGAAACCTTCCGTGACGTTGTAGATATCCTTGAAACCGGCGTTAACGAGGCAGCGCCCCGCTTCCAGGGAACGGACGCCACTGCGACATATCAAGATGACAGGCACGCGGTTGCCAACTCCGCCGAGGATGGCACGGCGCACCTGGGTGACGAATTCCGGGTTTATCGTCCAGTCGGGTTCGTCGATCCAGGGAATATGGATGCACCCGACTGGATGGCCCACGAACAGGTGCTCCATGAGTGAGCGGGTGTCGATGAAGAGCGCATTGGGATGTGTCTGGAGCAGCTGCCAGGCTTCTGTGGGATGCAGTGACTTTACCGCCTCCATGATGCCCTCCCTGCCGGCAAGGACTGGTCGGCCATTTACCGCGGACTAAGGCATAATATTGCACTGATGCAGCTCACCAATCCATCTATTACGGAAAGCCGACCGCCACGCAGCATTCTGCGCTCCATTGGCAGGGCCATTGGCGACTACGCCATGATTCGCCCCGGCGACCGCTTGCTCTTGGGGCTGTCCGGTGGCAAGGACAGCCTGAGCCTTTTGCAAGCTCTCCTCTACCTGCGCGACAAAGCGCCGGTGCCGTTCACCTTGGCGGCCGCGACCGTCGATCCCCAAATCGAGGGCTTTGACCCCTCCAGACTGCAGCCCTATGTCAGCGCGCTCGGCATACCCTACTACTATCAACGTCAGGCCATCGTCGAGCGGGCCCTTAAGACTATGCGCGGCGATTCCTTTTGCGCCTACTGCGCCCGCATGCGCCGCGGCATTCTCTACGCCACGGCGCGCGAACACGATTGCAATGTGTTGGTGTTGGCGCAGCATCTGGATGATCTGGCGGAGTCGTTTCTGCTCAGTGCATTTCACGGCGGCGATCTGCGCACGATGAAGGCGCATTACGTCAATGACGAGGGTGACCTGCGCATCATTCGCCCGCTTGTCTATGTGCGGGAACGGCAGCTGCGAAACTTCGCCGAAGCTGCTCATCTGCCGGTGATCACCGACAGTTGCCCTGCCTGTTTCCGAATGCCCGGCCAGCGCCAGCATATGAAGGAACTGCTGGCGCAAGAGGAGCGAAACCATCCGCGCCTTTTCGCCAACCTGCTATCGGCGATGCGGCCGCTAATGGTAGCCGAAAATGGAGGCAATCCTCCCACTATCGATCCTTCCAGGGAGCTTGAAGAGGACAATGATGATCACACGCGTGTCGGGCAGCGGTAAAATAGATAGTGTATTCCCACATTGAAGCGAAGAAGGTATTCAGACATTCATGTACGGACAGTTTTTAGCTTGGTGGAGCTTTATATAAATATGCAGGTTGCTTCGCGATGATTGTGTGTTACTAATGAGTACAACACCCATAAAAAAGTCCCATAGTGGGAATACTATGTCACTTCATAACTCCGATCCGCGCTCAAATCACCCGAAGCAGAACGGCCCCTCCACGCAGCCTGAGGGATACCATGCACCTCGTTTCCGAAGCGCATTTCTGCTGCCTCGATACTGGGGAATTTGGCTTGCAATGGGTCTGCTGCGCCTGCTGTCTATTATGCCGCGGCGTGTCCTGGCAATACTTGGGATAATGGTCGGCGATCTTTATAGACTATTGAATGCCAAACGCCGGCGCATTGCTGCCGTCAACATCGAATTGTGTTTCCCGCAACTAAGTGACGCCGATCGCGCACGCCTTGTCCGTCGGCACTTCCGTCTTTTCGCACAGTGCCTTCTCGACTTCCCGCTGCTTTGGTTCGGGAACCCAAAACGAATCCGCAAGCAGGTGCGCATTCACGGCCTTGAGAATTACGACATACCCTTTTCCCGCGGTCGAAAAATAATCATCCTGACGGCGCATTTTGTGGCGCTGGAGTTCGGTGCCGCAGCCCTGTCCGCGCGTTTTCCGCTGCTGGGAATGATCAAGCCACTGAGCAACCCGCTGGTCGATTGGTTTATCGCACATGGTCGCAAGCGTTTCGATCCACGCGGGCGGCTATTGCTGCGTGAACAGGGTCTGCGACCCATCATCCGCGAGATTCGCTCGGGCCTCGGGTTCTACTACCTGCCGGACGAAGATTTTGGCGCCGAGAAATCGACTTTCGTGCCGTTTTTTGCAACCCAGGTTGCGCGCCTGACAGCGCTCGGCCGCCTGGCGCAGCTGAGTGACGCCGTTGTCATCCCCTGTTTCACCTATCGCTTGCCCAATGGCCAGGGGTACGAGGTGCGCATCGAACCGCCGTTGGAAGGATTTCCCAGCGGGGATGTGATCGCCGATACGCAACGCATGAACGCGGAACTGGAAAAGCATATCGCGCTTGCGCCAGAGCAATACATGTGGACTTTCAAATACTTTAAAACCCGCCCCGGCGGGGCGGCTTCGCCCTATGAGCAGCACTGACTTGCGGGCGGCGCTCATTCAGCCGCGCTTTTGGCTTTCTTGGCCAGCCGCCGGTATCCTGCGGCTCTTAAGCATCGTGCCGCTTCCGCTGTTGTGGATCGTTGGCGCCGCCATCGGCGAGCTAATCGCTTTCATACCGAGCCGTGGCCGGCGAGCCGCCGACATCAACCTGGCCTTGTGCTTTCCTGCGCTCCCTGTCGCTGCGCGGCGACGCCTGCGGCAAGCGATGTACCGGACACTGGCCCAGGCCGGACTGAGCATCGGCATTTCTCTTTGGGGTTCGCGCCGGCGTCTGCAGCGCCTAGTGCACTTCCGTGGCCGCGAATATTACGATGCGGCCCTGGCCGCCGGTCAACATATCATTCTTCTCGCCCCGCATTTCATCGCAATGGACATCGCCGGTCTGCGCTTGTCGCAAGAACGCCCAATGATAAGCATGTACAAGAGTTTCAAGAATCCGGTGTTTGATTACATTTTGCGCCGCGCGCGTTCGCGTTTTGGCGGGCTAATGATCGAGCGCAGTTCCGAATTGCGGCCGCTGGTGCGCCTGTTGCGCAAGGGTCTGCCCTTTTACTATCTTCCGGACCAGGACCCAGGAACGGCAAGCTTCGTCTTCGCACCGTTTTTCGGCATTCCAGCGGCCACCATCACCGCACCTAGCCGCCTGGCACGCCTGGCGAATGCAGTTGTGATTCCGTGTTACACACGCCTGTTGCCCTGGGGGCGCGGCTACGAAGTCATTTTTCACGCGCCGCTGCCCGAATTTCCTTCAGAGGATAGCGTGCGCGATGCAACCTGCCTCAATGCCGCAGTAGAGGAGACCGTGCGCGCACTACCTGAGCAATATTTGTGGACCTACAAGCGCTTTAAGACCAGACCGGAAAATGCGCCAAACCATTATGGCTGACCCGACCGACCTCAAACCGTTGCTCCACCCGCGTTACTGGCCTAGCTGGCTCGTCTATGCGTTTCTGAGAATCATGGCGCTGTTGCCCTTGCCGGTGCTCTGGGCTGCGGGCGGCCTGCTTGGCGAGATCCTGTACCTGTTCCACGGCAAGCGACGCGAAGTCGCGCTTATCAATATTCGGCTTTGCTTTCCGGATCTTCCCGAGCGCGCAAGGCGATCAATGGCGCGCAGCCATTTCCGCGAATTCGTGCGCGCCGCCATGGCAGTGCCAATAGCCTGGTGGGGATCCGTGCGGCGCCTGCAGCGCATTGTGCATTGTCGCGACTGTCACTATTTCGACGACGCGTTGGCTGAAAACCGGCGCATCATCCTGCTGGTGCCGCATTTTGTCGGAGTCGAGATCGGCGGCATGTACCTTGCGAGCGCAGGCGAGCCTCAGTTTGTTGACATGTACAAACGGCCGCGCAACCGTCTGTTCGATTACATGATCTGGAAGGGACGTTGTCGATTTGGCGGTCTGTTGATCGAGCGCTTTGAAGGAATCAAGTCCGCGCTCCGCGGTGTCAAGAAAGGGATGGTGTTTTACTATCTTCCCGATCAGGATCCCGGTAGGGATGGTTCCGTGTTCGTTCCTTTTTTTGGTGTGCCGGCGGCGACCCTGACCGCGCTCGGGCGGATGGCAGCCATCACGGGGGCGGTGGTCATTCCATGCTTTACTCGGCAGCTGCCGCTCGGTCGCGGCTACGAAGTGATTTTTAAGCCGCCGCTTGAAAATTTTCCCAGTGGTGACGATGTGGCCGATGCGCGGCGCATGAACGCGGAAATAGAAGCCGGTGTACGGGAAATGCCCGCCCAATATTTTTGGGTGCACAAGCGCTTCAAAACCCGACCCGAGGGTCAGCCTAACTATTACTAGATCACCAGTGCAGGATTCGAGTTGGTTAGAGTACCGGCCACAAGATGTAGGACACCGGGCTATTTATTATTACCTGTCCTTCCGCAGGCGCCGAAGAAATACCTTCATCTCCTTCGCAGCCTGCAAATCACCCTTCGCCTCGGCGTTTGCGATACCGCTTTCATACGTATCCATTGCCTGTTGTGTGTGACCGGCCGTCGCGAACGCCTGTCCGAGCAGTTTCCAGGCGGCGGAGTAATGGGCGTCGAATTGCAGCGCCTTTTGCAGATGCTCAATTGCAGCTTGCAACTGCCCATTGTTGAGGTAGGCGTTGCCAAGCCCATAGCGCAGCAGCGCGCCATCCTGGCCGCGCGCCAGCATGGATTCCAGGTTATCGATCAGCGACACGTTGCGTTGAGTTGTGTCTGACGCCAGCCACGTTCATTTCTCCTTATCTTTCCGCACTCCGATTCCAAGGCCCTTGAGCTTGCGGTACAGGTGCGTGCGTTCCATTTCCACAATATTTGCAACTTCCCCAACATTGCCGTCGGTGCGCTCCAGGTGATGCAAAAGATAGGCGCGTTCGAAGCGGTCACGCGCCTGGCGCAGTGGCATATCGAATAGCGATTCTGGAAATGCTTCCGACGCAGGGCGCTTCAATTGACGCAGTGCTTGGCGTACATCGCTCTGGCTGATATCGCCCCTCTTTTTCTGAAACAGCAGACCGCGCACCAGCATCTTGAGTTCGGCCACGTTCCCTGGCCAGTTGTGATTGCGCAGGGCATTGAGCGCTGCGGTCGAGAACTTGCGGTAGGGCAGCTGTTCGCTTTCAACACTCCAGTGCACGAATTGATCGATGAGCTCCGGCACGTCTTCTCGGTGTTCGCGCAGTGATGGAATGTACAGGCGGGCAAGACCGAGCTGGTGCCATAGCTCTTCGTCAAACCGTCCGCTGACTACCGCGGGCTCCAGATTCCGGCTGCTGCTGGCCATTATGCGGACATTGCATGCTATCTGGCTGGTCGAGCCAACAGGACAAAAATATCCTTGTTCGAGAACATTGCGCAGCGCGTGCTGGTTCGCGAAGTCCATATCTCCGATTTCCTCGAGCAGCAACGTACCACCCCGCGCCTGTTCCAGGTATCCGGACCAGAATTCACCGTCGCGCCCGAATCCGAAGAGCTGCTGCGCGAGTTCCTCGCTCGTGGTCCCCGGCACCTTGAGTGCAAAGAAGGGTCCAGCCCGGCGCGCACTCTGGGTGTGCAAACTGCGGGCTGCCAGACTGCGACCACTGCCGTTTTCCCCGACAATCAAGACCGACATGTCATGCGCGGCCGCACGCGCGATATCCGCTCGCAATTGTCCAATAATCGCGCTTTTGCCAACCATGACCAGCGGTGTATTTGCGCGCGTTACAGAATGCAGGCCGAGGCGCGCGTTTTGCAGCGCCAGATCTACAGTGCTGAGAAGTTTTGCTGTGGACAAAGGTTTTTCAATGAAGTCGAAAGCGCCGATGCGGATGGCCTCGACAGCCGTGTCTATCGTGCCATGGCCCGAAATCATTACGACGGGCAGGCCTGAAACCCCGTCCTCAATCCATTCCTTCAAAAGCGTGATGCCGTCGCAATCGGGCATCCAAATATCGAGCAGCACCAAATCCGGACGACGCTTTTTAAAAGCGATGCGCGCATTGTGCGCATTCGCCGCTGTAATCGCCTCGTAGTTTTCGTCCTCGAGGATTTCCTGCACCAGATGACGGATTGCCGGTTCGTCATCCACCACTAGAATGCACGCCCGTTTCATGCGCTCCTCTCCGTCGGCAATTTGGCGGACGCCTGGGAAGGCATGGGAAGTCGAACTGTCAGGCAGGCGCCTCGCGTCGGCGCATCGCTGTTCTCGACAGAAAGTGCGCCGCCATGTTCCTCGACAATTTTTTTGACAATGGCCAGACCTAGGCCGGTTCCCTTTTCCTTAGTGGTAACGTATGGCTCAAATAAGCGCGACCTGACAGCCTGTTCAAAACCGGGTCCGTTATCGGAAACATGTATTTCCATGAAGCTGTGATCGTCAATACGCGTCAGTTGCGTGCGTATTTCAATCACCGGCGCCGGAACCGTGACAAGCGCGTCGTGCGAATTGAGAAGCAGATTGTGCAGCACTTGGCGCAGGCGCCCAGCGTCGGCAAAAACAGGCGGCAGATTCGCGGCCAGATCAAGATTTATTTTCACCGGATTCAGCCGACCCCCATAAAGTTCGGCGACATCGTGAATCAGAAGATTGATATCCACGGGCTCTAGCTGCATGTGCGCCGGCCGCGCATACTCGGAAAATGCGTTGACCATGGTTTTCATCGACTCGACTTGCTGCACGATTACGCGTGTGGCTCTATCGAGTGTTTCGCGCGGTCCGCTCGGCAGTTGCTCGAGACATTTATGGCGTATCCGCTCTGCCGAAAGCTGGATAGGCGTCAGGGGATTCTTGATCTCGTGTGCCAGTCGCCGTGCCACTTCCGACCAGGCGGCCTCGCGCTGAGCCTGAATAAGAGCCGTAATATCGTCGAAAACCACAACGTGACCGCCGCGTCTTTGGCCAAGAGCCGGAAGCATGGTGCCGCGAAGAATCAGCGTGCGTCGCCGCCGCTCGTCTTGCAAGGTTACCTCTGCATGCCATTCCGAGCGGCCATCGGCCGTTGCGTGCTCGATGGTCTGCGCAAATCCGGCGAGCTGCGGCTGTGTCGCCAAAATCCAGCGCAGAGTCTTGCCTTCGCATTGTTGCAAGTCGACGCCGAGAATATGCGCCGCACTGGGATTGTGGGTGCGCAACCGGTGCCGTGGGTCGAAGGACAGTACACCGGACGACAAGTGGGTCAGCACTGTTTCGAGATAAGTTCGCTCGACCTCGGTTTCCTGCTGGCTTCGCTTGATTTGGCTTTGCGCAAAATGAATCTTTCGTGTCATGTCATTGAAAGACTGCACCAGCACGCCAAGTTCATCATTCGCGGGGATGGGCAAGCGCTTACTGTAGTTGCCTCGAGACACGGCCCGCGTTCCGTCTACCAGATCGCGCAACGGAGTGACGAGGCGCTTGACGAAAAACATCGCGCCCCACACGGCGATAAGCAGAGTCAAGAGCGCCACCAGGCTCAGCGTAAGAATCATGCCGAACTTTAGAGGACCACGCAGATAAATGAGTTTCTCGTACTCGGCAAATGCCGCCTGCACACTTTCACCCAGCTTGCTGTAGCGGTCCGGAAGCTGTTCGATAACTTGCAGGATGCGCGCCGGCGAACTGGTATCGCGTCCGTAGACCGGTACCAACACGCGCAGCTGAAATCCGCCCTTGGGATGCGGGTCGATGGCGGTGAAAGGCATCCCGCTGCGGACTCGAGCGAGCAATGCTCCGTTAGGCTGTTCCGCAGCAGTTTCGGCGCGGCTGGTCGAGGCAACCAATTTGCCGTCGGAGTTGAAAAGCGTTATGTCAAGGTGAGGGTTTTGTCCCCGCAGGCTATTGAGCAAAGGCGCAGCATTTGCATTCGGCACATGCGATAGCCGCAATGCCATATCGTGCGACCTACGCTCCAGTTCCTGCATGATCGTATCGAGCGAGGCGCGTCCCATGGCCAGCGCGTCGTCCAGCGCGCGCTCTATCCGCACGTCAAACCAGTTGTCTATTCCCCGGCTGAAAGCTTCGACGGAAAAGAAATACACGACGCTCATAGGCACTACAGCCAGAATTAGGAAAAATCCCAATAGCCTCAAGCTCAGGCGCGAACCCATTACACCCGCGCGAACCTGTGCCATCAGGCGACGAAGTTTGGCCAGGATCAGCCCGAGAAGCATCGCGATGCCGACAACGTTGACTACCAGCAGCAGAGAATAAGCGCGCCCGAAGACCAGAGAGTTCTGGGTGGCGGCGCCCATCATGGTCAGCGCGACGACCAACACGACCGACAATACCGCGAGCGGTGCGATCCCTGTGGCGTAGCGTTTCAGCGCTGTACGGACCATGTGGTCCACCCGCTATTGAGGTGCCAGGATGGCGAGGTGTATGCCATCGGGCGCAAAGGAAAAGGTAGCGAACCAATATCGAGGTACACGCGCACACGCACGTGGTAGTCCTGGTCGGCGTCGAGGGCCGTTTTGCCCAGTGGCAGTCGCAGGTCATCAATTCTCCCGAGAAAGCGCAGGGCTTCGTCCAGTGACAAAAAATTCTCGTATTCGTCCGATCCTAATTCGCTGCCGCCGACGAGATACTCGTTGGAAAGCGCATGGAACTGAAGGGTGCGGTGCAAATCGCGCGTCGCGATGGTACGGTCCCAAAGAATGCTGCGATGCTCCAACAAGGCAATATTAATCACTACCGAGAGGGGTATGCCTTTGGCGAGCGCTGCTGCGGCTTTGTTGCTCAATCTGAGATCCATTTTGGCGCTGACCTCAAGGGCCTGTGCTGATAACCGCGTCTGCACATGGTGCACGTTGAAATCGGCTGACGATGTGCCTGGCAGGCCCATAATTGTGCATGCCAGCACAATAATCAGCACGCGCCGTTCGGCGGAAATCATCGCTATCTGGTCCCCTCAGTTCTTCTGTAAACAAGCATAGTAGAACCCGTCCATGCCGCAGTCGCCGGGAAGTATCTGGTACCCCCCGTTTCCCTTCTGACTGCAGGGTACCACCAGGGGAATGACGCACGCGCTCTTTTCGCGCGCCATGAAAGAGTGAATCTGGTAGTCATTCTCTTCCGGCAAAACCGAGCAGGTGGCGTACAACAGCTTACCGCCGGAGCGCAGCAAGGGCCATAACGCGTCCAGCAAGCGAGACTGAAGCGCGCAAAGCCGTTCGATGTCCCTGCTGCTGCGGCGCAACTTGATGTCCGGATGGCGCCGGATTACCCCGGTAGCCGAGCAAGGTGCATCCACCAGAATACGGTCAAAGTGCCGGCCGTCCCACCAGTGCGCCGGATCGGTGGCATCCGCAGTCAGAATACGCGCGTTAAGACCGAGACGCTCCAGGTTGCTGCGCACGAAATCAAGCCGCCGGGGGTCGATATCGACCGCAGTCAGATCAACTTCCGGAGTCCGTTCAAGAATATGCGCGGTCTTGCCCCCAGGTGCGGCACAGGCATCAAGTACGCGCTCGCCCGCTTGGGCGTCGAGGAGGAAAGCGGCCAGCTGAGCAGCGGAGTCCTGGACGGACACGTCGCCGTGTTGAAATCCAGGCAGCATCGAAACTGGAGTCGATCCTTCGAGCATAATCGCGCATTCGACCTGTGCCAGTGGGTGTGCGGGAATCTGGTGACGCGCGAGTTCGTCGAGGTAACAGGCGCGCGATGTGCGACGACTGTTGACGCGCAAAACCATTGGTGGCCGCTCATTGTTCGCTTGGCAGATTTCGCGCCAGCGATCTGGCCAGGCTTGGCGAAAACGTTGCAACAGCAGCGCCGGGTGGCTCAATTCCAGTGCCGGATCCGCTTCAATGCGCGCACGCATTGCGTCCTGCGAGCGCAAAAACGCGCGCAAAATGGCGTTGACTAGGCCTTTTGCCCAAGGCTTGTGCAGATCTGTGCACGCTTCCACGGTTTCGGCCACGGCCGCGTGATGTGCAGTCCGAAGGTGAACGAGCTGATACAGCCCCACAAGGAGCAATGCCTCGATATCCTGGTCCTTGTGCTTTAGCGGGCGCGCAAGCAATGCATGGGCAAGCCATTGGAGCTGGACGGTCCAGCGCACGCAGCCATAGGCCATTTCCTGAATGAAGGCGGCATCCGATCTCTGCACCGCATTCAGCTGTGCCAGTGCGTCATCAACCGTTGCATCGAGAGAGCGGCCATGATGCACGACATCGTGAACGATCGCCGCGGCAACCGCGCGCGCTGACCCGGTTGTCGCCGCTTCGCCCATCGCTATTGGCCCAGAACCGTACCGGCTGTGAGGGTGTGACCATGCAAAAAGGTGTCAGCTGTGCATGGACGTCCACCTTCGATCTGCAGGCGCGTAACGCACAACACGCCGCTGGCTGTTTGCACGCAGATACCTTGCGACCCGGCGGAAACTACCGTCCCGGGGCTGCGGGTGCGACCTTCGAAGTCGGTCAGCGACGCGACGTCCCAAAGACGCACGTTCCGGCCGTTCCAAACGGTGTACGCGACCGGCCAGGGGTTGAAGGCTCGAATTTTGCGGTGCACAACCGCCGCGGGTTGATCCCAATTGACAAGCGCCTCGCTCTTGCTGAGTTTCGGTGCGTAGCACGCGCCGAGCGGATCTTGCACTTGGCGTTCCACGCCGACCGTTCCCAGCCGCTGCAACACGTCGACAAGCGCATCGGCGCCAAGTAGTGCAAGACGGTCGTGCAATGTCTGCGAGGTGTCAGAGTCGGCGATGGGTATGGACGCAACATCCAAGATGTCTCCCGTATCAAGGCCTGCATCCATCTGCATTATTGTAATTCCCGTGAGCGCATCACCGGCTTCAATGGCGCGTTGGATGGGAGCCGCCCCGCGCCAGCGTGGCAGCAGCGACGCATGCACATTGATGCAGCCCATGCGCGGAATCTGCAAGGCAGCCGGAGGGAGAATGAGCCCATAGGCAACTACGATCATCGCATCGGGGTTTAGTGCACGCAGTGCGGTAAGTGCGGCCTCCGATTTTAGTGTCGCCGCCTGGACAAGCCGGAGATCATGAGCCAAGGCGAAGTCCTTGACGGGGCTTGCACAAACCTGTCGGCCACGGCCCGCAGGGCGGTCGGGCTGGGTATATACGGCGATGAGTTCGTGGCCGGCTTGACGCAGGGCGCTCAGTGAAGGGACGGCAAACTCCGGGGTTCCGGCAAAAACCAATTTCACTGCGCGCTTCCCCAATTCATCGTAGTGGCGAGGCAATCAGCGTGGCACATGGCCTGCATCGCGGACCTTCCGCTACATGGCTAGGCGTTCCTGTTTTTCCAGCTTCTTGCGAATTCGATCCTGCTTGAGGCGGGATAGATAATCCACGAAAACCTTTCCGTCGAGGTGATCGATTTCGTGCTGGATACACACAGCAAGCAGATCCACCGCCTCGCGCTCGAATTGCCGACCGTTGCGATCGAGAGCGCGTACGCGAATGTGGCGGGCCCGCTCCACCTCCTCAAATATTCCTGGGACGGAAAGACAGCCTTCCTCCATGACCTGCACACCGTCGCGTTCCACAATCTGCGGGTTGATAAACACCTCAAGCGCATCGCGATTCTGGGAAATATCGATGACTATGATCCGCTTCGGTTCATTGACCTGAATGGCCGCCAGGCCTATCCCCGGCGCCCGGTACATAGTTTCGGCCATGTCATCAACCAGTGCCCGAATGGCGTCGTCGACATGTGCGACGGGCTGCGCGATCTGACGCAACCGGGCATCCGGATATCGAAGAATATTAAGTATTGCCATGTTTCGAAGTGAAAGCCCCAAGGGCGTTTCCATTCTTGGTAAGGTAGTTTATCATCGATTCCAATGATGCTGAATAACAAGCATAATTTGTCGAAAACGGGTTGGCGCCAATTCCACCATTGGACTACACTCGGAAAGAACACCACTTAGGAAAAATAATGCCCATGACTCGCAGAAAGGCTTCACTGGTATGGGTGCTCGGTTTGCTCATTGCGGTCAGTGCGCCGGTCGGGGCGGATACCGTCGCGCTAAACCCCAAACATCCGAATCGCTATACCGTGGTCAAAGGCGATACACTTTGGGACATTTCCTCACGTTTTCTCAGAGATCCTTGGCAGTGGGCCCGGGTCTGGACATTCAATCAACAGATTAAGAATCCGCATCTGATTTATCCAGGTGACGTCATTGTTCTCACCTACGTCAATGGCAAGCCAGCCTTGACGCTGTTGCCGGAGGAAAAGTTGGTGCCCGGGCCAACGTCAGCCGGCCAGGCGCCAAGTGCGGCGCCAGCACAAGCCGAGGAACTGCCTCCGCCTCCAGTACCGTTAACTACCGTAAAGTTGGAACCGAAGGTGCGAGCTGAGCCATTGAATGAGGCGATTCCAACCATCAACCCGGAAGCCATTCGGCCGTTTCTCACCGAACCCCTCGTCGTGAGCCGTTCGCAGATGGAAAAGTCAGGTTATGTGACGGAGGGTATGGATAATCGCGTGGCGCTGGGTGATCAAAGCGAGTTCTATGCCCGTGGATTGGGCACCCATCCGGCCAGTTACTATCAGATCTATCGGCCGGCCAAACCCCTCATCGACCCGGCAACCGGCGATCTTCTTGGTTACCAAGCCACCTACCTAGGCGATGCCAAGCTTCTGCGGCCGGGTGACCCCTCAAAACTTGTGGTAACTCGCGTCACTGAGGAGATTCTTCCAACCGACCGTCTCTTGCCGGCGCCGGAACATGAGCCGCCATTGCCGTACTATTATCCGCACCCTCCCAAGAACGAGGTGCACGGCAGCATTATCTGGGCGTACGATGCCTTGAACCAGTTTGGTCCCATGACGGTGGTGGCTATCAGCCTCGGGGCAGACAAGGGAATGGAAGTGGGCGATGTGCTGCGTATCATGCATCACGCCGGCAGACATCTCGATCCTGTGACCCACCGCTACTACAATATTCCGGACGAGCAGGAAGGCCTGCTCATGGTATTCCGGGTATTCGATAAAGTGAGCTACGCTCTGGTCATGAGTGCGGAACGTTCGATTCGGATGTACGACACGGTCCAGACGCCGTAAGGAAATTCCGTCAATTACCCGGCATTATGGATGATGCGGGTAGGGTAGATGAGCGAATCAGCGCAGATTTGCTGGCTGGACCTTCACAGGATTGTTGCCGGCCGGCCGGCTGTCCTGTCGCTGCTTGTCGGTCGCTTCGGTTCAGCGCAGGCGGTGTTCGCCGCCTCGCGCAGGGAACTGGAAGAATTGCCGGGAATTTCTGCGGCCATAGTCAACGACGTGCTGGAAGGTCCCGACCCATGCCACGTTTCCAAGGAACTGGATTGGCTTGCACAGGATGACGCATTTCTCGTTACCTTCGAGGACGGCTTGTACCCGCGCGCGCTGCGCGAAATTCCCGACCCACCGCCGTTAATGTTCGTACGCGGCAACCCGGCGGTATTGAGCCGGCCGCAAATTGCAATTACCGGAAGCCGCAATCCGACCCAAGCCGGCGCGGACAACGCGCATGAATTCGCCGCCGCGTTGTGCCAGGCCGGGCTTACCGTAACCAGCGGACTTGCCCTAGGCATCGACGCTTGTGCCCATCGCGGCGCACTTGCCGCCAGCGGCGCCACGCTTGCCGTTTCCGGCACCGGAGCGGATCGCGTTTATCCGTCGCGGCACCTGGAGCTTGCTCACGAAATCTTGCGTTGCGGGGCGATCGTATCAGAGTTGCCGCTCGGAAGCGGTCCCCGGGCCGAACATTTCCCACGACGCAATCGCATCTTGAGCGGTTTGAGTCTCGGTGTACTCGTGGTGGAAGCTGCGCTGCACAGCGGGTCTCTGATCACCGCGCGTCTTGCGGCGGAACAGGGACGCGAAGTCTTTGCCATCCCCGGTTCGATTCATTCGCCGTTAGCGCGCGGTTGTCATGCCCTCATTCGGCAGGGCGCCAAGCTCGTCGAAAGCGCGGCCGACGTGCTGGAAGAGCTCGCCGCGCTCGCGCCTGGTTCGGGTAGCAGTCATCCGAAGGCGACGCCCGATGCTGTGAACGAAGCGTCCTGAGCGCTGTCTCATGTCAGATGATAGTTGCTGCCGCTGACCGTTGCATTCGTCTGTGCAAGTTCATGCCGGCGTTTTAGTTCTGGCGCATGACAGATTGACGGCAAGGGCCATTTCCTCCATGCTGTTAACAATAGAGTTGTTTGGGCTTTTCGAAGCCCGCTCTGGTGGGGAACGCCGGCGATCTCCTGAATAAGGTTCGATGATGAAAGAAAATATGCTGGATGTGCTCATGTACCTGTTCGAGAACTACATGGATGAAGGTCCTGAGTTCAGCCCCGATCAGGAGACACTCGTTGCCGAGTTGTATCAGGCCGGTTTTCCGCGCGGCGAAATCAAGAAGGCGTTTTCCTGGCTCGAGGGGTTGTCCAGCTTGCGTGAAGACGGTGCGAGTGTTCCAAGCGCAAGCAGAGCGTCGTCGCTGCGCTGCTATTCGGCCCAGGAGCAGAAAAAACTCGCCCTGCAAGCACGCGGCTTCGTCCAATTTCTCGAGCAGAGCGGTGTGCTTGATTCATTCACCCGCGAGCTGGTAATTGACCGCGTCATGGCCCTCGAAACCGAGGAAATCGGTCTTGAACAGGTGAAATGGGTCATCCTCATGGTGCTGTTCAATCAGCCCGGCCACGAGCAGGCTTACGCATGGATGGAAGACCTCATCTTTGACGGGACCCAGGAACATCTTCACTGATTGGCAGCGCCGGATTGGTGTCGCATCGCCCCGTCTTTTCTCACACCTACTTGACAAGTTGCACTGTCTGACGGCAACAATGCGAACTGGGAACGGTTCCGACGACTTGTGTCGGCCCGAAAAAGACCCAGGGGCGTTTAATCACCGATGCCGAAAAATCTGATCATTGTGGAATCGCCGGCGAAAGCCAAGACCATGTCCAAGTATCTGGGCAAGGATTTCACCGCGCTTGCTTCTTATGGTCATGTGCGCGATCTGGTGCCGAAGAAGGGCGCGGTCGACACAGATCACGACTTCGACATGAAGTACCAGTTAATCGAAAAAAACAAAAAACACCTCGATGCCATAATCAAGGCAATGAGCGGAGCAGATGCGCTGTATCTCGCGACCGACCCGGATCGCGAAGGCGAAGCAATCTCCTGGCATTTGTACGAAATCCTCAAGGAGCACGGTGCACTGGACGCCAAGCCGGTTCATCGCGTCGAGTTCTATGAAATAACGAAGCAGGCCATACAGAAAGCGATCCAAGAACCGCGTGAGCTGTCATTGAATCTCATTAATGCGCAACAGGCGCGGCGCGCGCTGGATTACCTGGTGGGCTTCAATTTATCGCCATTGTTGTGGAAAAAGGTGCGCCGCGGTTTGTCGGCCGGACGAGTGCAAAGCCCCGCGCTGCGGCTGATCGTGGAGCGCGAAGAGGAGATCGAGCGCTTCAAGTCGCGCGAGTACTGGACAATCGAATCCGACCTGACGACGAAAGGACAGAATTTCGTCGCCAAACTGACCTATCTGCGCGGCGAGAAACTCGAGCAATTCTCCATCGAGGACGAAAGCCGGGCCGCGGAAGTCGAAGCTGAGCTTCTCAAGCATGCGCAAGGGCGCTATGTCGTCACGGCGGTGGACAAGAAACAACGAAAGCGCAATCCGTCCCCGCCATTCACCACCTCAACGCTGCAACAAGAGGCATCACGAAAACTGGGTTTTACGGCCCAGCGCACGATGCGAACCGCGCAGCAATTGTATGAAGGTGCGGACATCGGCGGTGAAACCGTCGGCCTCATTACCTACATGCGTACTGATTCGGTCAATCTCGCGTCAGAAGCCCTAAACGAAATACGTGCCCTGATCAGCAAGCGCTATGGTGACGACAATCTGCCGGAAGCGCCGCTGCTCTACAAAACAAAATCCAAGAACGCTCAGGAAGCACACGAGGCCGTGCGACCGACTTCAGTCGAGCGCATTCCCGAGCAGATCAAAACGCATCTCACGCCGGATCAGTTCAAGCTGTATGAGTTGATTTGGAAGCGCACGATTTCGTGCCAGATGACACCAGCCGTCCTGGATACGGTTGCGGTCGACCTCGAGGCTGGCACCGGCAACGTTTCGCGCGCCACGGGTTCAACCGTGGTTAAGCCCGGTTTCATGGCAGTCTATCAGGAAGGGACAGACGAAAAGCGGCCCGAGGACGATGAGGAGGCGCTGCTGCCGGCGATGCTCAAAGGCGAGTTTGTGGACCTGCGCGGCATCCGCAATGAACAGCACTTCACCGAGCCGCCGCCGCGCTTTACCGAGGCAAGCCTGGTCAAGGCGTTGGAAGCATATGGCATAGGTCGTCCCTCTACCTACGCGACCATCATTTCTACGCTTGAACAGCGCGAATATGTAACCTTGGACAAGCGTCGATTTCAGCCAACCGATGTAGGGCGAGTGGTTAACAAGTTTCTGTCGGAACACTTCCAGAAGTACGTGGACTACGATTTTACCGCCCGGCTGGAAGACGATCTGGATGCGGTATCGCGCGGTGAGCGGGCCTGGAAACCTCTGCTTCAGGATTTTTGGAGCGAATTCAAGGACCAGGTAGTGCAGAAAGAAAGCGCTGAGCGTCCGGGCGTGGAGATGCTGGAAGAGAAATGCCCGAAGTGCGGAAAGCAGCTTTCCAAGCGGCTTGGCCGCAATGGCTATTTCATCGGCTGCACCGGCTATCCGGAGTGCGATTACACACGCAACGTGGATGACGAGGCTGGCGCAAGCATCGAGCCACAGATCGTCGAGGGTCGCAGCTGTCCCAAGTGCAATTCGCCGCTGGTCATCAAGCGGGGGCGCTACGGCAAGTTTATCGGCTGCAGCAATTATCCGAACTGCAAACACATGGAGCCGCTGGAAAAGCCCGCGGATACAGGCGTGCAATGTCCGGAGTGCAAGCAGGGCACCATGCTCAAACGGAAATCGCGCTACGGCAAGATTTTTTATTCATGTTCGCGCTATCCGGACTGCAAATATGCGGTGTGGAACCAACCGATCGCTGAGCCTTGCCCAAAGTGCGGGCATCCGATTCTCACGATCAAGACCACCAAGCGTCGTGGGACGGAAAAGGTCTGTCCACAAAAGGAATGCGGTTTCGCCGAGCCGTTCGAGGGCGAAGTGCCTGGTGCGGATAGCTCGGCGGTGCAGGGAGTTTAGGGTTGGCGCCGTTTCTAATTTAGCTAATGGTGATGTCCGCCCGGACCGTGGACGTGGCCATGATCAAGCTCTTCACTGGTCGGCGCCCGCACTTCCACGATCTCCACGTCGAAGTGCAGCGTTACGCCAGCCAGTGGATGGTTGGCATCAATCGTTACACTTTCGCCGTCAACGTTGGTGACGGTCACGACGCTGATTCCATCCGAC
>JAJXUF010000233.1 GCA_021783175.1 Pseudomonadota bacterium
AGAATCAATGCGAAGATTAACAAGAAGGAAGAATTGACAAACGATGACACAAAATTCATCGGGAATCTGGGCTGGTTGGCGGCGCTGTCTGTAAGCATCGCTTCTATAGCTGCCAGCCTGTAATCGTACGTAATTTATTAATCAAAATCTCCAGGAGACCATCATGAACGACAAGATCATCAACAGTGAAGACAAGGCCGATATCAACTTCCATACAGTATTTGGTTGGCTTGCGGCGGCCGCAGTGTCTATCGCTGCTTTGGCCAGGTTTGCTTAACAGAAGCAGGCCTGAAGAATGCGACAAGAGCGTCAAGTACTGATTCAAGACCAAAATATAATTGGAGGTGACCGATGAAGCGCGTATACGAAGAAGCAGCCATGTATGTCCGTTGGATCGTTGCTGCAATTGTGGCATTGATCGTGACACTCCCAGCACTTTTGGCAAGCGTTGACTAAGCTGCAACAATAAAGAAACAAATGTCCCGAGGCTCTGCTGTATTGGCATGCCCGAAATGATTTGAACCTGAAACACTAAAACTTAACGAGGAAATTTATGTCTAAAAAAACGATTGTACTAACTAGTCTTCTACTGGCAGCTATCGCTGCTCCCGCATTTGCACATGACGCAGAATATGCTAAAGAGTGCTCTAAAGAAGGTGCAAAGATATCCAATGCACATAAAAGAGATCTTTTCTTGAAGTCATGCCTGAAGAGAATTGATATGACAGCTTTTCAATTTAGTGAGAAAGCAGAACAATGCGATCAGAATGCAAAGAACATGAAGCTGGATGGTAAGAAGAAAGATGCGTATTTGGAGCACTGCTATTTGGAAGATGACACTCATCCCAGTCCAAAACAAACACCACATCCAAAGATGTAAATGTTGCTTTTGTAAACAATCGTATCCATTACGTGCAGCAACGTAACCAATCAACGAAGGGGTGAGTTTTTGCACCCTTTCGTTCAATTAAATCGGATCGTCGCCAAAATGAAAAATGCCCCTGAACCAAACGGTACAGGGGCAAGTGTCTTAACCAAGGGAGAGTTAAGAACGCACGTACAGGGAGGTGAAACGTGCCGTAGCTGAGCTACTGGTTATAAGAATATAATAAAACTCTAATATTAGTCAAGACTATTTCATAGTCGACCTCCAGGATTCTCAACCTCACCGTAAACGAAATTCTTTTCCTGCGTTCTTTCAAGCCGCCGCTATTACATTTCCTTTTTCGCAGCCCTATGCGCACGGTCCGGAATGTATCTCCAAGCTCAATGCACGTCTCAGATTGAGCGCGATATTGGTCAGTTACTGGCCCAGTGATGACCACAATTTGAGCTATTGACTATGTCTCCTCAGCCTGTTCTGAATTTACCCAAGATGTAATACGTTGAAAAGCAAGTCCGGGGCGTTTACCATCCGCATCTGCTCGGATATTCGAGAATTTCCCAGATAACGGAGACTTTGATCATCGGTTTCCGGATAAGAACACCAAATCAACTCCAAATTGGCGCAGCCGGGAACCGGGAAATGGATCAACAACTAAGTATCGACGAAGCCTTTGAACAGGCATTTTCCTGGCACAAGAAGGGGGATTCGGAGCGGGCCAAAGCGACGTACCTGATGATTCTCGACGCAGTGCCGGAAGAGCCGCGATCTTTGCATTTTCTCGGCATCCTGTTGCATCAGGAAGATAAGAGTGACCTGGCCCTGTCGTGCGTGAAGCGATCAATCGAGCTGTTTCCTGATTTCCCGGATTGGAGAAACGATCTGGGCAACATCCTTGCCGACCGCGGGGATTTTGCGGGTGCTGCGGCCGAATTTAAAATCGCCATTGCCTTGGCGCCAGGCAATCCCCTGTACTGGAATAATCTGGGAGCTGTTCAGGACCGCTACGGAATGGCGGCGGAAGCGCACCGCTCGTTTCAGGAGGCCATCGCCATCGATCCATTGTTTGGGGATGCATTGATCAATCTGGCCAATTTGCTCGACCGCGAGGGACGGCAAGTGGAAGCGGCGGAATATCATTGCCGTGCCTACGTTCTTGCGCCGACACACGGCAAACCAAAATCCATGTTGGGAATCGCCTATTACAAATTGGGACGCCTGGCGGAGGCTGCCGAAATCTATCGTGAATGGATGCTCGAAGAACCTGACAACCCGATTCCCAGTTATCACTATTCGGCCTGCTCAAGGGAGGCTGTTCCGCGTCGCGCATCAGACGAGTACGTGGAAAAGCATTTCGATTCCTTCGCACCCAATTTCGAGTCCAGTCTGCGGAGCCTGTCCTATCGAGGACCGGACATGATCGCCAAAGCGCTGGAGAGTGCGACCTCGCGCAAATCAGGGCTTTCGGTGCTTGATGCAGGATGTGGCACGGGGCTTTGCGGTTCGGTGCTTGCGCCTTATGCCGGGCGCCTCATCGGCGTCGATCTTTCTTCCGCGATGCTTGAAGTGGCAAAGAAGCGCGGGCTATACCACGAGCTTGTGAAATGCGAGATCACCCATTATCTTGTCGAGCATCCGGATTGCTTTGATCTTGTCGCCGCGGCTGACACATTGATCTATTTTGGCGATCTGGAAGAATTGTTTGGCGCGGGATACTCTGCGCTTCGCCCCCGCGGTGTCTTTGCTTTTACCGTCGAGGAGGAGAAGGCTGCGAACAAAACGTATCGCCTCAACCCGCGCGGACGCTATAGCCACAGCAAGGATCATCTGGCTGTTTTGCTGCCGCAGTCAGGTTTTGAAATTCTGGCAATGGAGCCTGACGTTATCCGGATTGAATTCGGTGCGCCGGTTGATGGTCTGACGATAACAGCACGGCGCAAACCGTGATGATGGAAATTCAATGTGGGTAACAATTTCATGCTGGTACTCAGTTTCGCCCAATTAGCAAAGCAAAACTGATCAATGCGATGACGCCTAAACAGGATATATTCTTGACGCTACGCCGTTTATTTACCAGGGCGCTGCGGGTAATAGCCGTATTGGCCGCGGTAGTGCTTGCGGGTATCGCCTATGTCGCAGTGGTCGGTGTTTCCATCGACGCTTCCCAGCAGCGGGAAAAAGTCGCAGTCTTGCTTGAGAAAAGTCTTGGGCGCGACGTGCGATTCGAGGGGCCGATGAAGCTTGAGATATCGGCGCGCCCCAAACTGCATGTTGGAGGCTTGCATATTGCCAATGCACCGGGATTCGACGGCAAAGACTTTGCCAGCCTGGGCGACGCGCATCTGGCGCTGAATCTATGGGCGCTTCTGCGGCTGCGCCTGCAGATCGAAGAACTATCCGGCAGCGACGTGCATGTCCGTCTGCAATTGAATGACAGCGGCAACAGCAACTGGACCTTCAAACCGGCGGACCGGAAGAAGAAAGTGACGCAGCCATCCGATTCCGCCACGGGAGATAGTGCCGGGCTGGAAGAGCTGCTGGCGCGGCTGGATATCAAACGGGTGTCGCTGGAAAACCTGAAGGTAAGATTTGTCGGTGCGAACGGAAACAGCCATTACTTTGAGCTGCAATCGCTCGTTGCACAACTGCGGACCGGCCAACCGTTGACAGTGGCTCTAAGCGGTACGGTTGAAAAGAGATATCCCTACAAAATGAACATCACCGGCGGCGCCTTCGCCGACCTGGTGCGTTTCGACAAGCCGTGGCCGATCGATCTGTCGCTCGATTTTCTGAGTTCGAAATTGACGCTGAACGGCAACTTGTCCGACAGCAGCGGAGACTTGCATTTTGGTCTCGCTACGGATGACCTCGGCGAGATCGAACGCTTGTTCCAAACCAGATTGCCTGCCGTTGGTGTCACGCACATTTCAGGCGACATCAAGTACGCGCCAGCGAAGATCGCGATAGACAATCTGAGCGGAGCCATGGGCAAGACGACGCTCAATGGCTCACTCGGTCTGGACTACAGCGGGGCGCGACCCAGAGTAACGGGCGACCTGAATTTGCCAGTACTGGATGTGCGCCCCTTCATGACGGGAAAGCCCGTTACCCAGGATGAACCACCGAAAGACCTTGCACAGATGTATCGGGAGTTCGTCAAGGCGACGTTCAGCCTGGACGACCTGAACAGCGCCAATGCCGATCTGACCTTGCGCGTGGGGCAATTGATCGGTTTTCCCGGCGCCGTGCATGACGCGATATTGGAGGTGAAACTCGAACGAGGCCGCCTTGCGCTACCTGTGCAAGCCACCGTGGCCGATGTGAAACTAACTGGCAGTGCCAATGCCGACGCAAGCGTGACCCCCCCGCGATTCAGGCTTTCCCTCGGCACGCATGATTCGGACCTGGGGAATCTGGCGGAGCTGCTGCTAGGGGTGCGCGATGTCAAAGGACGGCTGGGCCGCTTCGATCTGCGCGTCGCGGCGCGGGGCGATCGCGGCGCAGAGTTGATGGAGAGTCT
>JAJXUF010000234.1 GCA_021783175.1 Pseudomonadota bacterium
ATCGCCCTTCATGCGATATACATTCGCCATATAAACCGGATTGGTGTAACTCACCTGTATTTCTTTTCCAGCTTCGGTGATCGAAACGCGCTGCACCGCCCCGTATCCGCCAAAATCCGAGGCTGCCGCATTCTTTTTTAATTCATCATTGGTGACGATGATGATGTCTGCACCGGCATAGGGCGCATATTCTCCTGCCACGGTGAAACCGGCTGTCGTGAGAGCCGCTTTCACTTGGGCTGATTTCTCGGCAATTGTTCCCGCGCTTTTCGAGGCCAGTACAAAGGGCTTGAGTATCACATCGGCGGCGTGGGCGTTTGCGCTAACGAACAGAAACAGCACCGGCAGCAACATATTTCGTATTGTCATACTCATCATTCTCTCCCTGTTGTAATTGGACTATGGCTGCTTGTTATGATGTGTGCGGATGGAACCAGGCCAGCTTTTCCCTAAGTGCGACCACTCCGCCGACGATGATCAGCGTCGGCGCATGCGGCTTTTCGCGCTCGGCGATGCCTGGCAGTGTCGCCAAGGTGCCGGTGAAGACGCGCTGGTTCTGCGTAGTTCCCTGCTGCACGATGGCAATGGGTGTGGTGTCAGGCATGCCATGTTTGATCAGTTCGCCGCACAGGGTATCCAGTCCGTGCAGTCCCATGTACACCACGACGGTCTGCTTGGGACGCGCCAGCGCATCCCAGTCCAGATTCATGGTGCCATCCTTCAAGTGGCCAGTAACGAACATGCAGGACTGCGCATAGTCACGATGCGTCAGCGGGATGCCGGCGTAGGAGGCCACGCCTGAAGCTGCAGTGATGCCAGGTACAACCTGGAACGGAATACCTTCGGCCGCCAGGGTCTCGATCTCTTCACCGCCACGCCCGAAGATGAACGGATCGCCGCCTTTCAGCCGCAACACGCGTTTACCTTCCTTGGCCAGCCTGACCAGCAGCTCGTTGATCTCTTCCTGGCGCAAAGTATGGTCGGCGCGTTTCTTTCCGACGAAGATGCGCTCCGCATCGCGCCGAGTCATCTCGACGATGGGCTTGGACACCAGATTGTCATACACCACCACATCGGCTTTCTGCATCAGGCGCAAAGCGCGGAAGGTCAGCAAGTCAGGATCACCGGGGCCCGCGCCGACCAGATACACCTCGCCGCGTTGGATATTGTCCTCATTGGCCAACATCTTTTGCAGCATGGCTTCCGCGCCGGCCTCATCCCCGGTCAGCACCTTCTCGGCGACCACACCTTCCAGGGCGTTCTCCCAGAATATGCGGCGCTTAGCCGGGTTGATGACGCGCGTTTTGACCAGTTCGCGGAAGCGTTCGGCAAATGCGGCCAGTCGGCTGTAGTTTTGCGGAATGATCGTTTCCAGCTTGCCGCGCATCATGCGTGTCAGCACCGGCGATGCACCGCCGCTGGAAAAAGCGATCATCAATGGAGAACGGTCGAGGATGGCCGGCATGATGATCGAGCACAGCTCTGGGTCGTCGACCACATTGACCGGAATATTGCGCGCTTGCGCCAGTTCGGAGACCAGCTTGTTGACGCTACGGTCATTGGTCGCAGCAATGATCAGTGTCACGCCTTCAAGATGCGATGCATCGAATCTCGCAATGACAGGTTGGACGTGCTGCTGCTTTGCCAATGCGGGATCGATCTCGGGAGCCACCACGCGCACGATCGCGCCGGCCTCCAGCAACACCCCTGCCTTGCGCTTGGCAACTTCGCCGCCGCCGACCACAAGACACAGCTTGCCTTTGACGTTATGAAATACGGGCAGGAAATCCACGTTATCCCTTGACCGATTTGAGAATCAAAGGCACCAGTGCTTCCGGCAAAGCGATCTTGCCCGCCAATACGAAATCATGGGCGCGGGAAGACATCTTGTTCCAGGTCTTTTTGATGATCTCTATCCACTTGGCTTCGTCATACTCCGGATGGCCGCCGGCAAAACCGATCATGTAATATTCGATGAACACCAGATCCACCACGTCTTCCATCAACTGTGTCTCCGGATTGACCTTGAGCGCCTTCTTGCTGACGATGGTTCTGACACGCTCGATCATCTCGTCGTCGTAGCCCACCTGCTTCATCAGACTGGCTGCGGTCTCGGCGTGGAATTTGTACAGTCCGGTGCGCCATTGCAGATAGCCATTCCGATCCATGGGAAAGTTGCTGCGCGGGCTCTTCCAGCGCTGGATATGCTGGGCACGCACGGCCAGTTTCACCGCCTCGGATGCTTCCGGTGCATAACGTTCCTGCATCTCGGTCATGCGTTGCGCATAGAGAAGTTCTTTTGGATATTCCTTGCCGTTCGCCACTTCCTTGTTCGGATCTTCGGCATTCGCCTTGTCAAAGGCCGCGATGGCGGCCTGATAGAGTTGCTGTGTCATAGTGTTTTCTCAGTATTGGTTGATGTCGCTATTGTTTGCTGCTCCTTGCATCGCCGCACAAACGCGACGAAGCGGGTAGCCCAATAGCAACTGCCGATGGTACGCAGGTGGGTGTAGGAAGCCAACAGGTTATGAACGATCAGCCCGTCCCGATCCCCGTCGATTCCGTATCCACGCTCGACATGGTAAGCGAAGCTGCTTTCCGGCGGAAGATTCTCCAGGCTGGAGTAATGAAACTCGTGCGCCTTGATCTGCTTCGCGGGCGTATTCGGCCGTGGCCAGGGATGTGCTTCATCTTCCTTCAGATGGACGTAGCCGCGACCGATCGGCTTGTCGTGCATCTTCACATCGCCGGGTATCGCCCCGACCATCCGGTAAGTCTGTCCCTGATACTCGATACCGCGCGACAGATACATCAATCCGCCGCATTCCGCATAGGCCGGCATGCCGCCTTCGATGGCCTCTTTGATCTGGGAACGCAATGCTTCATTCGCTTCCAGCTCGGTGGAGCAGGTTTCCGGGAAGCCGCCCCCGATATAGAGTCCGTCCACTTCCGGCAATTGGGCGTCGCGCAAGGTATCGAACGGCACCAGCTCCGCCCCTGCGGCCTCCAATGCATCGAGATCGTCTGCGTAGTAGAAACCGAAAGAGCGGTCGCGTGCGATGCCGATGCGCACCTTTTCGCCGCAGGGCAAGGGGCTCACGACGGCAGGAAATTGAATAATGTTGTTCGCGTTTGCCTCCTCGCCCGCTTGCGGGAGAGGATTGAGGTGAGGGCTTTGGTGCGGGATGGCCAGAGGTTCTTTTTTAGTCAACACGAGCAATTTGTCGAGATCGACCTGCTCCGCAATGGCTTCCCCGATCTGCCTGATCTTGGAGGTGGCCACATGAGACTCGTTGCTGGGCATCAGGCCGAGATGGCGTTCGACGATGCTCAGTCGCTCGTCGTGATGGATGGCGCCGACCACCGGCACATCGGTGTAATGCTCAATGACGGCACGCAGCTTGGATTCGTGCCGACTGCCGCCCAGATTATTGAGGATGATCCCGGCGATATTGATATCTCGGTCGAATGCCTGGTAACCGAGGATCAGCGGTGCGATGCCGCGGGTCATGCCGCGCGCGTCGATCACCAACATCACGGGCAGGTCCAGCAATTTGGCCAGCGCTGCGTTGCTGTTGCTGCCGTCCAGGGCCAAACCGTCGTACAGCCCCTTGTTACCCTCGACAAGATTCACTTCGGCGCTATGGCGCGCGAACGTGGCGACGATGTCGTCGTTTTCCATCAGGTACAGATCGAGGTTGCGGCAGGCATGACCGGCGGCTTGGCTGAGCCACATCGGGTCGATATAATCGGGGCCTTTCTTGAACGGCTGCACAACATGACCGCGCGCCGCAAGCGCCGCACACAGCCCGATGCTGACCATGGTTTTCCCGGAGGATTTATGTGCTGCCGAGATCAGCATACGGTTCATGGCAGCCTCCTGCAGAGTCAATCTGCTACGTATGGTTTGTCATGAGGCATGAAATCCAGCACGCGCACGCCAACAGTGGTGATCACGAAAGCGATTGCCAGACCGCCGATACCCAGCAGGAATTCGTAGATGGATGGATGATATGAGGCGATCTGCCCGTCACCGAAGGTGCTTTTGACCTCGAAGCCAGGGAAGATGTCGAGCGGGAAAGCCTGTCCGCCGATGATGAATACATACAGCAGCGACATGGCTCCCAGGACAACCAGCATTGACGCCGCCATGACGCACTTGCCTTTGCCCAGACCGGGCACATAGATCAATAACAACGGCAACAGATTGCCGATCACGATGTACCCCCACCAGAACAGATCCGGGAAGACACCTCCATCGCGCAGGATGAAGTTCTCAAAGGCGGATTTGTGCGCGAAATACAGGTTGGTCATAAGATCG
>JAJXUF010000235.1 GCA_021783175.1 Pseudomonadota bacterium
AGACATGTCCGAGACATGGCGAAGCGCATAACCCATGCTCAGAAAATCGTAAGCCGTATCGGCCAGCGGAATTTGCTCCGCGCGACCTTCAACCACGGTGACGCCGTGAGGCAACCTCGCGTTGCGGATCATGCCGGGGCTGGGGTCGACACCGGTGATCAGCTTCGGGTCGCCGACCAGTTGCGCCGCTTGTTTTGCCACCAATCCGGTGCCCATGCCGACATCCAGCACGCGCATGCCGGGCTGCAATCCGGCGAAAGTCAGCATCTTGCGGCGATAGGACGAGCCGGTGCCGAGCCCGAGTATTCGTTCGATGCGATCGTAATCGGAAGCCGTCTTGTCGAATTGCTCGCCGACCCAGGTGCGGCGGTCTTCTTCCCGGTCGTAATATTCGGTGAGTGGTGGGTGCGGCGCGTGGACGATGGAGCCGGGCGGCTCGTTGACTGTGGTCATGTTCAGGACTTGCGCGCAGGATTGTGATTGGCGAATGCTAACTCAATTCTCTTTCCGCCGTGTGCGAACAGCTCGGCCATGGTGCCCTGCATACAGGGCAAACAGGCCCGTTTCGGGTAGAATGGCGCCCTGAAATCGGGGTTGGCCCGGACAGTTCGACACAGAATAATCAGTACCAGAACGCAAATTCCTTAACATCGCCGTGCATTCCTCAAACCGACAATTCGAAATTCATGCCGCCAAGATGGCCGCGCATCACCGGAGAGGGTGACATGGCACGTCTGGGCAGGTTCTTCTTCATACTGACATTCATCGGCTATCCGATCCTGCTGCACACTTACATCCTCAAGGCCGATGTTGAAATGTGGCAACTGATGTGTGTTTTTGCACCCATGCTGGCAGGTGCGGCATGGGTAACCATGCGCATGGTCGACAAAATATGGTGGCCTCTGGTGGTGACGGTGTTCGCCGCGGGGATATATTTCATCGCGACCGGAACTCACGGGCGTATCGGACTGCTGGCGGTGAATGGATTGTCCAGCGCCACCCTCAATCTGTTCCTGCTATGGCTGTTCGGACGCACCTTGCTGCGCGGAAGCGAGCCACTGATCTCGCAGATATCGCGTCTTATCAACGGAAAGCTGGATCCCGACGTCGCCGCTTACACGCGCCATGTAACCATTGCCTGGTGCATTTTCTTTGCTCTTCAGGTGATCATTTCACTGCTGCTGTACGCCTTTGCTCCCATTGCCGTATGGTCGTTCTTCATCAATGTATTGAACCTCCCGCTGCTGATCGCGATGTTTGTCGGGGAAAAAGCCTACCGCACGGTGCGTTTCCCCGATCACCCGAAGACTTCCATCCTGAAGGCGATCGAGGTGTACACCAAGAATTTTGCGGCACCCGGAAAAGCGGATAGCGGACGCTGAGGTTTCAATCTCTCATGGCAGCAATCCCGCTCATCCGTTGCAACGACACCGACAGTGTGTTCGCCTATTGTGCGGGGCAACCCGTCGGCGTTCCGCAGTTCCTGCAAAATGTCGCGGAACTGGCACAAGCACTTCCGGACAGGCGCTATATCCTGAACCTGTGCACCGACCGGTACCGTTTCATGGTCGGCTTTGCGGCCGCGTTGCTGCGCGGGCAGACCAGCCTGTTGCCGCCCAACTACACCCCCAGTTTCGTCGAGCGACTGGGGCAACGTTATCCCGACATGTATTGCCTGGCCGACGGTGCGGCGGAATTCAACGGCATCGAGGTCCTGCGCTATCCGGAATTGCCGCTACACGATGCCACGGTGCGAACCATCCCTGCCATCCCGGAGGAACGCTGCGCGGCGCTGGTGTTCACCTCGGGCACCACCGGGCAGCCGGTCGCGCACCCGAAATCGTGGGGCAGCCTGTGCAGAAGTGCCGTCGCGGAAGCGGCGAGTCTCGGCATCACGCAGGACTCGGGCCTGGCAGTGTTGGGGACTGTTCCGGCACAGCATATGTACGGCCTGGAATCGTCCATGCTGCTGGCCGTGCAGAATGGCCTGGCACTGGTCGCCGAACGACCGTTCTATCCGGCTGACATCCGCGCACAACTGGCCGCGCTGCCGCAACCGCGCTGCCTGGTCACCACGCCCGTCCATTTGCGCAGCCTGCTGGCGGAAGCGCAGGAACTTCCCGCTGTCGAATTCGTGCTGTGCGCCACCGCGCATCTTGCGCCGCAGCTGGCCAGCGAAGCCGAGGTGCGTTTTGCCGCGCCTCTCTACGAGATCTACGGCTGCACCGAGGCGGGCCAGATCGCAAGCCGCCGCACGACGCAGGGCATGGTCTGGCATTTGCTGGCAGGCGTCGAATTGAGACAGGATGAACTCGGAACTCATGTGCACGGCGGGCATGTGGAGATAGCAGCTGCATTGAGCGATGTGATCGACCTCAATGCCGACGGTACCTTCACACTTCACGGCCGCGCGGCGGATATGGTGAACATCGCCGGCAAGCGCACATCGCTGGCCAGCCTCAATCATCTCTTGAACGAGATACCGGGAGTGCTGGACGGCGTATTCTTCATGCCGGACGACAGCGACGGGGCAGTCAGACGCCCGCAGGCCCTGGTGGTGGCGCCCGGCATGCGCGCTGAAGCCATACTCAACGCTTTGCGCAAGAGCGTGGACGCAGTGTTTCTGCCGCGTCCCCTGTATTTCGTCGATATGCTGCCGCGCAACTCGACGGGAAAAATCACGCAAGAAGCGCTCCAGCAGTTGATCCAAACTTGCGCAAGGCGATGAACACGCTGTCCCTGCACTTCGCCGCAAATCATCCGACCGCGGCCGGACATTTTCCCGGCAATCCGATCATTCCCGGCGCGCTGCTGCTGGCAGAGGTCCTGCGCCGAATCGAGCAGGCGGAGGGCACCCGGTTCGCGTCCTGCAACATCAGGGCGGCAAAATTCTTGCATCCGGTGCGGCCTGGCGATACGGTCGAGATCGAGTATGCTGTTTCGGTGTCTGGAACGATCGAGTTCCGGTGCGCCGTCGCCGGAATCAACGTGTTGACGGGAGGCGTCATTGCAAACGCATGAGAAGGTTGAAGGCGAGCCCGCATCCGGATGGATGGACAAGCCGGAACGCAGCAATACGCTGGCCATCCGCTTCATCGTCTGGGTCGCCCTCACGCTGGGGCGGCGCGTTGCGCGCTTGTTCCTGTACCCGATCTGCCTCTACTTTATGCTGTTCGCAGGCGGCGCGCGAGCTGCCTCGCGGAAATATCTGCGCAAAGTCCTGGGACGCGAACCGCGTGCAAGCGACGGTTTCAGGCATGTCCACACCTTCGCTTCGACCATACTGGACAGGGTCTTCCTGCTCAACGGCCGCTTCGACAAATTCGATGTGCGCACCCATGTGGATGCCGCGGCGCAGGCAATCATAGCCAGCCAACAAGGGTGCATCCTGCTGGGAGCGCATCTGGGCAGCTTCGAGATCACGCGCGCCTTTGCCGATGAGGTCAAGGCGCGCACCGTCAACGTCGTGATGTATGAAGAGAACGCACGCAAACTGAACGCGGTGCTGAAGGCGATCAATCCCGCGCAGGGCCAGCAGATCATCGGGCTTGGCAAGGTGGATTCCATGCTCAGGGTGCAACAGGCATTGCAGCGCGGCGAATTAATTGGAATCCTTGCCGACAGGGGGTTGGAACATGACGGCGCCAGCGTGACCTGCGATTTTCTGGGGGAACCGGCAAAGTTCCCCAGCGGACCGCTGCGTATGGCGTATATGCTGAAGAGCCCGGTGCTGCTCATGGCCGGCGTGTATCGCGGCGGCAACCGTTATGATCTGTACTTCGAGGGCCTGGCGGATATGGGCAACCCCCAGGGAATGCCGCGCAGCGAGTTGATCCGCCAGGCGCAGCAGAGATACGTCGAACGCGTCGAGCACTATTGCCGCGACGCACCCTACAACTGGTTCAATTTCTACGACTTCTGGAAGCCATGATGCGTTTTCTGCTTTTGCTGCTTTGTCTGGTATCCGCCCCGGCATCTGCCGAGGAGGACAGAAACCGCGATGCGACCGAATGGGGCTTGCCGCAGCTGATGCACAGTCTTGCGCAACGGCAGAGCTCGCAAGGAAAGTTCATCGAGCGCAAATTCCTCAGTGTGTTGAACCGGCCCCTGGAATCATCCGGCACCCTGAAGTTCCAGGCGCCCGGGCATCTGGAGAAGCACACGCTCGTTCCCAAGGCGGAAGACCTGGTGCTCGACCAGGGCGTGCTCACCATCGACAGCAAGGCGCATAACATCAGGC
>JAJXUF010000236.1 GCA_021783175.1 Pseudomonadota bacterium
AAAACGCCAGGCACTCGTCACTCTACAATCAAATAGTCGAATCGACGACAGTGTCCGATCTGCGTTTCGGTCGGTAACGCTTCCCAGCAATTGCCAGCCATAACAGCAAAGTGCTGTAAGAAGCGGTGAAAGAAATACGCGAATCGGCATTCCCGTCAGACACCGTACTCCGTCACTGCCGGAACATTTTCATACCGTAGGCAGCCAAGACAAAGGAGGCATTATGTACCGCAGACTTTTCTTCGTCCTTCCGGATGAAACTAACGCCGTGCAACTCACACAGGATATCGAAGCAGCTGGTGTGGATCATGATCACATCCATGCCATTCCCGGGGAGGGCGTAAAACTGAGCCGACTGCCTGCGGCGACCCCGCGGCAGAAAAATAATATTATCGGTCTCATCGAACGAATTATCTGGGGGGCGAACCTTATTGTATTTTTCGTAGCGCTCATCGCCCTGATCGAGGGTCTCGTGCGTGGCTCCGTCTTCTGGTCGGTCGTGGCACTGCTCGTCATGATCGCGGCGGTGGTTGGCGGTGCGCTCTTTGCCCTGCGCGTCCCGGATGTGCATCTGAGCGAATTTCGCGGCGCATTGAGTCATGGGGACGTCCTGCTCATGGTGGACGTACCGAAATCACGCGTTGACGATATTGAAAAAGTCGTGCAACAGCGCCATCCCGAGGCTACCCTCGGCGGGGTCGGCTGGACCATAGACGCGCTCGGCGTTTGAACCTGCATCGGCGCATTCCGGCGGTCGCAGAGTCCGTCTCGCCGCCGATAAATTGCGCCGGCTGCAGTGCCGCCGGTAACAGCTTAGTCAACGGAGGTGTGACAACGGCGGCGCCGTAGGTAACAATGGCTGAATGCATCAGGATTCGGCACTAATAACGCTACGCGGTATCGAACGCAGCTACTACGAAGGCGGCCGGCCGCGCAGCGTTCTGAACGGGCTTGATCTGGACGTACGGCACGGGGAATGGATAGCCTTGGTCGGTCGTAGTGGTTGCGGCAAATCCACTCTGCTCAATGTCATAAGCGGCATCGATCTGCCGGACCGCGGCGATGTGACGATCAATGGACAAAACATCACGCGCATGTCGGAACGGCAACGCACGATGTTTCGTCGCCGGCATGTCGGATTCATTTTCCAGTTCTTCAACCTGATTCCGATACTGACTGTCGAGGAAAACCTACTGCTACCCCTCGAGCTCAATCAACTGGACCGCGAACGGGCGGGCGAACTGCTTGCCGCCGTGGGACTGGAGGAGCGGCGCGCGACATTTCCCGACAGACTATCGGGAGGAGAGCAACAGCGTGTGGCGATAGCCCGCGCCCTAGTCCACGATCCGCTACTGTTGCTGGCAGATGAACCGACCGGAAATCTTGACCACTCAACCGGTGAAGAAATGCTGCGGCTGCTCGAATTGCTGGTGCGGTCATCCCGCCGAACGCTGCTGATGGTAACCCATTCTCACGAGGTTGCGCGTCGCGCCGACAGGATCCTGACTCTCGACAATGGTCGAATCACGGAGACAGCCGCAGGACCGGAATGATAACTACCACCGTCTGGCGATCGAGCATTCGCTCCCTGGCGCGTCATCCGTGGCAGCTGTTTCTGACAATCCTTGGCGTCGCCCTTGGCGTGTCCGTAGTGGTCGCCGTAGATCTGGCGAACACCAGCGCAACGCGCGCCTTCCATTTGTCCGTGGACGCAGTAACTGGACGCGCCACCGACGTGATTGTCGGCGGGCCGGCCGGCGTACCGGAAAACCTTTATAGAGACCTGCGCGTCAATGTTGGTATAGAAACCAGCGCGCCGGTGGTAGACGGATATGGCAAAGCTCGCGGCCAAATCTTACATATCGTCGGCATTGACCCGTTCGCAGCGGGGGAAAACGCCGGTCAGATCTCCGGTATCGGATCGCTTGCCATACTGCGACTGCTGACACAACAGGGAGCGCTTCTTCTTTCACCTGCGACCGCCCGGCAACTGCACTTAAAGATCGGTGATCGCTTCACCTTGCAATGCGCTGGTCATCTTTCTGCTGCAAAGCTAGTTGGCCTGCTGCCTGGGAGTAACGCGAGCGCGTCGACCGACGGGCTCGCACTGAGCGACATATCAAGCGCCCAGGAATTCATGGGCCGCGTCGGTCGGCTGAACTCGATTAATCTCGTTTTACCAAAGGGGAATGCGGGCACGAGCCTCCGAGCGCGCATACTTAGCTTGCTTCCACCAGGCATCGAGATCGTTCCGGCCCAGGCCCGCAGTAATGCGCTGATCCAGATGACGCGGGCATTCCGCACTAACCTGACGGCGATGAGCCTTCTCGCACTGGTCGTGGGCATGTTTCTGATCTACAACACGATCACCTTTGCTGTACTCCGGCGGCGACACCTAATTGGCACCTTGCGCGTGCTGGGCGTGACCCGACGCGAGATATTCGGCTTGATTCTGGGTGAAGCGGCTGTCATGGGACTGATCGGCAGCATTGCGGGGCTCATTCTGGGCATCATCCTCGGACAGGGCCTGGTACACCTCGTCACGCGCACGATCAACGATCTCTACTTCACGGTAACCGTGAACCGCCTGATGATTTCTCCTACCTCGCTTCTCAAAGGGGTTGCGCTCGGTTTGGGCACAACCATGTTAGCCGCATTCGTACCGTCGCTTGAGGCTGCAGGCACATCGCCTCATGCGGCGCTTCGCCGCTCGGTTGTCGAACAGCGTGTGCGCGCGTTGCTCCCGCGCCTGGGATTAACCGGCGTAGGCCTTGCCGCCTGTGCGCTGCTGCTGCTCTTGCTGCCAAGCAAGAACCTAATCCTGGGTTTCGCTGCCTTGTTTATGATTATCGTCGGCCTTGCACTTCTCACGCCTCTCGCGGTAGCCGCTATGGTGACAACCGGCAGCGTGCTGTTGGGGCGCGGTTCAGGTCCGGTCAGCGGCATTATCTCGCGTCTCGCCTTGCGCGGAATAATCGCCTCGCTCAGCCGCACCGGGGTTGCCATCGCTGCGCTGATGCTGGCTGTGGCGACAACCGTCGGCGTCGGCATCATGGTCGAAAGCTTTCGCGCGACGGTTCAACTATGGCTCGACAGCACGTTGCGCGCTGATATTTATGTCTCTCGTCCGCTTTTCGATCCCAGCCATTCACCCCCACCTATCGACCCAAGGATCATTGCGCGCATCGAACACACAGCGGGAATCCTCGGTATTTCTCGCGCGCGGCGTGTGATTCTGCAAACCAAACGGGGACTCACTCAGATTCTGGCACTCGATTTTGCGCGCGGTTTTCCGCCCAGTTTTCGCCTGCAAAGCGGCGATGCGCGCACCGCCTGGAAAGAATTTGATGCCGATCGCGCCGTTTTAGTATCCGAACCCTATGCTTACCACAACGCTACCGGCACTGGTGGACGGGTGCGCCTTCACACCGACCGCGGTGATCTATCATTGCCAATTGTTGGTGTGTTCTACGACTATGGCTCGGAGCACGGTCTCATTTTGATGCACCGCAGTCTCTATGAACACTATTTCAATGACAACAGCGTGAGTTCTCTTGGGTTATATTTGCAACCGAGGGCCTCCATGGATCAGGTAATTGAAGCTGTGCGCGCGACTTCCGCGGGTGACCAGGCGATTGTCGTGCGCGCGAACCGCGATATTCGCGCTGCATCCCTCAAAGTCTTCGACCGTACCTTTGCCATCACTAACGTTCTTCGCTTGCTGGCGGTGCTCGTTTCGATCGTCGGGATCCTTAGCGCATTCATGGCCCTGCAGCTAGAGCGGGCGCACGAGCTGGCGGTTTTGCGCGCGATCGGGCTCACGCCGAAGCAGGTCTTCGGGCTGGTCACGGTTCAGACAGGCTTCATGGGAATTGCGGCAGGCATTCTGGCGTTACCGGTGGGCGTGGTGCTTGCGCAACTGCTGATTCATGTCATCAACCGTCGCGCCTTCGGCTGGAGCATGCGGATGTTGGTCGAGCCCGGTGTCATGATCGAAGCGCTGATTCTTGCGGTGGGTGCAGCGCTTCTGGCTGGCCTTTATCCAGGCTGGCGAATGGCGCGCACCTCCCAGGCCGAGGCACTCAGGGAAGAATGAACTTGCGGCGCCGTGGCGTGCGGTTGTTCCTGCTAGCGGTGATCGCGATCATTGGTGGTTTGGCCGTACTCGGACATGGCTCGAGTCAATCACCACGATCGCGGCAACCTGATTTAGCCCAGCTCGTCGCTGCCAGCT
>JAJXUF010000059.1 GCA_021783175.1 Pseudomonadota bacterium
CGACCAGGACGTTGAGCTCGAGGATGCAGGCAACGAGCCACTTTTCGGCTCCGGCGCTGACGAAGAACCAAGCTTGTGGCATGAAACAAGCGTCACTGCCCTGCTTCCGTCCGACACTGAACCGCAACGCCTGATCGACGACGTGGCGCAACGCCTCGGCATGACCGCGCCGCCGTCATGGGATACGCAACCGCTGGCGGACCAGGATTGGGAACGCGCATGGATGGACCGATTCCACGCCATGCACTTCGGCAATAATCTGTGGGTTTGTCCCAGCTGGCTTGCACCACCACCGCCACCAGCCACCGTAGTGACGCTCGATCCGGGCCTTGCCTTCGGCACCGGCACACATGCCACGACAGCCCTGTGTCTTGAGTGGCTCGCCAACCATGAGCTTACCGACAAGGAAATTATAGATTTCGGTTGTGGTTCCGGCATCCTGGCGGTTGCAGCCTTGAAGCGCGGTGCGCGGCGCGCCTGGGGTATAGACATCGACAGCAGTGCACTTGCGGTGGCGCGCGAGAATGCCGAGCGCAATGGGGTGAGCGATCGCCTTGAGGTTGCCCAGCCGCAGGTCCTGCCCGAAGGTCTCATCGCCGACCTGGTCATTGCCAATATTCTGGCAAAACCGCTGATAGAACTGGCGCCGCGCCTCACGCGCATGACACGGCCCGGCGGTCAACTTATCTTGTCCGGTCTGCTAACCGATCAAATTGCCGAAGTTGCGCTGCATTATGCGAATGAATTCGCCATTGAGGCCCGGATGCGCGACGATTGGGCCCTGCTTGAATGTCACAAACGTACGCTCGTCACCTGAGACTGGCCGGTTCACCATGTACACTCGCTGTCCGGAATGCAAGACACTATTCAGCGTAAGCGAAGCGCAACGCAAGGCGCGGGGGGGAATGGTGCGCTGCGGACGCTGCTCTACAGTGTTTCAGTCCAATGACAACTTGCTCGACAGGCTGCCGACGGAAGACGATGTCGTCGCTGACAGCGCTGCGCGCGCACCCGCGACACGTGCGGAAAAAGTGCCAAAGTCGAAAACGACGGCAGCCAGTGATATTGAATTTCCATTGCTTAATTTGGCGCGCCGTCCGCGTACGCGTTTGCCGTTCTGGATCATGGGTAATCTCCTGCTGGTACTGCTTCTCGG
Organism: Pseudomonadota bacterium; assembly: GCA_021783175.1. The sequence goes on from JAJXUF010000059.1 coordinate 1,157, forward strand.
CGCCCAGCTTGTCTATTTCTATAACCCCATGATTACGGCGCTCTATCCGGCGACCAGCCCATATGTAACGCTTGCCTGCCATTGGCTCGGTTGCAGCACAAAGCCGCGCCAGGATGTCGCACTCATTGACCTGGACAAAGCGCAAGTCTCCCCCCAGCCCAAATATGCCAACGCCCTGCGCGTTACGGCAACTCTGGTCAATCGGGCCAGATTCGTTCAGCCGTATCCGCTTCTTGAAGTGACACTCAGCGATAATAACGGTGTTGCTATCGCGCGCCGCACTTTCCGCCCTCAGGAATACCTGGACAAGACACAGCTCGGCAGAGGCATGCCGCCGCATATGGCTGTTAACGTATCGTTCGATGTGACCAGTCCAGATGCAAGTGCGGTCGGTTACGAAATACAACTTTTTGCCGAACCATAGATTCGCGATAAAGCGTGCACCGATGTACCCCGGGATCGCCGCCTGATGCAATTGATTGCACACGGGAAGCAGTTTCCTGACCCAAAGTGGTGCGGCACGTTTCTTGCCATCCCGACGGGACCGCTGAAGTCCAACGCTCGTCTACTGCCTCTTTCCTGCACAGTCGATTTATGGTTATGATGCCGCCCTTTCCGATTTGAATTCTTAAAAAACACGACCTCAATGCGGCTCGGTCCTTACGTACTAAAGAACAATCTGCTACTTGCGCCAATGGCTGGGGTCACGGATCGGCCGTTTCGCCACTTGTGCCGCAGACTCGGTGCAGGCATGGCAGTATCAGAAATGGTTTCTTCCAATTCGCTTTTGTGGGGCAGCGAGAAAACGTTGCGGCGGGCGAATCACAGGGGCGAACCAGAACCGAAATCGGTGCAATTGGCCGGCGCTGATCCTGTCATGATGGCCGAAGCGGCGCGCTACAACGTGGACAACGGCGCGCAGATAATTGACATCAACATGGGTTGTCCCGCGAAGAAAGTCTGCAATGTCCTGGCAGGCTCGGCATTGCTGCGCGATGAACCTCTGGTGGCGCGAATAGTCGAGGCCGTGGTCAAGAGCGTCGACGTTCCCGTTACGCTAAAAATTCGCACCGGCTGGGATCGGGACCATCGCAACGGCGTGCAGATCGCGCGCATCGCCGAGTCAGCCGGCATCCAGGCGCTGGCGGTGCACGGGCGCACCCGCGCCGACGCCTACCAGGGAGAGGCGGAATACGAAACGATCGCCGCCATCAAAGCGGCGGTGCACATTCCGGTAATCGCCAACGGCGACATCGACTCTCCGGAAAAGGCCAAATACGTACTGCAGGCAAGCGGCGCGGACGGTGTGATGATCGGGCGTGCAGCGCAGGGCCGACCGTGGATATTCCGCGAGATCCAGCATTACCTGCTAACCGGGACACGGTTGCCTGAGCCGAGCCCCCGCGAGGTATGCGACATTCTGCTTGGACATCTTGATAACCTTTACGAATTCTATGGCGAGCATCTGGGTGTGCGCATCGCACGCAAACATATCTCCTGGTACAGCAAGGGTCTGATCGGCGGCGGTGCATTCCGTCACGCCATCAACCAGGTCGAGACCGTGTCGGCGCAAATCGCGATGATCGATGATTTTTTTGCACGCCAGTCGGAAACAGCCGAACTGGCCGCCGGGATCGCAGCATGAAAGAACACCACCGCAAGGGCCCGCTCGCTACATGCGTAAAAAGCGCGCTCGAGCGCTACTTTCATGATCTGGACGGGGAAAAACCCGGCAATCTGTATGCCATGGTCATCAGTGAAATAGAGCGGCCGCTGCTTGAGGCCATCATGCACCATGCCGAAAGCAACCAGTGCAAAGCCGCCCGCATGCTTGGCATTAACCGAAATACCTTGCGAAAGAAGCTCAAACTGCACGGTCTGGACTGACGCAGCTAAACAATCGCGCCCGGTAACGGTAGAATTCTTCCTGCCGCAGGAGATATCCGGTCGACGGCGCCGGCATACGGTACCAACCACTTTCAATTTATTTTTGAGTCTGCTACCGCTGGCTGGATTCCAGCACCACTGCGGGTGGCAGCCTCGTGCAAATCGCAAGAGGCAGCATGTCGAAGATCAAGCGCGCTTTGATCAGCGTTTCCGCAAAGAGCGGACTCGCTGAGTTCGCCCGGGCCCTTCATGTCGCCGGTGTCGAGATCATCTCTACCGGGGGCACAGCCAAGCTTCTGCAAGACAATGGCATCCCTGTAACTGAAGTCTCTGACTACACGGGGTTTCCGGAAATGCTGGACGGGCGCCTCAAAACCCTGCACCCCATGATTCACGGCGGCATCCTCGGCCGTCGCGATCTCGAAAGTCATCGTCAGGCAATGGAGCTCCACGGTATCCGGCCTATCGACATGGTAGTCGTCAATCTATACCCGTTTGAACAGACGATTGCGCGCAAGGATTGCAGCCTCGAACTGGCGATCGAGAATATCGATATTGGCGGACCGACACTGTTGCGCGCGGCCGCCAAGAACCATGTAGCCATCACTGTTATTGTGGACAGCGGCGACTACAACGCGGTTCTTGAAGAAATGAAAGCGCACGCCGGATCGGTGAGCGACGCGACGCGCTTCCGCCTCGCAGTCAAGGCCTTCGAGCATACCGCGCGCTATGACGGCGCCATTGCCAACTATCTTGGCACTCTCCAGCCGGACGGCAATCGCCTGCGATTTCCCGAAACCTTCAATTCGCAGTTCGTCAAAGTGCAGGACATGCGCTATGGCGAGAATCCGCATCAACAAGCCGCGTTTTACCGTGAGAACGATCCAGCCGAAGTATGTGTTGCCACTGCGACACAGCTGCAGGGGAAGGAGTTGTCCTTCAATAACGTCGCCGACACGGATGCCGCACTGGAATGCGTGAAATCATTCGCCGAACCGGCATGCGTCATCGTCAAGCACGCAAATCCTTGCGGCGTCGCGGTCGCGGACACGGTACTCGACGCCTACCAGCACGCCTACATTACCGATCCGACTTCGGCATTCGGCGGCATTATCGCTTTTAACCGGGAATTGGACAAAGTCACGGCGCTCGCCATAGTTGACCGCCAGTTTGTGGAAGTGATCGTCGCTCCGTCTGTCACTCAGGACGCGCGCGCGGTCCTTGCCACAAAACAGAATGTGCGCGTGCTGGAATGCGGAAAATGGGGGACGCAGCGGCCGGCGGGCCTCGATTTCAAGCGCGTCACCGGAGGCCTTCTGGTGCAAGACCGCGACATCGCGATCCTGGATCAGGCGCAGCTCAAGATTGTGACAAAACGCGCACCAACCCCGAACGAGATCAAGGATCTCATGTTCGCCTGGACCGTGGTTAAGTTCGTTAAATCCAATGCCATCGTCTATTGCAAGGCAGGACGCACTGTCGGCGTAGGGGCCGGTCAGATGAGTCGCGTCTATAGCGCCCGCATTGCCTCCATTAAGGCGGCCGATGCCGGCCTGGAAGTGCGTGGTTCGGTCATGGCATCGGATGCGTTCTTTCCGTTTCGCGACGGCTTGGACCAGGCCGCCGAGGTCGGGATCACTGCAGTGATCCAGCCCGGCGGCTCCATGCGCGATCAGGAGGTCATAGACGCAGCCGACCAGCACGGCATCGCCATGGTCTTTACGGGCGTTCGTCATTTCCGCCATTGACGCTGCGGCAACGGACAGATCTTGATGAACATAGCAATCGCAACCAGCAGCACCGACATCGAGCGCTGCTTTCCGGTTATGGTGCAGCTGCGCACCCACCTCAGCAGAGAGCAGTTCATAGAGCAAGTTCAGCTGCAACAGAAACAGGGCTACCATCTTGCGTACCTCGATGATGGCGGTGAGGTGCGCTCACTGGCGGGCTTCCGCTTCTTCAATATGCTGGCGTTTGGCCGGATGATGTACGTCGACGACCTCGTGACGGCGCAAGACCAGCGCTCGCACGGATACGGCGGCAGACTGTTCGACTGGCTGGTGGAACGGGCCAGGACCGAGGCTTGCGTGCAGCTACACCTAGACTCCGGTGTGCAGCGCTTTGATGCCCATCGCTTCTACTTGGCCCAGCGCATGCGCATTTCCAGCCATCATTTTGCCTTGAACCTGGATGCGAACCCGTGAAGGTACTTATTGTCGGTGGCGGCGGGCGCGAACATGCACTGGCCTGGAAAGTGGCGCAGTCACCCCGCGCAACCACGGTTTTCGTCGCGCCTGGTAACGCCGGCACCGCGCACGAATCCAAGTGCCGGAATGTCCCGATCGCAGCGGAAGACGTGGACGGCCTGCTGGATTATGCGATCAGGTCTGCCATCGACCTTACCATCGTCGGACCGGAAGCGCCGCTGGTGCTGGGAATTGTCGACCGCTTCAAGGCGGCAGGCCTGCGCTGCTTCGGACCCAGCGCCGCGGCGGCGCGGCTGGAGGGCTCCAAGGCCTTTGCCAAGGATTTCCTTGCGCGCCACGGAATTCCGACCGCTGCCTACGCAAACTTTACCGAAATCGGCGCGGCCGAGTCGTACATCAGCAAGGTCGGCGCACCGATCGTGGTGAAGGCCGATGGGCTGGCGGCGGGCAAGGGTGTGATAATCGCGCAATCGGTTGATGAAGCGCTCGCGGCAGCGCGCGACATGTTGGCAGGCAATGTCTTCGGGGATGCCGGGCATCGCATCGTTGTCGAAGAATACCTTACTGGGGAAGAGGCAAGTTTCATAGTAATGGTAGATGGCGCCCATGTGCTTGCTCTGGCAACCTCCCAGGATCACAAACGTCTACTCGATGGTGATCGAGGGCCAAACACTGGCGGCATGGGGGCCTACTCCCCGGCGCCGGTGGTTTCCCCGCAAATGCACGCACGTATCATGCGCGAGGTGATCGAGCCCACCGTACATGGCATGGCTGCGGATGGCCATCCGTACAGCGGATTTCTCTACGCCGGGATCATGATCACGAATGATGGCACGCCGCGAGTCCTTGAGTATAACTGCCGTTTCGGGGATCCCGAGACGCAGCCGATTCTGTTGCGCCTAAAGTCGGACCTGGTGGATCTGGTGGAAGCGGCGCTTGACGGTCGACTCAATAAAGTCGAGGCAAGCTGGGATCCACGCGTGGCACTTGGCGTGGTGATGGCGGCGGGCGGTTATCCCGGTACCTATCGCAAGGGAGACGCGATACACGGGCTTGGAGCGGAGCGCGCGCCCGACGAGAAGGTATTTCATGCGGGTACGATTCAATCGGGGGCCGAGGTCATCACCAACGGCGGTCGCGTGTTGTGTGCCGCGGCTCTCGGTAACGATGTGGCTGATGCACAGCGCCGTGCGTATGCACTGGTGCGTGAAATAAGCTGGGAAGGCGTCCAGTTCCGCAAGGACATCGGATTTCGCGCCATTGCGCGCGAGCAGCAATTCTGAGATTGCTGACACTGGGATGCCACCAGTCATTGACAACGGTATTCGGGAAGCGGCAATGGTCCGACTTTACCCAGATATCAGCGATATGATTTTCGTGATGCACCCGACCGCGTGCACGGCGGGTGCCCAGTCCAGGAGATATTACCGATGAGCACACCTTTTGTCGCTATTCTAATGGGTTCCGACTCCGACTTGCCGACCATGGAGACGACAGCCACTGTCCTCGACAAGCTCGGCGTGCGTTACGAAATCAAGATTACCTCCGCGCACCGCACACCGGAGGCGACCCACTCATATGTCAGAGAAGCCGATTCGCGCGGCTGCGCGGTGTTCGTTGCTGCGGCGGGTTTGGCGGCGCATCTGGCCGGCACCGTGGCAGCGCTCACTTTGAAACCAGTCATTGGTGTGCCGATGGAAGGCGGACCGCTCAACGGCGAGGACGCATTGCTTTCAACGGTGCAGATGCCAGGCGGTATTCCAGTGGCCTGCGTGGCCATTGGCAAACACGGAGCCAAGAACGCCGCTTACCTTGCGGCACAGATTCTTGCGCTGGGCGATCAGGGTCTGGCCAAGCGACTGGCTGACGAACGCGCCGCAAATGCGGCCGAAATCATCGCCAAAGATCGCGCGCTGCAGCAAAAGCGCGGAAAGTAACGACGTTGTCCAACGACATCGACCGGGCCGCAACGATCCTGCGCCAGGGCGGGATAGTAGCGTATGCGACGGAATCGGTGTTTGGTCTGGGATGCGATCCGCGCAACCGGCGAGCGGTCGAACGACTGCGCCGCATCAAGCGGCGCAGTGCCGGCAAGGGATTTATCCTGCTCGCCGCCGAGCCGGGGCAGCTTGAATACTTTGTAGCGGGCTTCCCGCCGCAAGTCCTGGCAAGCTGGCCGGGACCTTGCACCTGGCTTGTGCCGGTGCGGTCCGGAATCATTCCGTGGGTAACAGGAGGGTCGCCGCGCATCGCCGTGCGCGTCACCGCCCATGCGCAGGCAGCAGCGCTGTGCCGCGCGGCCAATATGGCGATCGTATCAACCAGTGCCAACCGCTCCGGTCAGCGCCCGGCACGTACCCGGCGCGAGGTGGTGCGGCGTTTCGGTAAGCTTGTCGACTACGTGCTGCCGGGCCGGGTAGGTGGACTGCGGCGCCCAACCCAGATTATCGACGCCGCCACCGGCCGTGTCCTGCGTCCGGGCTAGCGGGCGGACGAATATGAACAACATAAGTATCGATGGCGTTTTAGGCTACCTGCTAGATTTGCAGGAGCAAGTCTGCACTGCGCTCGCTGCCGCTGACGGCGAAGGCAAATTTCATGAAGATGCCTGGCAACGACCGGATGGCGGCGGGGGCCGCACACGCATACTCACGGATGGCCGGGTTTTCGAGCAGGCGGGCGTGAATTTTTCGCACGTTGACGGACAGCGCCTGCCCCCGTCTGCGAGCGCACAGCGCCCGGAGCTCGCCGGCCGTTCCTTTCAGGCTATGGGCGTGTCATTGGTCATTCATCCACGCAACCCCTATATACCGACATCACACTGTAACGTGCGTTTCTTCATTGCAGACAAACCCGGGGCACCCCCCGTGTGGTGGTTTGGCGGCGGCTTCGATCTGACGCCGTATTACGGGTTCGAGGATGACGCCAGACACTGGCACGGGATCGCACACCAGGCCTGCGCTCCTTTCGGACAGGACTATTACACCCGTTTCAAGAAATGGTGTGATGAGTACTTCTTCCTGAAGCACCGTGGCGAAACCCGCGGCATCGGCGGCCTGTTCTTCGATGACTTCAGCGATCGGAATTTCGAGCACAGCTTCGCCTTCATGCGTAGCGTGGGCGATAGCTTCCTGCCGGCATATCTGCCCATCGTCGAGCGCCGCAAGGACATGCCGTTTGGCGAGCGCGAGCGCGATTTTCAGCTTTACCGGCGCGGACGTTACGTTGAGTTCAATCTCGTGTACGACCGCGGAACCTTGTTTGGCCTGCAGTCAGGCGGTCGGACCGAGTCGATACTGATGTCGCTGCCGCCGCTGGTGCGATGGCGCTATGATTGGCATCCGGCGGCGGGCAGCCCTGAGGCAAGGCTTTACGATGACTTCCTGAAACCGCGTGAGTGGTTGTAAAAAAAGACGATACGTGGCATTTCGGCCCGGGATGTCTACACTTGCAAACATGTCATGCGGCATGCGGACAAGCGGCTCGACGTGAAAGACAAAAGAAGACCTCAACAAAAGAAAGGAGACCTTATGCGGCGCGCGGCGCGTTTGTTCTTGGCATCGGCGGCAGCTGCCAGCACGATCCTCGCGACCACTTCGCGTGCGTACGCCTCTACGAATCTGGCCATCCTCGAGTACCAAAATGGCAGTTCCTTTGTGTCAGTACCGATCTCAACGAATTCCGGTTCACAACGCTCGCCTGACGCCGGCACGGCCGAGCCGTCTTGGATCGTGAATCAAGGAGACGAAATAGAATCGGCCGCCCAGCCACCGGATCGGGAGATCCAGTTCTACGGTCAGGTGAACGGTGCGGAGGTGCTTTTATGCAAAGTCATAGTTTCCTATGCCTTCGACGGCCAGGCCTGGCAACCGGGCTATCGCCTGGCTACTCATTCTCTTGCCTTTGTTTACAGAGGTCAGCAACTGGCGACCCGCCGCATTGACGGTTACCCGGGCATCGTACAGCTTCCCGGACCCAGCATGCCGAACATCACAGGTTACTTTCCTACGCTTGAATTCGGTCTCGTCAACGATTCGGTATCCGTCGACTACTGGACGGTGCAGTAGAACGACGCGCCTGCTGCACCATCCGGTCCGGATGGCTCAGGACGAACCTTTGTCTCGTCCTTCCAGAAACGGTCTCAGAATATCCATAGGCAGCGGGAAAACGATGGTCGAGGATTTCTCTCCGGCAATCGTGATCAGGGTCTGCAAATAGCGCAGCTGCAATGCTTGCGGACTCTGGCTAATCAGCTGCGCGGCTTGCACCAGTTTTTCCGCCGCCTGGAATTCACCTTCGGCATTGATAATTTTTGCCCGCCGCTGGCGCTCGGCTTCAGCCTGCTGCGCGATCGCCCGTACCATCGTTGGGTCAATGTCCACATGCTTGATTTCGACGCTCGATGCCTTGATGCCCCAGGCATCAGTAGCGGCGTCAAGTATCTTCTGCACGTCGGTATTGAGCTTATCACGCTCTGCGAGCATTTCGTCCAGCTCGTGCTTGCCGAGGACGCTGCGCAACGTCGTCTGGGCTAGCTGGCTGGTGGCCGCATAATAGTCCTCTATCTGTATGATGGCGCGCTGCGGGTCGATAACCCGAAAGTAAACGACGGCGCTGACTTTGACAGAAACGTTGTCGCGCGAGATCACATCCTGGGGCGGTACTTCCAAGACGATGGTACGAAGATCCACTTTGACCATCTGCTGTACGACGGGAAAAACAAGGATTATTCCCGGTCCTTTGACCTTCCAGAAGCGTCCCAATAAAAAGACAACTCCGCGCTCGTATTCGCGCAATATGCGAACCGAGGAGAAAAACAGTATAAAAAGAACCAGGACAACAAAGCTTGAAGACAGAAATTCCATGCTAGCTTCCCTCCCCCTCATATGGTTCGACCATCAATACCAGGCCCTTGATTCCCACGACCTTCACTTTCTGGCCGCGCGCCAGCGGCACCCGCGTCTCGGCCTGCCACTCTTCGCTGTGAACTCGGACTCGACCCTCGCTCTTGAACGTGCCAAGCGACTCGCCGATGTAGCCGATCATTTCCTCGCGGCCTGTGACAACCGGCCGTCGCCGCGCGCGTATTGCCAACGACACCACAGTCATGAAAAACCCCGCGCTCACCAGGGAAAAACTGCCAATAAGCCACCATGACACACCGAACCCGGGCGCGTGTGTATTCAGCAGCATGACCGAACCGACCACAAAGGCGATTACCCCGCCTACACCAAGCGCTCCGAAACTTGGCATGAACGCTTCCGCAACCATAAATACGATTCCCAGCAACATAAGGCCGAGCCCGGCAAAGCTCACAGGCAGCACCTGGAACGCGAAAAGGGCCAGCAACAGACTGATTGCCCCGACAACGCCCGGCAGCACAAAGCCGGGGTGCCAGAACTCGAAGAATAGTCCGTATGCCCCCAACAGCAACAAGATATAGGCAACGTTGGGATCGGTGATGATCGATAGCAGGCGGTTGCGCCAGTCCGGTTCGATTCGAACCACCCGCGCACCGGCCGTGTGTAGCGTCACCGCCTTGCCGACGACCTGAACTTCGCGCCCATCAACCTTGGTGAGAAGGTCGTCCACGTTTTTCGCGATCAGGTCGACTACTCCGATCTTGACGGCCTCCTGGGCCGGCAAGCTCACCGCCTGGCGCACCGCTTGCTCCGCCCAGTTCGCATTGCGCCCGCGCAATTGCGCCAGGCTGCGGATGTAGGCAACGGCATCGTTGGTTATTTTGCGAGTCTCCGTGTCAGTCGGTGGCTGCACTACGTTTGATTTTCCCTCCGTCCCACGCTGTGGCTTTTCTCCTCCAGGCACGCCCAAACCCCCGATTTGCACGGGCGTCGCCGCCCCGAGATTGGTCGCCGGCGCCATGGCCGCGATTTGGCATGCATAGAGAATGTAGGTCCCAGCGCTGGCGGCGCGCGCGCCACTCGGTGCGACGAATGCAGCAACCGGCACGGGTGAGGCGAGGATGTCGCGGATGATCTTGCGCATGGAAATGTCGAGTCCTCCCGGCGTATCCATGCGCAGAACTACCAGCACGGCATTGAGGCGCTTGGCCTCTTCAAGTCCGCGGTGAACATAATCGCTTGTCGCCGGTCCGATTGGTCCGTCAATATCAAGCTGAACTGCGACGTTGTCCGATGCCCTGTCAGCCCAGGGCATGGCCAGCAGAGCCACCAGCAAACACATGCCAAGCAGAATTCGACGCGACATGCCGCTACCTTAACAGATAATATTTGTTCATGACTAACAGAAGTCGTTGGCCCTGCCCGGAGGTCCAAGCTGCATGACATTGCGCGCCTGGACGCTGCGACAACTGAGCTGGGATGAAGCCGAGCCGGCAAGCCGGAGCGTGCGTCATGCTGTATTCGTTGAGGAACAGGGTATTGCAGCGGAGCTCGAATGGGACGGCTGCGATGCTTCTTGCACACATGTGGTGGTTTTTGCACAGCCGGAACTGCCAATAGGCACAGCCCGCATGTTTTCCGACGGGCATATCGGCCGCATGGCGGTACTTCGGCCCTGGCGAGGTTGCGGCGTTGGAGGAGCAATGCTTGAAGCCCTCGTCGGCAGCGCACGTGATCGTGCGTTGGCGGAAGTATGGCTGACCGCACAAACGCCGGCGATCGGCTTCTATCTCGCGCATGGCTTCACCCCCGTGAGAGGTGAACTCCTGGAAGCCGGCCTGAGCCACCGCAAAATGACACGAAAATTGTAACCGCTTGGGGTTCGCGTAGCGGAAGCGCTAGCGGCTTCGCGCAGAGCGTGTCAGGTAGGTCAGCAGAAAATCCAAAACCTCGAAACGATTGTAAGCCTCCTGCAGACTGCGACCCCAAACGGTAGCGCCATGGGCGCGTATCATGAGCGCAGAAACCGCCGGCGCCACCTGCTCGAAACGCGTCCGCACGGACGTGGCGATGCGCTCGACGTCCAGCCAATTCTCGAACAATGGCAACTCGACAGCGGGATTCTCATCCCAGATATCAAATCCCTTGACCATTTCCAGGGCCGGCAACGGCAATCCAGTGGCTGCGGGCGGTGCTTGATTCGCCGCCATGCAGGCTTCGATGCTGTGGCCGTGGAGACAGGCGCGGGAATCGGGAAAAAGGGAGTATATGGCGCGATGTATTGCTGTTTCGGCGGAGGGCCTGTCGTGCGCAGCCAGACGTTCCGCCACGGCACCGTCTGAAATACGTATCAGGAGAAAATCTGACTCCTGCAGACGACCTTTAGGCTTGCCGCTTGCCGTAATCCAGAAATGATCCTCGTCCAAGCGTGCGCTGAGGTTGCCCGCCGTGCCAGCCATCCAGCCGCGGCCATGAAAATCGCGCGCGATGCCGACCAATGCGCTGCGCGCGGACTGTGTGTCAAAGAGTTCCGCCATGCAATTTCAACTCGGTCAAACAGGAAATCCGCACATCGACAGGCTTTTCATATCGCTTGCGCAGGGACAGGAGGACTTCTGCCGTTGCGTCACTCACAGCAACGAGATCCGGAATTCGAATATGCATGCCGCTATACACGCCGCCTGCCGCATCCTGTTGCGAGCCCCTAAACCTACCGTGCCAACGGCAGCAGGCCGGCGAATGATCAGCGCGGGACGCCCCCTCAGGCAAATTCCGCCAGCGCACGTTCCGTGTAAACCGGCGTCCAACCAGAAGTGTCAATGAAATAGCGGACCGCCTTAATACGCTGCGAATCCCTCATTTCGAACCAGTGCTCGGCATTAGCCGGAACATTGATATAGTCAGAGGCGCCGACTTCGAGCAGGAATTGTTCGCCGTCCGGCTCGACAAATCCGAAATAGCCGCGACCTGCCACGATATAGCGCACTTCGTCGTCGGTGTGATAATGAATTTTCTCGAACTTGGCGAGCATATCGGCAAGGCCGGGAATGTCCTCGTGAATCACGATCATGTCGCGCGTGGTATAGCCCTTAGTGCGCTTCAGTTCCTGAAAACGATTGTCCACAGATTCAAGGAGGCGCGCCTTTTCCGCATCATCAAGGCTTTTCTTGTCGAGCAGCGTGCGTATTCCAGAATCGGCCGGCGCCGGCCACGAATTCAGGGCCACACCGAGGCGTGCCAGTCGCGCCTGAATCGCCAAAAAATCCGTTGTTTCCGTACCATCGGAAGCGATGATTTTGGCCACTTTTTTGCGGTCTCCTGGGGTTAGTTGCGCTTTTTGGCGGCGGCGCGCTTAGCCAATCGCCGGTTTTTCCGTTTGCTTGCGCCGATGCAGTGGTCCGCGCTTGCGTTCGGACGCGGCAGATTCCGATTTCGCAGTCGGCAACGGACTCGCCACAGGTTGCGGCATTTCGCGCGGCATTTCGCGCGGCATTTCGCGCCGCTTTTCCCCGCTGGTCTTTGGGCCTCTTGCATCGCGCCGCGGCCGGTGCTCGCCGTCGGGGCTGTGCCCTGCACGCCGCCCATGACGCCCACGCTCCCGCACGGCGCTCCCCTTGGGCGGAGTTTCAAGCGCGGGTAACAGATCGTCCCGTATGCGTTCTACCGGAATCTTATGTCCCACGTACTGTTCGATATCCATGAGAGAAAATGCGTATTCTTCGCATGCGAAGCTGATGGCATCGCCGCTCGCCCCGGCACGTGCGGTCCGGCCTATGCGATGCACATAGTCTTCAGCGTCCTGGGGTAAATCAAAATTGAAAACGTGACTTACATCCGGTATGTGCAGCCCGCGGGCAGCCACGTCCGTGGCAACCAAAATGGGCAGCCGGCCTTCCTGGAATTCGTGCAGTAAATGCTGGCGCTTGGTCTGAGGCACGTCACCCGAAAGCACTTCTGCGTTAAAACCGTTCGCCGTCAGCCAGGACCGCACTCGGTCGGCAGCACCCTTGGTATTGGTGAACACCAGACTGCGGCGCGGATCCGTTTGCCGCAAAAGGCCTACAAGCAGCGGAATCTTTTCTTCGTTGGCAGTGTGGTAGAGCGTTTCAGTCACCCGCTCCGCGGTGATCTTGTCCGACTCAATCTTAATGAGCCGTGGATTGTTCATGTGCTCGTAGGCAAGCTCGGTCACGCGATAGGAAAGCGTCGCCGAAAACAGCATGCCCAACCGCCGTTCTGGAGGCGGCATGCGCCGCAACAGATAGCGAATGTCCTTGATGAAGCCAAGATCGAACATACGGTCGGCTTCGTCCAGAACCATGACCTGGATCGCAGCAAGATCGAATACGTGCTGCTTGAAATAATCGATCATGCGCCCGGGTGTTCCGATCAGCATGTCGACGCCCTGCTCCAGAACACGTCGCTGCGAATCGTAGCCGGTTCCGCCGTAGACTAACGCGAGCCGGAAGCCGGTGTGGGCACCTAGCACTTCGGCATCCTTGTGGATCTGTATTGCCAGTTCGCGTGTTGGGGCGAGAATTACGACCCGCGGCTGGTTGGCGCGGCGAATGGCGTCTGCCGGGTGGCACAACAAGTGGTGAAATGCCGCTAGCAAGAAAGCTGCAGTCTTGCCAGTACCCGTTTGCGCCTGCCCGGCCACGTCCTGCCCGGTCAGCGCCAGCGGCAAGGCCGCGGCCTGAATCGGGGTGCAGAAATCGAAACCGATGTCGCGCAAACCGCGCAGCAGGGGCTCTGCTAAGCCAAGGTCGGCGAAATGCCTGTCTGTAAGGTGGTGTGAGCTCATCTATGCGCGTCTTAGAATAACAGGAAACGGGCTCGATTGGGATAAATTGCGCTAAAATGTGGCGTTTTTCCGCATTTTGGTGAGCCGTTCTTGCATTGGCTGGGTGAATCCGATCAAATATCAAGGATTCCTGTCCAGGAATGGGAACGCCTGGATTGCGGTAGACTCCATTTTTTCTGTCAGCACGGAGACATTCGATCATGAGTCAAGCTATTAGCCATGTCACGGACAGCTCGTTCGAGCAAGAAGTGCTCAAATCTCCCGGCCCAGTGCTGGTGGACTTTTGGGCAGAGTGGTGCGGTCCCTGCAAGATGATTGCGCCGGTCCTCGAGGAGATCTCCGGTGAATATGCCGGCAAACTCAAGATCATCAAGCTCAACATTGACGAGAATCCTGCGACACCACCGAAATACGGTATTCGCGGCATCCCCACGCTGATGCTCTTCAAGAACGGTAACGTGGAAGCCACAAAAGTTGGGGCCGTGTCGAAATCGCAGTTGTCGGCTTTCATTGACGGCAATCTCTGAAAAAGATGAAACGTATCGGAGACGCGATTATTCAGACTGGACGACGGCCCAAACAGGTGCTATTTTGTTCCGGAAGATACAAATAATTCTTTGAGTTTCTCAAATCCAGTTAGCTAGTTAAGCTTAAGCCCTTTTTTTCCAACTTGTAGGGCTGCCGATGGGCAAGTCCTTCCTTTTCCCCCATGTACCCAGCTGCTACCGACCAGACCCGTACTCTTATGAATCTTTCCGAACTTAAGAAGAAACCCGCCACCGAACTTGTTGATATGGCGGCCGCCATGGACCTCGAGGGCGGCAGCCGGCTGCGCAAACAGGACCTGATCTTTGCGCTGCTCAAGGCCCAAGCCAAAAAGGGAGAAGACATCACCGGAGAGGGTGTCGTGGAAATCCTGCAGGATGGGTTCGGGTTCCTGCGTTCGGCCGACAGTTCGTATCTGGCTGGTCCCGACGATATCTACGTCTCGCCCTCCCAGATTCGGCGTTTTAACCTACGCACTGGCGACACGGTAAGCGGCACTATCAGGCCGCCGAAGGAATCGGAACGCTACTTTGCCCTGCTTAAGGTGGACCAGGTCAATTACCAGTCCCCTGAAGAAGCAAAAAACAAAGTACTTTTTGAAAATCTCACCCCGCTGCACCCGAATCGCCGGATGATGCTTGAGCGCGATAACGCCTCAAGCGAGAACCTGACCGGCAGGGTCATTGATCTTATCGCTCCTATCGGCATGGGTCAGCGTGGTCTGATCGTATCTTCGCCCAAGAGCGGCAAAACGGTAATGCTGCAGAACATCGCCCATTCCATTACCGCGAACCATCCGGAATGCGTACTCATTGTGCTGTTGATTGACGAGCGCCCGGAAGAAGTCACCGAAATGCAGCGCTCGGTGCGCGGTGAAGTGATCTCCTCGACGTTCGATGAACCGGCTACGCGCCACGTACAGGTCGCTGAGATGGTCATCGAGAAGGCCAAGCGTCTGGTCGAACACAAACGCGACGTCGTGATTCTGCTGGATTCGATCACGCGTCTCGCGCGCGCCTACAACACCGTGGTACCGGCGTCAGGCAAAGTGCTGACCGGTGGCGTCGATGCCAATGCGCTGCAGCGGCCGAAGCGCTTCTTCGGTGCCGCGCGCAACATCGAGGAAGGTGGCAGCCTGACCATTCTGGCCACGGCACTGATCGAAACCGGCTCCAAGATGGATGACGTGATCTACGAAGAATTCAAGGGCACTGGCAATATGGAGATACACCTGGATCGCAGGCTTTCGGAAAAGCGCGTTTATCCGGCGATCAACATCAACCGCTCCGGTACCCGCCGCGAAGAGCTTCTTATTGAAGCGGCTGAGCTGCAAAAGATGTGGATCCTTCGCAAGCTCCTGCACCCCATGGACGACATGGAGGCCTCCGAGTTCCTGCTCGACAAGCTGCGCTCAACCAAGAATAACGCTGAGTTTTTTGACTCGATGAAACGCTAAGCCGGACCGTCAATTCCCATACAGAGTTGATCCCGAACACAGGATGACCCCGGACTGCAGGACCAAGGGTGCGACCAGTGATAGGGAAGTGCGAGTGGGCGGACTGCCTGGAGCGCGCCAGTAGCTTAATGGGTTCGCCACGCTGGCTGATGCGCAAGAGCCGCATACGCCCGCCCGGACCAGAACGCCCCGGCATCCCCCCTGATCGCTGCCGTCGCGGTGAGTGAACCGACTCCGGGAATCTCGGCGATTCGCTTACTGGCGTGGTTCACGCTGCCCAGGTTTTGATGCGTTGTTCGATGACGGCAATCTCCTCGTAGCGCGCGGCGGCGTGAAGGCGCAGGCGCCGTCTCTCTTGACGGCGCCGCCTGCGCAATCCAAGCACTCAGACTTGACTCAGTGATGTTAGGGGTCAACGGCTTGCAGCACGCTCCGGCGCTCACCCCGACCGGGCGCGCGATTGCCCCTCAAGGGCGGTAGGTCCAAAGCTCATTGAGCTCGCCCTGCGTGCCAGTCGAGGCAGCCCCGTAACCCCCGAACAACCAGACGGTGCCGCTCGCGTCGGTCCAGGTGTCGTAGTATCCCCGCGCCCCGGGGATATTTCCGGGGGCGGGCGTACCGAGCGTACCGTAGACGTCTGTGGCGTCACCGGTGCTGGATCCCCCCTCCCAGGTCCATTGGCTGGTCGCGGGATTGAATTTCCAAAGATCATTGATAAGTCTCCGCAACCCGTCACTGCCATACGCCTCACCACCGAAGAGCCAGACGTTGCCATTCGCGTCAGTCCAGTTCTTCGCAGCAACCCGCGCGCCCGGGACATTAGTGGAGGCGGGGGTACCGAGCGTGCCATAGACGCCTGCGGTGTTAACGGTGTTGGATCCCCCCTCCCAGGTCCATTGGTTGGAGGCCGGACTGAATTCCCACAGGTCATTGAGATAGCCCAGATTCCCGGCCGAATCATACGCGTAACCCCCGAAGAGCCAGAGGTTGCCGCGCGCGTCGGTCCAGTCGACGGCAAGCTCGCGCGCCCCGGGAATATTTCCAGCAACGGAGGTACCGAGCGTGCCGTAGACGCCTGCGGCGTTAACGGTGTTGGATCCTCCCTCCCAGGTCCATTGGCTGGTTGCAGGATTGAATTCCCACAGGTCATTGAGAAAGCGTGGCGTCCCGGACGAAACATACTCGTCGCCGCCGAAGAGCCAGCGGTTGCCGTTCGCGTCGGTCCAGGCGACGGCACCGGACCGCGCGCCCGGGACATTAGTGGAGGCGGGGGTACCGAGCGTGCCATAGACGCCTGCGGTGTTAACGGTGCTGGATCCTCCCTCCCAGGTCCATTGGTTGGAGGTCGGACTGAATTCCCACAGGTCATTGAGATCGCCCAGCGTCCCGGTCGAGTCATACCCGTAACCCCCGAAGAGCCAGAGGTTGCCGCGCGCGTCGGTCCAATCGACGGCATACCTGCGCGCCCCGGGAATATTTCCAGGAGCGGGGGTACCGAGCGTGCCGTAGACGCCTGCGGCGTCAATGGTGTTGGAT
>JAJXUF010000237.1 GCA_021783175.1 Pseudomonadota bacterium
GTTCCATTTTTTCTCGCACCAGGGTCAGGCGCGCGGTCAGAGCTTGGCCCTGGTACAACGCCTGTGCTGCAACTTCGCCGGCGTGGTTGATGCGCATCAAACGCGCAGACAAGTCGCGTTCTGCGGCATCCAGATCGTGTTCGGTAGCGTCCGCCGCGGGTGTGGGGCGCCCTGGAGTCGCTAGTGGTCCGAAGACCGTATGCAGCGCCTGGTCCACCTCGTGGATCAGTCTGTCGATAGTGGAATACTCGCGCGGTTCCATACAGTTACCATACAAGAGCAGCGGTGGCGGTTACAAGTCTTCTGTCTTATTCCGGGTTTCCGGGCCAGCGCAGCTGGCGTTCAAGTAATACGATAGGGTGGATCACCTCGAGCCGCGATCCTTGTTGGCGTAGACCAGCTTGAAGATGCAGTGCGCAACCGAGGTTCGTGCTCACAAGAATGTCAGGCGCCAGGTCGTGAATCGCCTCAAGCTTGTCAGCGCGAAGCTTCTCTGCCATGTGCGGCTCGGTAATTGGATATGCGCCAGCTCCGCCGCAGCATATTTCGTTCGTTGAGAGTTCCACAACGCGTGCTCGCGGAATTTGGCGCAGCAGGGTATATGGCCATTGTTGCCCATGCAGGACGTTGCGTAGCGAGCAAGGGTCGTGCACAGCAATGGTCTTGGCTAACGGCGCCAGTCTGACGTTTTCAGGCCAGACCACTTTGGCAATAAATCGATTAACGTCGACAAGCCGATCCACAAATACCTGTGCCTCCGGCTTGCCGGGCAGGTGACGGGCGTATTCGGCGAGTGTCGCGCCACACCCGCTCGCTGCATGAATGATAGGGAGGTTGCCGCCAGCGGCGTCAGATGGCTCTGCACTTTTCGCAAACGCAACGAGATTCTGGTGCATGAGAGTTTCAGCGGTGGCACGCTGGCCCGCATGCAGATGAAGCGCGCCGCAACACGTTTGTACCGAAGGAATCTGTACTTCGTAGCCAAGACGGGTGAGGACGTGAACCGTTGCATTGAGCGTATCTCGGTCGGCGACACCTGCGACACAGCCGGTAAAAAGCATGATGCGCGCACGTGTTTCCCCAAACGCCGGGTAGATCTCACGCCAACGTCCCCCTGCCCCGATTGGCGGCAGGGCTCCATCCAGCCGCGCCATGCCGGGTAGACCGAACATGCCGGCGGCGCGCAACAGGCGTTGTGCGCCGCTACGCTGGTAGAAGCGCAGAAGACGGGCGACTACACGCAGATTCTGCGGCCGAGCTATCAGCCAATCGAGCGCAATGTGGCTCACGAACCGCGTAAGTGGTCGGTGCGGACGTTTGGCGGCGAGGATAGCGCGTCCTGCCTCGAGGAGAACGCCGTATTCAACCTTGGATGGGCAAACATTCTCGCAGGTGCGGCAGGCCAGGCACAGGTCAATGTGGGACTCGAGCCGCGCGTTGACTGGCAGGTCGCCAACGGCCATTGCCCGCATCAGGGCTATACGGCCACGAGGTGATTCGTTTTCATCCCCGGTCTTCAGATAGGTCGGGCAGCGTGGCAGGCACAGGCCGCACATGACGCAACGATCAGCCTTTTCCAGGGGGAAGGGTTCAGCGTTGCGTGACGGTTGCAAAGGCGGATGAAATCCAGGTGGAAATGGCTTTAGCAGATGGAGCAGGCGTTACACTATACTCTGCCGGGATTGATTGCCGCCACCAGCGGAGGAAAGAAGAGAGAGGCCATGAGCGAACCGTACTACAGGTATCACGTCTTTTTCTGCACGAATCAACGCACCAATGGCAAAGCCTGTTGCGCGGACAAAGGTTCGCTGGCAATGCTTGACTACGCCAAGGGGAAGGTCAAGGCACTGGGTCTCGCCGGCAAGGGCGGGGTGCGTATCAACACCGCAGGCTGCCTCGATCGCTGCGAAGAGGGTCCGGCTATGGTGATTTATCCGGAAGGTACTTGGTATACCTATGTCGATCAGGAAGACATCGACGAAATCATTAACCAACACCTGCAAAAAGGGCATGTGGTGGAGCGGCTTAGAATCTGAAGGTGCGCAGTTTCGCAACCGGTTTCCCGGCGTGAAGCTCCAGGGCCGGCTGTGGCAGCTCGCTATTGCCGCTTTCTTTAGATTGCTTAGAGCAGCAATGGTGCGCCAGGGTCAATATTGGTGCAGCTTTTGCCTTGCTGTGTATTTTCCTGGGGCGGTGGCGCAAACAAAAATCAGTCGGCTGTAGCGACCTGCAAGCTATGTCGTACCCGGGAAGTGCCCCTGTCGCGTCTTTTTAGGACGGCTGTTGATCTCCATGGCCTGCTAAAACACCATTAATATCAAGGGTGTAGCAACGTCGCCAATGCGTATGGGTAAAAATTACAGAACAATGTTGACAGGTAAAAATATTAGCGTATTATTATATTCAAATGTAAGTTGATGGACGTCTTCATGTGGCCCACAACTTGCATCTGTAGATGAAAGATTTCGGTGCCCAGTTGCCCTGCAACTCGGTACCACCTGGCTCCTCCATCCTCCTAGTGGTGGTTCGGGCGTGGTCTATTGGCCACGCCCTTTTTTTTGTCGCGGGAGGACAATACTACTGTCGCGTGCCCCGGTAAACCCCCCCCCATATCAGGAACGAGGTTAACACTGCGCATTGCCACTTGGGGTTGGCTTTTGGATCATGCCCGGCTCGTGCAGCCCGAAGGGGCGGCTTCAAGCCCACCGGTCAGCCAAAGCTCAAAGCCAAGCAGAGGAACTGTTGTGCGTGGTGCCACGGTATTCTGTACAGGAACGATCGGCTGGAAGTCCATCGCCCCGATGGTGACAGGGCGAATAACCGGATGACCAATCTCGAACTGAGTCATCGGCACTGCCATGATGGCCTGCAGCGCGTTGGCAAAACCTGAGAGCCACGCCGTTGGAAACCCCGACAGGTACGCAATTTCCAGGGAAATTCCGGCTGGTATTTCTTGCCGGACGCTGATAAAATCGCCGCCCTTTAAGATTGGTGGCGATAATATTCGCTGGGAACCGTACGCGCGGAAACACGCACGTACGGATCGGCGGCGGACGGGAGGGAGTGAACCCTTGCGTCAAGCCACCTTTGATTGGGTATGCTTCTGGAAGAATCCGAATGAAAACCTTTATGGCAAGGGCGGAAAGCGCCAAGCGCGATTGGTATGTGGTTGATGCCACGAACAAGGTGCTGGGTCGTCTCGCCACCGAAATCGCGCATCGTTTGCGCGGCAAACACAAGCCCGAATTTACGCCGCACGTCGACACCGGCGACTACATCGTTGTGGTGAATGCTGACAAAGTTCGCGTGACCGGCAACAAGTCGAAAGACAAGCTTTATCATCATTACAGCGGATACCAGAGCGGCCTCAAGTCCTTCAGTTTCGTGGAACTGCGTGCGCGTGCTCCGGAACGGGTCATCGAAACGGCGGTGCGCGGCATGCTGCCGAAGGGACCGCTGGGGCGTGCGATGTTCCGCAAGCTCAAGGTCTATGCCGGTGCCGAACACGGGCATAGTGCCCAGCAACCGAAACTTTTGGATATCTGACGGAAGATCCTATGGCAGAGCAGAGAAATTACGGCACCGGGCGACGCAAGACTGCGACCGCGCGAGTGAATCTTACGCGCGGCAAAGGTGCGATCACGGTCAATAACCGCCCGCTCGATGAGTACTTCGGGCGCGAGACCTCCCGCATGATGGTGCGTTCGCCCTTCGTGACGCTCGACATGCAGGACAAGTTTGACGTCCGCGTCAACGTCGCGGGCGGCGGCCCAAGCGGCCAGGCTGGTGCAATCCGTCACGGAATCACGCGTGCGCTGATGGAGTATGACAATACGCTGCGTCCAGCGTTGCGCAAGGCAGGCTTCGTGACCCGCGATGCGCGCGAAGTCGAGCGCAAGAAGGTCGGTTTGCACAAGGCACGCAAGGCATCGCAGTACTCCAAGCGCTAGAAAACGGATTCGCATCCAGGCAGTGGGGTGGGGCATTCTTGCGCCATTCCGCTGCTTGGCAAAGCGGGATCAGCGTCCTGCCACTTGCGGCAGTTTTCGGCGACCCGGTTGGCTTTGGAGTCCAAAATCCCGCGCCGGTTTGCAAGTCGGGGACCTGCAGTCCGTCATTGGTGGCCACCGGCCACGGATGCTTTGGGGGATCGTCTAGTGGTAGGACAGCGGACTCTGACTCCGTTAACCGAGG
>JAJXUF010000006.1 GCA_021783175.1 Pseudomonadota bacterium
GGGGCATGAAATAGATTACGTCGCCCAGTGGTCGCAGCAAGGCGCCATGCGCAAGGGCGTATTGATATACCAGGCGTCCGCGCCGTTCCTGCCAAGAATAGCTTTCCTTAGTCGTGCGGTCTTTTACCATCTCGATAGCCAGAATCATTCCGGTCTGTCGTATTTCCCCAACATGCACGTGCCCAGCGAGGTCGGCGACAGCCCTCGCCATATGCTCCGCGAGCATCCGATTGCGGCTAAGAACGTTTTCGTCACGGAATATGTCGAGAGTTGCATGTGCCGCGGCGCAGGCAAGGGGATTCCCGGTATAGCTGTGTGAATGCAAAAAGGCCCGCTGCGCCGCATAGTCGGCATAGAACGCGTCATAGATGTCATCGGTAGTTAGGCAGGCGGAAAGCGGCAAGTAGCCACCCGTGAGTCCCTTGCCAATACACAAGATGTCGGGCCGGATTGCTGCCTGTTCGCACGCGAACATGGTCCCGGTGCGCCCGAATCCCACGGCTATTTCGTCGGCAATTAGATGAACTTTGTACTTGTCGCATGCTTGTCGCAGAAGACTCAGGTACACAGGGTCATACAT
Organism: Pseudomonadota bacterium; assembly: GCA_021783175.1. The sequence goes on from JAJXUF010000006.1 coordinate 581, forward strand.
ACGCATACCACCGGCGCACTGCACAAGCGGTTCGACGATAACTGCGCATACTTCGTCTGCATGTCGCTCGAGCGCTTCGCGCATTGGCTCGAACATCCGCCGCGAGAAATCGGCGCAGGATTCGCCCGCGCTCCGGTGGTAACAGTCCGGTGACGGCACCACTATGTTATTCAGCAGCAGCGGGTCATATGTGTTACGGTAAAGGGCTACGCTGCCCACTGACAGCGCACCGAGTGTTTCTCCGTGGTAGCCATTATCCAGACTGATAAAGCGGTTACGCTTCGATTGCCCCGAGTTTCGCCAGTAATGAAAGCTCATTTTCAAGGCCACTTCAACGGCCGCGGATCCGCTGTCTGCATAGAAGCAGCGACTTAACCCGTGCGGGGCAATTTCAATCAGTCTTTCCGATAGGCGTACCACCGGCTCATGAGTAAAGCCGGCCAAAATTACGTGTTCCAGCGATCGAAGCTGATCGGCTATTGCGGCGTTGATGCGTGCATTGGCGTGGCCAAAAAGATTTACCCACCAGGAACTAATGCCATCTATGTAACGACGCCCATCAAAGTCTTCCAGCCATACACCTTCTCCCCGCCGGATAGGGATCGGCGGTAGCTGCTCATGGTCCTTCATTTGGGTGCAAGGGTGCCAAAGCACCGCAAGGTCACGCTGAATTAGGGAAGAATTGTTCATAGGGTCAAGATACAAGATGCAGGATATTGGGTACAAGCGATGCGACGTAGATCGCCATATTTGGGTCGTCTGGGCGTGCTGCCGTGGTGGATTTCTAGTACCCCCAGTAACTCCTGAGCACGCGAGACTGTCCGCGATATACGGCGGCAGTTGCCGGGTCAAAGTGAGGTATGCCGATCGCTTGCAGCATCTTTCGGCCGGACTTGCTATCACCTGCGTCAAGCAGGGATTTCCGAATGACTCGACGTGTGCGGCGATCGACGGACGGCGCAGCGGAAAGCGCAGTTTGCGGAATAGGTTCAGTCACCGCAACTATGGATAGTTTAGTTCCGTGCGCAATGGCCTGTCTGACTAATGGTGTCGGAAGCATCGCGGCCGCGACTTTGCCCTGGAGCAGCATATTCAGGCCCGCTTCATTGCTGCTAACCTCGACCATTATGGGCTGGCGCATTGGATTCGGAAACATCGCGTTGAGGCGAGTGGAGTCGAGACTTGGAATGCCAAGGGTCGCAATGCGTCTGGCAATTAGCTCGCTCGGATCGGTGATCGAATTGCGGGCCAATACGACAAGGCTGTAGTTAATGTCGCCCGGGATCTTTACCAGAACTATGAACCCGAGTTTCTTCACCCGATAATCCGTAAAATGCGAAGAATCGAAAGCGAGATCGTAGCCGGTACCCTTGTGAATAGTATTCCAATAGGAGAGAAAGTTCGGGCTGGTCAGAATGCGGCAGTGCTTGCCGGTGACCTTGCTCAAGTAGTCCGCAAGTGGGCGGATAGCAGCGCGTGTCGCGCTCTGGCTGTGTTCCGGCTGGACGGCAAGCACAAGCGTACCGCTGTCGGCACGGGCCGGCGTTGCATTTGGCGCGAATGCGCATAGCGCAACGATGGTGCAAAACACCATGCTGGGGCGGCGTATCGGATTCATGGACATGACGCGCTCGGTCGCTCCTTTCACCGAAAGTCTCGCCCCGCGTTCTAACCGGGATCTGGTGTAACGCGACGCGCTATCCCCAATCTCGGATCGGGCGCCGAGGCGAATGCAATTCGCGTCGTATCTGTCGGTCCAGTAAGTATAGGCCTGTTAGAAATACCGGCCACATTGACAGTGCCCGGAATGGTGCCTTGGGATGCAGTTCAAGCGACCGGGGGGGTGGTGTAAACTGCCATTTTACCCGATGAATTGCCGGAGGTTGTGACCATGGTACGTACTGAAACGCCCATATGCGAGTTTGGCACACCGGCACCTGATTTCGCCTTGCGCGGCACAGACGGCAAGACATGGACTCTGGCCAACAGCCGCGGAGAAAATGGTTTGCTGGTGATGTTTATCTGCAATCACTGTCCATATGTCAAAGCCATTCGCGACAGCATAATTCGTGATGCGCGCGAGCTCAGAACACACGGCATAAACAGCATTGCAATAATGTCCAATGACCCTGCCGATTATCCGGAAGATTCATTCGAGAATATGAAGCGGATCGCTGACGAGCTGCACTTTCCTTTTCCGTACGTTTTTGACGAGACACAGGAGGTTGCCAAAGCGTATGACGCCGTTTGCACGCCGGATTTCTTCGGTTACAACAAGCAGATGCAACTTCAGTACCGCGGACGACTCGACGAATCGCGAAAAGAGGCGGTAGCGGGCGCTCGCCGCGATCTCTATGAAGCAATGAAGCAGGTGGCCCAGACAGGCAAAGGGCCGATCGACCAGATTGCCAGCATGGGGTGTTCCATTAAGTGGAAGAAAGACGCCAATTGACGGTATGTGATGGGTGAGGAAGTTTTTTATCGGCTTGATGAGTTGCAACGCGAAGTGCGCCACCTGCCAGCGGCCAGTTACAGCCTAATTTACCGCATGTTCCGGCGCGCGCAGACGGCTTGCTTGTTTGTTCCAATCCGGAGCATGCAGTATCTTGCGGTGATCGATGCCGAAGAAATCATTTTTTCTGACGGCGCCGGTGATCGGTCTATCGAGCTGGCTTGGCAGAATTTCCGCCCCCAGGCGCGCAGCGCACTTATCGAACCGGTGGCCTACGAAGCCGTCTATTACACCGAAGGTGCCGCACAGACCATGCTGCGTCTGCAGGGGGAGATGCACCGAGCACTGTTGGATCTTGAGCGAAGGCTTCAGAATGGATCCGCTGCGTCGCAGGCAAGCAGAAGAGCTCGTATCGTCAAGCTAGAACCGAAGGGATCCTGACTTGAAGATTGATCTCGCGTTTCTGCAGCTGCTGGTACGGGACATCGCAAGGGCTGAGCTTTTGCCGCGTTTTGCCGATGTCCGAAAGGATATCAAGCACGACGGCAGCATTGTTACCGCCGCGGACCTGGCGATGCAATCGCGGATGCAGGAAGTCCTCGCCAAAAATTGGCCGACCATTGATTTCTGCGGCGAGGAAATGGCAAGTGAAGAGCATGAGCGTCTCGCCGCAACGGCGAGGGGTGCTCTGTGGTGCCTCGACCCGCTCGATGGGACCAGCAACTATGCCGCGGGCATTCCCTTTTTTTCCGTTTCACTTGCGCTGATCGAAAATAACCGGCCGGAACTGGCGATTGTCTACGACCCCGTGCGCGACGAGATGTTCAGTGGTTTACGCGCGCGAGGAGCCTGGCTGAACGGTGAAACGCTTCAATGTCGGTTGCACGCGCAACCTCCCATTGAACGCTGTATTGCGGTGGTGGATTTCAAACGACTTGATGAGCGTTTGGCTGCGCGGCTGGGCTCGCGGCCACCATATGCCTCACAGCGCAATTTTGGTTCGAGTGCCCTGGATTGGTGTTGGCTCGCGCGCAGCCGATTCCATGTTTACCTGCATGGTGGGCAGAAACTCTGGGACTACGCTGCCGGGGCCCTGATATTGGAAGAGGCGGGAGGGTATTCCGCCACGCTGGACGGAGACCCGGTCTTTGCCTCGACTTTTGAACCCCGCTCGGTAGTTGCAGCTGCGGATTCAGAATTGTTCCAACAATGGTCGACGTGGCTGAAGATGTAGCCGAATAAGAGCCGCTAAATGACCACCTTTTTGGCTAACATCCCCCATTTTGATGTGGTCATAAATTTGGGCAAAAGGCAGGCTATTGCCCAAACTTCACCGCTGAGGGACAATACCGCGCCAATTTTCGCGCAGAATCGGCGAGCCAGATAGTCGGCCGAATATACGGCGGCTGCTATTAGACAATATACAGATCGATCCCTTTGGTGGGCATGAGCCACGGCGGGAGTAGCCCCGAAGCCCGAACCAAGGGGATTTTTTGTTACTGCTGTCTGATGCGCAAGCATGCTCACCCGCCGATAGGGAGGGGGTGGCAGTAATTGAGGCAATCGGAGAACCTGCGACTCCAGGCGGGTGACTCGCCCGGCGCGCCAGCGGGCAGCGGTTAAGGCGCACGAATTCAACCCATTTGTGATTGAGGACTTGTCCATGTCAGCGAAACCCCAACAAGCGTTACCCAGCCGGCGTGATTTGGCCAACGCCATTCGCGCTCTATCCATGGACGCTGTGCAAAAGGCCAATTCAGGACATCCCGGTGCTCCCATGGGCATGGCAGATATAGCGGAAGTTCTGTGGAATGATTTCCTCAAACACAATCCGAGCAACCCGAAGTGGACGAATCGCGACCGCTTCGTCCTTTCCAACGGCCATGGCTCAATGCTGCTTTACAGTCTCTTGCATCTGACCGGTTACGCACTGCCGATGGAAGAGATTAAGAATTTCCGGCAACTGCATTCCAAGACGCCTGGTCACCCCGAATACGGGTACACGCCCGGTGTTGAGACAACGACAGGTCCTTTGGGGCAGGGAATCACCAATGCCGTTGGCATGGCAATCGCGGAAAAAGTCCTGGCGGGACAATTCAATCGCGACAACCACCATATTATTGATCATTACACTTACGTGTTCCTCGGGGATGGCTGTCTTATGGAGGGTATCTCGCACGAGGCCTGTTCTCTTGCGGGTACGCTCGGCCTGGGCAAACTAATCGCCTTCTATGATGACAATGGCATCTCGATCGACGGGCATGTTGAAGGTTGGTTTACCGACGATACGCCGCGCCGTTTTGAAGCATACGGTTGGCACGTCGTGCGCGAAGTCGACGGCCACAATTCGGATGCCATAAAGAAAGCGATCATGGAAGCTCGCGCGGTAAACGACAAACCGTCTCTAATCTGCTGCAAGACAGTCATTGGTTACGGCGCGCCGAATCTTTGTGGAAGCCATGATTGCCACGGGTCGCCTCTTGGTGAGGCCGAAATCACTGCGACGCGCGAAAATCTGGGGTGGACGTATGAGCCATTTGTGATTCCCGACCAGATTTACGCCGGCTGGGATGCGCGCACCAAAGGCAAGAATGCAGAAGAGGCATGGAACAAGAAGTTCGCCGAATACAAGAAAGCCCATCCCGACTTGGCTGCCGAGCTTGAGCGGCGCGTTCACGGCGAGCTGCCAAAAGACTGGGCGGCGAAGTCCGAAGAATTCATCAAATCGGTTAACGCCAAGGCTGAAACAATTGCTTCGCGCAAGGCTTCGCAGAATGCGATCAATGGTTTTGCTCCCGTTCTTCCGGAAATTCTCGGCGGGTCCGCCGATCTTGCAGGATCGAATCTGACCCTTTGGAAGGGTTCCAAAGGTGTAAGCAATACGATTGCCGATGGTAACTACATTTACTACGGTGTGCGTGAATTCGGCATGTCGGCCATCATGAACGGAATTGCGCTGCACGGGGGTTTCATTCCCTATGGCGCCACGTTCCTCATGTTCTCTGAGTATGCCCGTAATGCCCTGCGCATGGCTGCTCTCATGAAGCAGCGTGTTCTATTCGTATATACCCACGACTCCATCGGTCTCGGTGAAGATGGTCCGACCCACCAGGCGGTGGAGCAGACGGCCACTCTTCGAATGGTGCCAAACATGTCGGTTTGGCGGCCGTGCGATGCAGTCGAGTCTACAGTGGCGTGGAAGTGCGCACTTGAGCGCACCTCGGGTCCGAGTTCCCTAATTTTCTCGCGCCAGAATCTGCCGCATCAGACACGTGACAGCCAGCAGATCGCCAATATCAAGCGCGGAGGTTACATACTGAGCGAGGCCGCAGGCGGTAATCCCCAAGCGATTATCATCGCGACTGGCTCCGAGGTTGCCCTTGCCATGGAGGCACAGAAGCTTCTGGCCGCAAAGGGCAAGAAGGTGCGTGTCGTATCCATGCCGTCGACTGATTGTTTCGATGCGCAGGACGCCGCCTATCGCGAATCCGTGCTGCCGAAGAGCGTTACCAAGCGCGTGGCAGTTGAAGCGGGAGTGACTGATTTCTGGCGCAAGTACGTCGGCCTCGACGGTCGGGTTGTTGGGCTCGATCGGTTCGGTGAATCCGCACCGGCTGGAGTGCTGTTCAAGCACTTCGGCTTTACGGCCGAGAATATCGCTAAAGTTTTGGAAGATTTGGGTTGACCGATTTCTATTTCTGCTACTTAACTTTTCTGGAGACTTAAAGAAATGGCTATTAAAGTCGCTATCAACGGGTATGGCCGAATCGGCCGCAATGTCTTGCGCGCCATGTATGAGTCTGGGCGTAAGGACATTCAGATCGTTGCTATCAATGACCTGGGTAACGCCGAGACTAACGCCCACCTTACGCGGCACGATACTGTGCACGGAAAGTTCCACGGGACGGTCAAAGTCGACGGTGACTATTTGATCGTGAATAACGACAAGATTCGCGCCTGCGCAGAACGCGATCCTGCCAAACTTCCATGGAAAGATCTGGGCGTAGATGTCGTGCTCGAATGCACGGGCATATTCCGTACCAAGAGCAAGTGCCAGCCGCATCTGGCGGCAGGCGCCAGGAAAGTCATCATATCGGCGCCCGCAGACAAGAACGAATGCGATGCCACTATCGTGTACGGTGTGAATCACAAGATTTTAAAAGGCGACATGAGCGTCATTTCCAACGCCTCGTGCACGACGAATTGTCTTGCGCCGCTCGTCAAGCCGCTCAACGACAAGCTCGGCATCGTTTCCGGTCTGATGACCACAGTCCACTCGTACACCAACGATCAGGTGCTGACCGACGTATATCACAGCGACCTGTATCGCGCCCGCGCCGCCGCACATAACATGATTCCGACCAAGACTGGAGCTGCCCAGGCTGTCGGCCTAGTGGTGCCCGAACTGAACGGCAAACTTTCTGGATTCGCTATCCGCGTGCCGACCATCAACGTCTCTGTGGTCGATCTCACTTTTGTCGCGAAGCGCGAGACCAGCAAGGACGAAGTCAACGCGATTCTCAAAGCGGCCAGCGAAAATGAGCTCAAGGGGATCCTCGCTTACAATACGGAACCGCTGGTGTCGAGTGATTTCAATCACACCACGGTATCTTCAACTTTTGATGCAACTCAGACCACAGTGATAGGCAACCTGGTGAAGGTGCTGTCCTGGTACGACAATGAGTGGGGATTCAGCAACCGCATGCTGGACACCACCGTGGCTCTGATGAGCGCTAAGTAAGGCAATATCTAGACGGGGGCGATGACAAATCGCCCCCGTTTTCTTTTCCAGACGCCAGGAGAGTCTTCCTAATGTCCGTCATCAAACTGACTGATGTTGATCTCAAGGGCAAGCGCGTCCTGATACGTGCAGACCTCAATGTTCCGGTGAAGGATGGCAAGGTTACGTCCGACGCCCGTATTACTGCCTCGTTGCCTACGTTCCAGTATTGTTTAAGGGCTGGCGCCAAGGTCATGGTCATGTCGCATCTCGGCCGTCCAACAGAAGGCGAGTACAGTGAAGAAAACTCACTAAAGCCTGTTGCTGAAAGCCTTTCCGCAAAGCTCGGCAAGCCCGTGCGCCTATTAAAGGACTGGGTTGATGGCGGATTTGACGTTGCTGCCGGCGAGCTTGTCCTGCTCGAAAATGTACGCTTCAACAAGGGCGAAAAGAAAAACCTGGACGACACGGCGAAGAAATACGCGAAACTTTGCGATGTTTTCGTGATGGATGCTTTCGGGACGGCGCACCGTGCCGAGGGGTCGACGCACGGCGTCGCCAAGTTTGCGCCGGTAGCATGTGCCGGGCTGCTGCTTACGGAAGAGCTTGATGCACTTAACAAGGCGCTTGCCAACCCGAAGCGACCGATGGTCGCAATCGTCGGCGGTTCGAAAGTCTCAACCAAGCTCACAGTTCTGGAGTCCTTGTCGGAAAAGGTGGATCAGCTTGTGGTGGGCGGAGGCATCGCGAACACTTTTCTTGCTGCGACCGGAAAGAAAATTGGCAAATCACTTGCCGAGGCAGACCTGATTCCCATCGCGACGACCCTGATGGAGAAAATGTCCAAGCGTGGCGCCAGGATTCCGATCGCAGTCGATGTGGTTGTTGGCAAGAAATTTGACGCCAATGAGCCGGCGGTCCTGAAGAATGCCGAAAACGTCGCAGACGATGATATGATTTTCGACATTGGACCGAAGAGCGCCCAGGAACTGGCAGACATTATCATGCAGGCAGGCACCGTAGTTTGGAATGGGCCGGTCGGTGTGTTCGAGTTTGATCAGTTTGGCGCTGGTACGAAAAAAGTCGCTGATGCGATTGCCGCCACCAAGGCGTTCACGCTTGCGGGAGGCGGGGATACTATTGCCGCGATCCAGAAGTACAACATCTACGACAAGGTGTCCTACATCTCGACTGCGGGAGGCGCGTTCCTCGAATTTCTGGAGGGTAAAAAACTTCCGGCGGTAGCAATTCTCGAGGAAAGAGCAAAAAAGTAGAGTACTGCGGGTAGAGAAGTGCGCGGGCAGTTTGTTGTTGATAGAGCCGCTCGCAGATCTCCGCCCGTTCATCGGAAATTGCCACGGAGCATATGTTTAGACGAACGAAGATCGTTGCCACCCTTGGGCCAGCCACTGATGACCCGAAGGTTTTGGACAAGCTGATTGAGGCGGGAGTGGATGTAGTCCGCCTGAATTTTTCCCATGACCTGGCCGAAGTCAATATGAAGCGCGCCGAAGCAGCACGTGAACGGGCGCAGGCTCACGGTCGCCAAGTCGGTGTTCTGGTCGATTTGCAGGGACCGAAAATCCGAATCGGCAAATTCAAAAATGGACCAGTTCATCTGACTGAAGGGGAAACCTTCACGATAGACGGAGATTGCCCGCTGGACCAGGGCGACAAGAGTCGCGTAGGTACGACCTACAAATCTCTGCCAGAAGACGTGTCGCGCGGCGCCACCCTTCTTCTCGATGACGGCCGTATCGTGCTTTGGGTCGATCGTGTCGCTGCCAGCGAAGTTATTTGCCGCGTAGTGATAGGCGGCGAATTGTCGAATAATAAGGGAATCAACCGCCAGGGCGGCGGCCTATCGGCTCAGGCTTTGACCGACAAAGATCGAGAAGACATCAAGACGGCGGCGGCCATGCACGCCGACTATGTTGCGATCTCTTTTCCTCGCACCGCCAAAGACGTCGAGGAGGCGCGTGAGCTTTTGCTTGCAGCCGGCGGACGCGGCGGAATCGTGGCAAAGATTGAACGCGCAGAAGCCGTTAAGGCGATCGAAGAAATTATAAGGGCATCTGATGCCGTGATGATTGCGCGTGGAGACCTTGGTGTCGAGATCGGAGACGCTGCACTTCCTCCGGTCCAGAAGCGCATCATCAAGCTTGCACGCAAAATGAACCGTATCGTCATCACGGCGACTCAGATGATGGAGTCGATGATCGAGAATGCGATTCCGACGCGCGCCGAAGTTTCCGACGTGGCGAACGCCGTACTCGATGGAACCGATGCCGTTATGCTGTCCGCCGAGACGGCCACGGGCAAGCACCCGGTTGAAGCCGTGGCTGCGATGGACCGAGTTTGCCGGGAGGCGGAAAAGCACGAGGACACCATTGTCCTCGACCAGCGTCAGGAACAACATTTTACGCGCATGGACGAGGCAATTGCCCGTGCAACAATGTATGTTGCCAACCATCTTACGGTGCGGGCTATTGCTGCATTGACAGAGTCTGGTTCGACGGCGCTTTGGATGTCGCGCATCAACTCATCGGTACCGATCTATGCCTTGACGCCGCATGTCGAGACTCGCCGAAAAGTTACGCTTTATCGCGGCGTGTATCCTGTCAGTTTTATCCTTAATTCGAAGGACCCTGCGGTAGTGATGCAGGAGGCAGTAGACGAATTGCGTCGGCGCGGGGCTGTACGGGATGGCGATCTCACAATTCTGACCATCGGTGAGCCGCTTGCCAAGCCGGGCGGGACAAATACCATGAAGATCGTTCGTGCTGGGGAGCTTCACAAGGACTAAGGCTGACGCGGGATCGGCGCAACAGGCGGTGTCGAACTTGTGGTCGCGGCGCTACACCACCCACGGCATTTCGGCTTGCCTAAGCGCCTTGGCTACTGCGGCCAGTCACCGTACCAGGTTGCCGCCTATGGTCTTCGGTAATGTAGAGGTTAGCCCCGATGTGGTTTTCATTATTGTAAGTTCCCAAGAAAGGACGTAGCGAATCGCCGCATTCGGTCTGCGTTAATTGGCCGGTTGCCGCTGACTTAACCCCCATTTTCTTTGGATGTATTGGCTGTATTCGAGTTGTTGCGGCCTGTGGTAGCGACGTTACCCGCTCCCTGACACGTAGTGGTTTCTTGACTTGCGCAAGCATACTGATAGGCTAAGCGCTCTTTTTTTGGCCTCGAAATACCATATGCGGCCCGTGGTTCCCGCCGCGGGAATCGCCACAAACAAGAAAAATGATTGCCGAGGTCATGGGACGGTTCATGGAAGTATGCGATTGAAAGACCCTGGTTTGGTAAGAATCTAAATTCAATTTTTAGGAGATTGTCATGGCATTAGTTTCTCTGCGCCAATTGCTTGACCACGCCGCCGAGCATACGTACGGCGTTCCGGCATTCAACGTCAATAATCTTGAGCAGATGCGCGCCATCATGGAAGCTGCGGCCGAAACGGACAGCCCGGTAATCGTGCAGGCGTCGGCCGGCGCACGCAAATATGCGGGTGCTCCATTTCTCCGCCACCTGATTCTGGCTGCTATCGAAGAGTGGCCGCACATTCCTGTGGTGATGCACCAGGATCACGGCGCGAGCCCGGCAGTGTGTCAGCGCTCAATTCAGCTCGGTTTTTCATCCGTAATGATGGACGGCTCCCTTAAGGAAGATATGAAGACGCCGGCCACCTATGAATATAACGTCGACGTCACCCGTCGGGTAGTGGACATCGCCCATGCATGTGGCGTGTCTGTCGAAGGTGAGCTCGGCTGTTTGGGTTCGCTGGAGACCGGCATGGCCGGCGAGGAAGATGGTTCTGGCGCTGAAGGCAAGCTCGACCATTCCCAACTACTGACCGATCCGGAACAGGCGGCGGACTTTGTGAAGAAAACGAAAGTCGATGCGCTTGCCATTGCAATTGGCACTTCCCACGGCGCCTACAAATTTTCCCGTCCACCTACCGGCGACATTCTTGCGATCGAGCGCATCAAGCAGATTCACAAGCGTATTCCGGATACCCATCTTGTGATGCATGGTTCCTCGTCGGTGCCCCAAGACTGGCTCAAGATGATCAACACCTACGGCGGGGACATGGGCCAAACCTACGGCGTGCCTGTTGAAGAGATTGTTGAGGGTATTAAGAATGGCGTACGCAAGGTCAACATTGATACGGACCTTCGCATGGCATCAACAGGTGCAGTTCGCAAGTTTCTGGCAGAAAACAAGAAGGAGTTCGATCCTCGCAAGTGGCTTGCCGCTGCCACCAAAGGGATGAAGGAAGTCTGCAAGCTTCGCTACCAGGCTTTTGGTTGCGCTGGTCAGGCAAGCAAAATCAGACCAATCTCTTTGGAAGAGATGACCAAGCGTTACGACAGCGGCAAGCTGGATCCGCGGGTGAATTAAGAACGCCGCACTCCGGTGGCGCAAAAAGAAGGGGCGGCGCAAGCCGCCCTTTTTTTATTCTTTGGAAAAGCATTTTAATTTGTCGTGGAAGCTGCGATATTCAAGCAATGGATGCCTATCGCACAAAGTACCCTTGCCCTTGTTGCGGCTATCCGGTCTTTCAGTATCAGCCCGGCAACCACGAAAAGTGCCCAATTTGTCTGTGGGAAGATGATCTAACGCAATTGCGGTTTCCGCGTATGCCAGGCAGCGCTAACATGGTTTCGCTGGAGCAGGCGCAACACAATTACAGGTCATTCGGTACGGCTGAGCGGCGCAAAATCGGCGGTGCCCGTACGCCCCTGGAAGGTGAGAAGCGTGAGTCCGGTTGGCGACCGCTCGATCCGGAGCATGATAATGTTGAAGAGCCGCAACGTGGCATCGACTATGCCGACTCCTACCCACTAGCCGACACAACTGTTCTCTATTACTGGCGCCCGACGTATTGGCGACGTCTTGCGAGTTAATAGGGGAGTTCCGTAGGTGTCTTCAGCGCGAACTTGCCTAACTATGGGCAAGTCGGTAGGGATTTTCCTTAGGCATTCCACTTTTCGAAAGAAGCAGTGTTTTGTGGTGGGACAGGTTGATTTAGTCGAATTTTTCCTGCCCGCGGCACCTGCGTTGTCGGCTATGCCGGGGGCTGGCTGTCTGTGAGCAGAAATCGCTTGAACGCGTCGGCTGCAGCAGAAAGCCGCTTGCCATGGCGATGCACAATGTACCAGTGACGCATAATGGGAAACTCGGCGACGTACAAAATAACTAGACGCTTCAAGGCCAATTCCTGCTCAATGGTAGCGCGAGAAAGTAACCCCAACCCCAGTCCAGCCTGAACGCTTTGCTTGATTGCCTCGTTACTACCAACCTCCATTCCCGTCTTAAGGTGTATTCCGCGCTCCGCAAAGAAGCGCTCCATTGCCATGCGCGTACCCGACCCCGGTTCGCGCACCAGGAACGTCTCCTCCTGCAATCGCACCAGCGGAATTTTCTTTTCCCGCGCAAGGGGGTGACCCGGTTGGGCAACCACAATTAAAGGATTTTCCATGAAAGCCTGTGCGGCTACGTCGAGCCCTGCCGGTGGTTGGCCCATGATTACAAGATCCACCGTGTTGTCGCTGAGTTGTCGCAACAGCGACTCGCGGTTGGTCACGTCCAGGCTGACGGTCACACCCGGGTGAAGCTGATGGAAGGAAGCCAGGAGGTTGGGAACAAAGTAGTTGGCGGTCGAGGCTACGGAAATGCGCAATTTCCCGCTACTGAGACCTTTTAGGTCCGCCAGGAAGGTTTCCATTTCCTCCAGCTGTTGTGCAATAGAACGGCTGTACTGATAGACCTCGCGCCCCGCCTCCGTTAAATGGATACGCTTGCCCAGCCGTTCAAACAGCGGCACGCCAAGCTGCCGCTCCAGCTGGCGCACCTGCATGGATACAGCCGGCTGACTCAGAAACAGTTCGCTGGCCGCCCGCGTGTAGCTCAAATTACGGGCAACCGATTCGAATACCTTCATTTGCCGAAGCGTCACGTGCATATAAATAAAACCTTATGAATATGATTATAAAGATTTAATATTACTTATGCAACGTTTTCGCTATTCTCTGCCCCGCATTTGGAGGTATAACCCCAATGAAAGAGGGGTCGGAGCCGTGCAGAAGGATGTTCGACGGGTACAGCGCAGCATCAGCGAGCTAGGAATCCCGTCCGCACAGTACCTCAGCCCAGATTTAATCTTGAGCGCCCAAGGCGCAGGAGCACATCGACAATGTCAACAAAAGTAAAAAGCTACAAAGCGGGAGTGAAAGAATACCGCGAGACTTACTGGATGCCGGACTACACCCCCCTTGCTACCGACATTCTGGCCTGTTTCAAGATTACCCCGCAGCCTGGAGTACCGCGTGAAGAAGCCGCTGCAGCCGTGGCGGCTGAGTCGTCCACCGGTACCTGGACCACTGTATGGACCGACCTTTTGACCGATCTGGATTATTACAAGGGTCGTGCCTATCACATCGAAGACGTCCCGGGCGACGATACCTGTTTCTACGCTTTCGTTGCTTACCCAATTGACCTCTTCGAGGAAGGTTCGGTCGTAAACGTCTTTACTTCGCTTGTCGGCAACGTCTTCGGCTTCAAGGCTATTCGCGCGCTTCGCCTTGAGGACGTGCGCTTCCCCATCGCCTACGTCAAGACCTGTGGCGGACCGCCGCACGGCATCCAGGTTGAACGCGACATTATGAACAAGTATGGCCGTCCGATGCTCGGCTGCACGATCAAGCCCAAGCTCGGTCTGTCCGCAAAGAACTATGGTCGTGCAGTGTATGAATGTCTGCGTGGCGGTCTCGATTTCACGAAAGACGATGAAAATGTAAACAGCCAGCCGTTTATGCGTTGGCGTCAGCGTTTCGACTTCGTAATGGAAGCAATTCACAAAGCCGAAGCAGAAACCGGCGAGCGCAAGGGACACTACCTGAACGTTACGGCCCCCACCCCGGAAGAAATGTACAAACGTGCAGAACATGCAAAAGAATTGGGCGCGCCAATTATTATGCATGACTACATCACTGGGGGCTTCTGTGCCAACACCGGTTTGGCCAACTGGTGTCGAGACAACGGCATACTGTTGCACATCCATCGCGCGATGCATGCAGTGCTTGATCGCAATCCGCATCACGGAATTCACTTCCGCGTGCTAACCAAAATCCTGCGTCTGTCCGGCGGAGATCATCTGCACACCGGCACTGTGGTCGGCAAGCTCGAAGGTGACCGCGCGTCAACCATGGGATGGATCGATCTCCTGCGCGAAAAATACGTCAAAGAAGATCGCAGTCGTGGCATCTTTTTCGACCAGGATTGGGGCTCGATGCCCGGCGCTTTTGCAGTTGCATCCGGCGGAATCCATGTGTGGCACATGCCCGCCTTGGTCAACATCTTCGGTGACGATGCTGTACTGCAGTTCGGTGGCGGTACCCTTGGGCATCCCTGGGGCAATGCGGCAGGTGCGGCGGCAAACCGTGTGGCCCTTGAGGCCTGCGTCGAGGCGCGCAATCAAGGTGTTGCCATCGAAAAGGAAGGCAAAGCAATCCTTACCAAAGCCGCGCAAACCAGCCCTGAGCTCAAGATTGCGATGGAAACGTGGAAGGAGATCAAGTTCGAGTTCGATACCGTCGACAAGCTTGACGTGGCGCACAAGTAACCAACCGAACGACCAGAACTATTTGGTCATTCGAATTGCTGGTTGGTGTCTGTCGCAAAATTGCCAGCACTGACTGCGGTCGCCCAACTGAACTGGACATAGAATTGGAGTAACAACTTATGAGTGATATGCAAGATTACAAATCAAGTCTGAAAGATGTTTCGAGCCGCAAGTTCGAGACCTTCTCGTATCTGCCGGCCATGAGCCCCGAAGAAATTCGCAAGCAGGTTGAGTACATCGTTAATCGCGGTTGGAATCCGGCCATCGAACACACTGAACCGGAAAATTCCTTCGGGCACTATTGGTATATGTGGAAACTGCCAATGTTCGGTGAGACCGATGTGAAACGGATTCTTGCCGAAGCAGAGGCATGCCACAAAGCGCACCCCAATAATCATGTACGCCTGGTAGGCTACGACAACTACAAGCAGTCGCAAGGTGCCGCGATGGTGATTTACCGCGGCAAGATCGCAGCCTAAGCGCCCGCAGTTCCGCTTCGATATCGCCCAAATGAATTGGGCAGCGATATCAATGGTGGACTGATACAGGAACGCCCCTGTCCGGCGCGCTCGGGCAGGGGCTTTTTCTTGGATACGCCATGAAACGACGCGGGCGGCAGCGCATACGTGCCGCCAGTGTATGGCGGTCACCGATCGAAACGAGGTAACGAATTATGAGCAAAGCAAGGCCTGTGACAAACGCCGATGACACCGACGTGGCACAGTATCTGGTGCAAAACGAACCCTATTACCGGGCAGTTGCCAACGAAATTCAGCTGTACGAGGCTGCCTACAGCGTGCGTATGCCGGTAATGCTAAAGGGACCGACTGGCTGCGGCAAGAGTCGGTTTGTTGAATATATGGCCTGGAAGCTCGGAAAGCCACTCATAACGGTTGCTTGCAACGAGGACATGACTGCCTCGGACCTCGTCGGAAGATTCCTTCTGGATGCGAGCGGCACCAAATGGCATGACGGACCGCTGACGGTGGCAGCGCGAATCGGTGCGATCTGTTATCTGGACGAAGTGGTCGAAGCGCGCCAGGACACGACAGTCGTAATTCATCCTCTGACTGACCACCGTAGACAGCTGCCACTGGAAAAGAAGGGTGAATTGGTGAACTGCCATCCCGACTTCCAGCTGGTGATTTCCTACAACCCTGGCTACCAGAGCCTAATGAAGGACTTGAAGCAGTCGACCAAGCAGCGTTTTGGTGCAATCGACTTCGAATATCCTGAAGCCAGTATCGAAGTTGAAATCATTCAGCACGAAACCCGGGTGCAAAAGGATATTGCAGAGAAACTGGTTCAGATCGGTCATCGCGCCCGCAATCTCAAGGGTCACGGTTTGGATGAGGGAATTTCAACGCGCTTGCTTACCTACGCGGGACAACTCATTGCGCGTGGAATCGAACCGCGCGCGGCGTGTCAGATGACTCTGGTGCGCCCAATTACAGACGATCCGGATATGCGCGATACGTTGGATGCGGCAATTGGCACCTATTTCTGAGCGTAACTTTTCTTCGTCATGAGCCAATTGAAATATCCCGGCATTCATCGCGACGTCTATGGAGGCATGACCGACCTCGGCCGCATCATCCGCGACGCCTGGGTTCTCGGAGTATTAGCGGAATCGGAAACGGGAGAGGGTTGGGATCGAGCACAGTTCGATGATCTCTACGCAAAAGTACATGCAGCTTGGGAGCCGTATGGCCATCTAGCGAGTCGCTTGCCACCGGAGTTACGTGCCCGGCACGAGCGGATCTACAACGAAGCTGTAAAAACCGCAAAAGACATGGGATGGTCGGCAGAACTGGATGACGACGAATAGCAATTCTCGCTTTCGAAACCTTATATGACGCTGAAACTGGACGACTACAAAGAACTTCTTGAGCAGGTCGAGCCGCGCATCCGCGACACGCTCGAAGCTAGCTTCAACGAAGCGGCGCGAGTCATGTCGCCTTTGGGCCTGCACAAGTGGCTCGACGGTGCCAAGGCGCTGATGCAGCTCGGACGCGGCAGTGACCTGGTTGTGACCTACGTGCAGGCGATGCCAGCAGTCGTCAAGGAAGTCGGGGAGGATGTTATAACCGACTGTGTTACGGGCGGCATGAAGCTCGCGTCCATGGTAAGCGGTGAAGTGATTCAGCTGTTGTTTGATACGCTACCAACGGCAGCGCGCAGGCTTGGCGATGCGGACTTGCTGCGCGGCTACCTCAATTTGATCCATCAGCTGTCCGCTAAAGTGCCACGCGGACTCCGCCCGATGCTGGCCCATCTTGACCAGCTCTTCGCCAAGCTTACCTTGGGCGGCCTTCGCCGCTGGGCTTTGTGGGGTGCTCAGGCGCATATGCGGGATTTTCAGGCACAAATGGCGTATTTCGACCTGCGAAGTGCCGACAGCCAAGCAATGTTGCAGAAGGAGCGCCGCGGAACGTTGTTCATAGACAACCAGCGTAAGCTCAATTTTTATTTGCGCGCCTTCTGGGGGCGGGATTTCTTTATGCGACCGACCTCTGGCGACTATGGTACGCGCGAGGGTTATAAACCGTTTATTGAGAATCGCGTAATTCATCTTGCAGATGCCTATGACGATTACGCGGGACTGCCGGGAAAAGATCTTTATCGCGCTGCCGCCGCTCATGCGGCCGCCCATCTCGTATACACACGTGAACCGCTTTCCATGGAGCAGCTCAATCCGGCGCAGATGTTCATGATCGGTTTGTTCGAGGATGCCCGCGTTGAATCCTTGGCAATCCGCGAGTTTCCCGGCATGAAGCGCCTCTGGGCGCAATTCCATTCTAAGGTCCAGGAAGTCAGCTGCGCGACTGACGAAGTCGTCAGATTTCTCGAACGGTTGGCTTATTCGCTCCTCGATGAGACGTATCAGGATGGAGATGTGCTTATCGCGGAACTGGTCGACGCTTTCCATAGAAAATTTGCCCGAAGCCCCAATGAAAACCAGATATCCTGGGACCTTGGGGTGACGCTGTACAACAAACTTGGCGAGCGCGGAGTGATACCAAGCTTGCGCACGCTCGAGTCGTTTGCCGTACCCTATCGCGACGACAATCGTTACTGCTGGGCATCAGATGAAATTGCCTGGCATGAAGCGGAGTATGTTCCGCTTCCTAAACAAGTGCGCAAATATGTCACCACCATGGAGATGGTCAATGAGCTAGATTGTGAACTGGCCGGTGATGATGCGCAGGAAGTGTGGGTGCTGAATGAGCCGTTCTATCTTGATCAGGAAGCATGCACCATCAACGAGCTTGAGGGTAAGGAGCCGGTATCGGAACCCTACCACTACCAGGAGTGGGACTATACCGTCCAACTGCACCGGCCTAACTGGGCTACCGTACTGGAAAGGCGGCAACAGAAGGGCGATCCTCGGGATATCGATCGTATTCTTCTTGAAAACAGACCCGTTGCATCGCGCCTGCGTCATCTGATTGACGCGCTGCAACCCGAGGGCGTTCAGCGGTTCCGGAGACAGGAGGACGGTGAAGAGATCGATCTCAATGCGGCGATCCGCGCAATGATAGACATGCGTATGGGTCAGATTCCTGACCAACGCATCAACATCCGTATTGTGCGCAAGGTCAGAGATCTCGCCGTACTGGTGTTGCTTGACCTATCGGAATCAACGAATGAGAAGCTTGGGGACTCCGAAAAGCCGGTGATCCAGCTTGCACGCGAAGCGACGTCGCTGCTTTCCTGGGCAATTGATCGAGTTGGAGACCCGTTTGCAATTCATGGTTTTGCCTCAGACGGCCGGCACGACGTGCAGTACTATCGATTCAAGGACTTCAAGGACCCCTACGACGATGAAGCAAAAGCGCGCCTCGCAGGAATGCAGGGTGGCCTTTCGACGCGCATGGGTGCGGCCCTGCGGCATGCGGCATCGTTCGTGCTTAAGCAACCGGAACACAAGAAGCTAATCCTGCTGATTACTGATGGAGAACCGGCGGATATCGATGTACGTGATCCACAGTATCTGCGTTACGACACCAAAAAGGCTGTGGAAGAGCTAGCGACGCGCGGCGTGCACACTTTTTGTCTTACTCTTGACCGTAATGCCGATGACTACGTTTCGCGCATCTTCGGTTCAAAGCGCTATATGGTTGTCGACCACGTAGATCGTCTGCCGGAACAGCTGCCTCTGCTATACGCGGGTCTGACAAGATAATTTATCTGGTCGGAGCCGATCGCTCACCGGTATTGGTCGGCAGTAAAGGACATTCCCCTTGCGCTGCATGATAGCACGGCACATCAGCCGCATGGTCGGGCGCCTTCTTCAGAAAATCTAAAAAGGTTCGCGCCACAACCGACAATTGCTTGCCGGTCGGGTAGGCTACGTACCAGTGACGCTCAATCGGGAAATTCTCGACGTCGAGAATAGTGAGTTGCCCTAACGGGGCATCCAAGCCAAGCGTGTGGCGCGAAAGCACGGATATCCCAAGTCCACCGACGATCGCCTGTTTTATAGCCTCGTTGCTTCCTAGTTCCATGCGCACTCTTACTGAGAGATTGTGCGCGGCGAACAGTCGCTCGAGCGCCATGCGGGTTCCGGAGCCAGGTTCGCGCAGGAGAAAGGGCTCTTCGCAGATTCGGGCAAGCGGTATTCTTTTCTGGTTTGCGAGTACATGACCGGCTGGGGCGAGTACTACAAGCGGATTCTCCAGAAAGGGTTCAGCTATGGCGTCAACATCCTCAGGGGGTTGTCCAAGTATGTAAAGATCGTCTTGATTGTCGGCAAAACGTTCCAGCACACGTTCCCGGTTCGATACCTTTAGGGACACGTCGATACCCGGGTACTGCTGACAGAAAGGACCAAGCAGGCGCGGTGCAAAGTACTTCGCGGTCGTCACTACTGCCAGCCTGAGCGTTCCGCGCTTGAGCCCCTTCATGTCAGCAATCGTCATCTCGAATCGCGAGAAATGGTCGAAAATTTCTCGACACGTGATATGCAGTGCGCGCCCCGCATCCGTTAGATGAATCTTTTTCCCCACCTGTTCGAATAAGGGCAAGCCGACAGCTTCGGTAAGCTTTTTGACCTGCATGGATGCTGTGGGTTGGGTCAGAAAAAGCTCTTCCGCGGCGCGCGTAAAGCTGCCCAGCCTGGCGATTGCTTCGAAAACCTCAAGTTGGCGCAAGGTGCTATGGCGCATATTGTCACCCAATAGATGATTATCTATGCATCATATCGAAAAGATTGACTGTTATAAATGGTTATTCATAGGCAGGATGCATCCACCAAAAGCAGGAATCTCTCCCTACTTTTTAGGTGGTTAATTAACCCCCTGCGGGAACCTGCGACGGGTTTTTCTTCCAACATCGGAGGCACAAATGGGTAAAGATCAAGCAATTACAGATGCCAAGGAACGCTACAAATCCGGCGTCATTCCCTACAAGAAAATGGGCTATTGGGACCCCGACTACAAGCCGAAGGATACTGACGTTATCGCGCTCTTTCGCCTTACCCCGCAGCCTGGGGTGGATCCGGAAGAGGCCGCAGCCGCTGTCGCGGGTGAATCCTCAACCGCTACTTGGACGGTGGTCTGGACTGATCGCCTGACGGCGTGCGAGCTCTATCGCGCCAAGGCCTTTAAGGTTGATCAGGTTCCTAATACCGGACCCGGTACCAAGACTGAACAGCAGTATTTCGCGTATATCGCCTACGACCTCGACTTGTTCGAACCGGGGTCCATTCCCAACTTGACTGCGTCGATTATTGGCAACGTCTTTGGATTCAAGGCCGTCAAAGCCCTGCGTCTAGAGGACATGCGCATCCCGGTTGCATATCTCAAGACCTTTCAGGGACCTGCCACTGGCATTATCGTAGAACGCGAACGTCTTGATAAATTCGGCCGCCCGCTGCTCGGCGCCACCACCAAGCCAAAGCTCGGTCTCTCCGGTCGCAATTACGGAAGAGTCGTGTATGAGGCGCTCAAAGGTGGTCTCGACTTCGTGAAGGATGACGAGAATATCAACAGCCAGCCGTTCATGCATTGGCGTGATCGCTTCCTGTACTGCATGGAAGCTGTGAATCGTGCCTCGGCCGCGACCGGCGAAGTCAAGGGACACTATCTGAACGTAACCGCAGCCACTATGGATGAGATGATTGAGCGCGCGGAGTTTGCCAAGAGCCTCGGCTCGATCATCATCATGATTGATCTTGTGATCGGCTACACCGCGATCCAGACCATGGCCAAGTGGGCGCGCAATAACGACATGATTCTCCACCTGCATCGTGCCGGCAATTCGACCTACTCTCGTCAAAAGAATCATGGCATGAATTTCCGCGTGATCTGCAAATGGATGCGCATGGCTGGTGTTGACCACATTCATGCCGGCACCGTCGTTGGCAAGCTAGAGGGCGACCCTCTCATGATCAAGGGCTTTTATGACACATTGCGCGACCGCCACACGCCCGTGAGCCTCGAGCATGGTCTGTTCTTTGAACAGGATTGGGCATCGCTCAACAAGGTAATGCCGGTTGCGTCCGGCGGCATCCATGCCGGCCAGATGCACCAGCTGATCCACTACCTAGGTGAGGATGTCGTGCTGCAGTTTGGCGGCGGCACGATCGGACACCCCATGGGAATCCAGGCCGGCGCCGTTGCAAACCGTGTCGCGCTAGAAGCGATGATTCAGGCGCGCAACGAAGGCCGCGACTACCTCAAGGAAGGTCCGCAAATTCTGGAAAAGGCCGCCAAGTGGTGCTCGCCACTCAAAGCCGCACTAGATACTTGGAAGGACATCACATTCAACTACGAGTCCACTGACACAGCGGACTTTGTGCCGACCACCACTGCTAGCGTCTAAGCGCCAGGTAAAAGGAGATCAACCATGATGACGAATCACGGCAATCGACTCACGCAGGGCCAGTTCTCGTTCTTGCCGGACCTCACCGACGAACAGATCACGGCTCAGATCAAGTACGCACTGAAAAATGGCTGGGCAGTAAACATCGAGTACACCGATGATCCACATCCCAGAAACACATACTGGGAGATGTTCGGCATGCCGATGTTCGATCTCAAGGATCCGGCGGGCATCCTTATGGAGATCAACAACTGCCGTAAGACGTTCTCGAATCATTATGTTCGGGTGACGGCGTTCGATAGCACCCGCGGATGGGAAACGCCGCGCATGTCGTTCATCGTAAATCGGCCGAAGAAAGAGCCTGGATTCCGCCTTGTGCGCGAGGAGCGCAACGGCCGGACCATGGGTTATACGGTGCAGTCATACGCCACCGACAAGCCGGAAAACGAGCGATATTGAGTGAAGTTGTTCCAAACGGTGGGCCGTCGAGTGGCCCACCGGTTTTATCGCAAGCGGGTACAGGAGCATTTGTCATGAATGAATCCAAGGATTCTGCCGTTAATTCAGCTGACGTCGTGGCCAGCGAACTGGTGGATCTAGAGGCTGAATTCAAGGCCTCGAATGTGCAGGAGGTGCTCGACAAGCTCGATCGTGAGCTGATTGGGCTGAAGCCGGTTAAAACGCGCATCCGTGAGATTGCTGCGCTGCTTTTGATAGATCGCCTCCGCCGCCGTCTCAGCCTCACGTCTGCCACACCCACTCTGCACATGAGCTTTACTGGCAATCCGGGTACCGGTAAAACGACGGTGGCCATGCGCATGGGGGAGATTTTGAAGCGGCTCGGATACGTGCGCGAGGGACATCTCATTACCGTGACTCGCGACGACCTGGTCGGTCAGTATATTGGGCACACGGCACCAAAAACTAAAGAAGTTATCAAGAAGGCCATGGGTGGGGTACTGTTCATTGACGAAGCGTATTACCTATACAAACCCGAAAACGAAAGAGACTACGGACAGGAATCGATTGAGATTCTGTTGCAGATAATGGAAAACAACCGTGACGACCTTGTTGTCATTCTAGCCGGTTACAAGGACAAAATGGATCGCTTCTTTCATAGCAATCCCGGCATGCGATCGCGCATCGCCCATCACGTCGATTTTCCGGACTATACCGCAGACGAGTTGCTTGTCATCGCCAAGCTTATGCTTGCCTCTCAGAATTACAGATTCAGCCATGACGCGGAGAGCGCATTTGCGCAATATATCCCGCTGCGAATGAAGATGGATCATTTTGCCAATGCCAGATCAATTCGCAACGCGCTCGACCGGGCACGGCTGCGCCAGGCAAATCGCCTATTTGGCGGCAAAACTCGCAAGCTAACTAAGGAAGCGCTTATGACCATTGAAGCGGAGGATATCCGTGCTTCTCGCGTATTTCGCGAAGGTAGGCTGGACTTGGATGGCGACGAAGGTGCAAACGGTGCGCCAACTTGATGCCAGAGCCGACTATGGATAACGCTTCCCCCAAGATTGGCCCAGCCGAACTGATAGCGGAAGTTACCGCAGCGATGAATGCTGGTGGCCCGGATAATCGCTATATCGATCTTGCCGCTGCCGCGGAATCGCTCTCCGACATGGTCGGATGGTCGGAAGGTCCGATCGATTCGACCGGCGCGCTTGACGATCGCTTACATGCTCTGCAGCAGAGTTTACGAAGGATTCATGAGCTGCAGCCGAATTCCGCGGTCGCCACTTTGCATGATGCGCTCGCAAGCCTGCGCGAGGCAGTGATCAATCATGACCAGGACTTAGCTAACGGGGGCGATAACGTGATGGAAGACGGAGAATTTTAGCGGGGTTATGAAACATCGGGGATGTCACGTCGCCTGATAGCCATGGTTCCATTACGCACCCTGCCGAAAACTATCGAAGCCGCGTACTATAATCGTGTCCGCCTGGCATTGCTGCGCATCGGCAATCCGCTGCGCGTTGGTTTGCCAGGATTGCGTGGACTCGAGGCAATCGTGGACAGCGATACTTGGACGGTGGTCGACAGTTTACGAACCGACAATCCGGTGCTGGCATGGTGCGACTTTGAAGTTGCTTCACGCCAGGCATTGCACGAACCAGTCCAATGTCGGCTCAATCTCTATCATAATCAGGCGGGCCTAATCATGGGAACGGCACTTGAGGCGCTTCAGTTGGAGCTGAAAAAGCGGTTGGCGCCATCTGAACAGGTCACCCCGCAGAACGACGAAGACTGAAGTTCCGAGGCTGGAGAAACAAAAACAGTCTTCAAGTCTGGTGTCACCAGAGTTTATTGCCGGCTACCAGCAAACTCCCACACCGGATCGGATTTTTCCGTCCGGCCCGGTTCTATACTGCAGTTGGAAATCAGCCAGTAGGCGGCAAGACGGACTGACGGTACAATACTGCCAACATGTTTTCCGAACGCATCCAGCGGCTGACCGGCAGTCTAATACGGGAAATTCTGGCGCTCACCCAGAAAGAAGGCGTCATCTCCTTTGCTGGTGGTTTGCCAGCCATGGAAGCCATGCCCGCCCTTGATATGGCCCATGTTCCCCAGGGGTTGCGCCAGTACGGCACTACCGAGGGCGAGCCGGCGCTGCGGGCGCGTATCGCCGCGGAGTTGACGGCGTTGGGGCGGGCTTGCAGTCCAGAACAGGTGCTGATCACTGCCGGTTCGCAACAGGGTATCGACCTTGTATCCAAGCTTTTTGTTGATCCAGGCACGCCAGTAGTAGTAGAAGCACCGAGTTATCTTGCGGCTCTCCAGTCATTTCGTCTATTTGGCGCGAGCTTCACCACTTTGCCTCTTTCACCGCAGGGGATTGATGCAACCGCCTTGCGGTTGGCAATCGCAAAGCAACGACCGGCATTCGTCTATTTGATTCCGACATTCCAGAACCCATCGGGGTATTGTTACTCAGCTGCAACGCGCGCGGCGGTCGCAAAGGTGCTCGATGATGAGGGAATTCCGCTTATTGAGGACGAACCCTATCGTGAGCTTCGCTATGAACCGGTCGAAAGTACGCCTATCAGCGCTCAATTAAAGCGCGCTCCATGGGTCTATCTTGGAAGCTTGTCAAAAACTGCCATGCCAGGTTTGCGTATTGGCTATCTGGCGGCCTCATCGGAACTCTATCCGCTGCTCGTTCGCATCAAACAGTCCACCGATTTGCACACTAATCGTCCGAGTCAATGGTGGGCTGAACAGTTTCTCGGCAATCCTGACTATCCAGCTCATCTAGAGCGGCTTCGGGAACGGTACCGAGTACAGCGTGACGCCATGGCTGCTGCGTTGAACCGGCATTTTTTCGATATCGCCGAGTGGGAAGTGCCTTCGGGAGGGCTATTTTTCTGGGTCCTGCTTAAAGAGCAGCTCGAGACTCGGTTGTTGCTTAAACGGGCTCTAGAGCGAAATGTTGCTTTCATGCCCGGCGAGCCATTTTTTGCGGATCATGATCAGCCCATGGGCCGGTTGCGTTTGAACTTCAGTCACGCAGACGGCCCGGCAATTGAACGTGGAGTTGCTATCCTCGCGGAAGTTATTCGTGCCGCCATGGCTCAACCCTCGAGTCAAACTGATTTTGCGCCTTCAGACCGCCGCCAGGGGTGACTCGCTGCTGAACTCTGTCCCGGCTTCGAACTGACCAAACTGGTGTTAAGGCCAAGGAAACGCCGGTACCTGGCAGATCAATTCATGGGGTTGTTTGCGCAGACCGGCAAGCAGAAAAATCGATGACATAATTGTTGTTATTGGACATTAAAATACCGTTTCGCACGCGGGTGACTTGATGAAAACTCTGAATGAATTAGTTGCCGGGTTCGAGCGGTTTCAGCATCGATATTTTTCGGTTGATCATGGACTTTACGAGCGCCTGACGCGTCAAGGGCAGTCGCCAAAGGTGATGATCATAGCCTGCTGTGATTCGCGCGTAGATCCCGCGATCATTACAGACAGCGATCCAGGTGATCTGTTCGTAGTGCGGAATGTCGCCAATTTGGTACCGCCGTGCGAACTCGGAGGCGGGTATCACGGTACGAGTGCGGCAATTGAATTTGCTGTCAGCTCGTTGCGCGTAGAACACGTGATCGTAATGGGACATACGCGCTGCGGTGGTATTCGTGCGCTACTTGGTGATCTTCCTACCCAAGACACGCCCACAGGCTTTCTTGCTCCTTGGATGTCGATTGTTGAGGAAGCCCGTCGCGAGGTTCTCGACATTCTACCGGATGCACCAATCGACACTCAGGCAGCTGCCTGTGAGCAGGCAGCGATACGCATATCCTTGCGCAATCTTGTAAGCTTTCCGTTCGTGCGCGAGGCTGTCGAGACCGGCAGCCTCAAACTGCATGGCTGGTATTTCGACTTCGAACGCGGTGAACTTCTGCGCCACGCGCCAGCGTCGAAGCGGTTCGAAGTGGTAGTGGCGCGCCGTTAAGAATTGCACAACGCGTCGACGTGTCGAACTTTTTGAGAAGTCGCGCCACTTTCCGAAAGGCGCTTAATTACCTCAATATCCCTGAGACTGGCCGCGCGCCTCTCCTGTTACCCATAAAAGAAACCTAATTGTCAGGTAAGGGCATCAGGGGTTAGCGTCCAAAAGCACTTCGCATCCGGCGCATTGTCAAATCACAATGCTGCTTTCGTTAAGCGCCCCGAGAATCGCAGAAAATAGGAAGTACGCTGGAATCTCGGTGATTAATCATTGACGATTACCTGCAAAAACATGCCGCGCATGCTGCCTCAGGATCGAACTGATGTACCATCTGGCAGAGGGCGCTGATTGCCGAATTCAGGTAATGTCCGTGACCGCACTCGATTCAAGCCCTTTCAGTTTCACCGCAGCTCGCACGATCCAATTTAAAATCCCGCTAGCTACCGTAGCTTATCCGTAATTCGATTGCGGTATACCCCGATCCAGCTGTTTTCACCCTGTAAGCAAGGCGTGTTACCCAAGATTTTCTTGCTCAGTCTGAGCCGGTCGCCGCCAATCCGACAGTGTTTTTCCCGCTTATCCAAAAATCGAGTTTGCGTGCCAAGAATTCTTCCACTGACATGTAGTGTGAGCCATCGCATGAGAAGGTAAGGCCAACCATGTCGTTCATAATGTTAAGCGAGCCGGACCGCAGGTAAATGGTGTCGTCCAAAAAACGCAACGCTTTGAATTGCTCTAGGACACGGCCTATATCCATTTCACTGGTTCGGGCATTCGTCGGGTACGGGCGTGCAGGATAAGCCAGGCGCATCTCCGGATCGATAACCTCTTCAACTCCATGCAGACGATAGTTGTACGGGTCATCCACGAGCCAGAAAGAACAGCGCCCGCTGGAAAAATGGATCTTGCTATGGAAAATGCCGTATTCCCGCATGAGAGTCCCAATACCTTCAACCGCTTCATCGACATGTTCGTCGAAAAAGCTGGGCGCTCGCGTCTGCATGAATACTGTCCCCCGCACTGAAGGGTCTCCACGAAACTGCTGCCAGTGAACCTTATCCGGTATGGTCAGGCGCGTATCGCGCAGCAGATCGTTGACTGCGAAATCGGCCGCGATAAATCCAACAAGGTGGTCGTTGCGGCTGACAGCCTGAAGAGCAGTAAGGCAGTACTCGTAGGTGTACTTTGAAAGATATACAGAGGACAGCATAACGCCCTTGAACGGAAGATGGTTCTTCAAGTAAGGGCGATCAGACAGATCGCGCCCTCGCCATGAAGGGTCGGGTCCTGATGCACGCACCATGGACGAAAGCTCGACACCGCGAACATCCCAGGCATAAAGCAAGTGGCAGTTTGGCAGGGTCGGCAGGCCCACCTGTAGGCGTCGATCCATGGCATCAGCATCCGGCCATACCGCTGCGATATGTGCGGCGAGGTCCGCCAGAGGCTCGCTTACCTTTTCAGCGAGTGCCGCCTTCTTTTCCAGTATGGTCTGCTGCAAAGTTGTCATTCTCCCTCCATGGGATTCCGCGCCTCCAAACAAGTTCCAAGTCATAAGATTTAATTATACGCGGCCTGTATTACACTCGCACGACACATTTTCTACGCAGAATCAGATGTGTTCACTCGATTTCGATTAGGTAGCGCATCTGGTTCTGGTGCTCGCCCACCAAGCTGATGCATGCGTTTGCGGTCGTCTTTGGAAAAATTACAGACGGTGTCGATAATAAAAGGATAGTTCGTATTTACACCCGCAGTACGGAACCTGCAAGACATCGTCCACCAAGCCACTGTGGTGTTGTGAATACGTTTTTAATGACCAATGACATGAATGGCCAACCGCGCGACACACGCTGATATCCGACCGATGATCGGTAGACATTCGTCGTTTAATAGATTGAGTCCGGTCTTTCGTACTAACGAATCGAAAGTGGCGATAGGGTCGGGATGTTTACAGATCAAGTATCACCTTGTGTAAACGTCGGATGCAGTCTGATTGTCCGATGCGCTGCGCGGCGGTCTGCGCGTCCTTGGTTACGCAGAAATAACTGGACTCAACCAAAAAGAGCAGCGAATTCAGCTTGGCTTGCCCTCCGCCTGTAGGAATAGGCGAGGGGGATAGTCCACCCTTAACTAGCTGGCAAAGAGTTCATTGCCCCTTCGTTAAGCTCGAAGCGGGGCCGCCCACACGTTGGACAACTTCAGGTTCTGCCTGCGCTCCGCCGTAGGAGGTGGATCTTAAGTGGACCGAAGTGCACCAGTGCAACAGGAATCCAGGTTGAACCGCCCCGGGTTTTGAGGAGGCTCCAACCTTTGAGAGAATGGAGCTATGAACAAGTCAAACAGGTTTTCCCCTGAAGTGCGTGAGCGTGCCGTACGCATGGTGCTGGAACAGCGCGGTGCGTATCCGTCGCTCTGGGCGGCCGTGGAATCGATTGCGCCCAAGATCGGTTGCGTGCCGCAGACGCTACTGGAATGGGTCAAGCGCCAAGAGATCGATGCCGGGGCACGTCCCGGTGTCACCACCGCCGAGATGGCGCGCATCAAGGAGCTTGAGCGCGAGGTGAAGGAACTGCGCCGCGCCAACGAGATCCTGAAGACCGCCAGCGCTTTTTTCGCCCAAGCGGAGCTCGACCGCAAACTGAAGTCATAAACGCCTACATCGACCAGCACCGGCAGACTTACGGGGTCGAGCCGATCTGCAAGGTATTGCAGGTCGCCCCGTCCGCCTACCGGCGTCATGCCGCGAGGCTGCGCAATCCGGCACTGCGCTGTGCGCGCGCCCAGCGCGATGACCTCTTGATGCCGCAGATCCGCCGCATCTGGCACGCCAACCTGGGTGTCTACGGCGCCGGCAAGGTCTGGCGTCAGATGAACCGCGAGGCCCTGGTGGTAGCACGCTGCACCGTGGAGCGATTGATGAAAAAGCTCGGATTGCAGGGGGTGAGACGCGGCAAGACGGTGCGCGCCACGATTGCGGATACTAAGGCAGCCTGTCCGCTGGATCGCGTTCATCACCAGTTCAGAGCGGACAGGCCGAACCAGCTCTGGGTTTCTGATTTTACGTACGTATCGACCTGGCAAGGCTGGATCTTTGTGGCCTTCATCATCGATGTCTTTGCCCGGCGCATCGTCGGCTGGCGCGTGAGCCGTTCGATGCACACCGACTTCGTGCTCGATGCCCTGGAACAAGCGCTCCATGCACGCCAACCCGATCGGGACGCCGCACTCGTTCACCATAGCGACAGGGGCTCGCAATATGTGAGCATTCGATATACCGAGCGCCTCGCTGAAGCCGGCATCGAACCCTCGGTCGGCAGCAAAGGGGACAGCTACGACAATGCCTTGGCCGAAACGATCAACGGCCTCTACAAAGCCGAACTGATTCATCGGCGTGCCCCTTGGAAAACCATGGAAGCGGTGGAACTCGCTACGCTCGAATGGGTGTCGTGGTTCAATCACCATCGTCTCCTCGAACCGATCGGGTATATCCCGCCGGCAGAAGCTGAGGCAGACTATTACCGGCAACTAACGAACCAGACCGCAGTGGCGGCATAACTTAAACCCAACGGCCTCCGCGAAAACCGGGGCGGTTCAGGTTCACTCTTCTGAAGAATGTGAGTATACATGCTGAGCAGATGGCTGAAGTCGTTCTACAACCGTGGCTAGCGCATCGTCGTCACCGACGTTTCCCGGGAAAATGACGACCGGGAGATCTGGATAGCGTAGGTGATCGTGCGGGCACCGTATGACGGATACGCCAGGTAGTATCTGGCCTAGAAGTCGAGCCGTGCGCAGATGGAGTCCTGCGCTCAGTACATCATTTGAGGTAATGCCCCCCTTGCTTATCAGGAATCCGATAGTTGGAGGGAGACCACGCACGACATCCATGAGAAACGCCGAGACCTGTTCGCCAAATTCTAGCCTTGCGACCTGGTTCTCGAACGCACGCTCAAGGCGACTGGTGTAGACAACCGGAGTCCGGCGCGCGCGATGAGCCGCCTCCACCTGGGTGAGAATTTGTTTTAGCAGAACGGCGTGATCGGCCGGTACGCGGTTTACATCGACTTCTATAGCGACCGTGACTGGCAGCCGCAGGAGCGCCTCGATCTGCCGTGTGGTCTTGGGTACATGCGATCCAACTATAACAGCGCCAGCGGCACCCGAGCGGACATATTCGCCCATATTTTTCCCAGCTACAGGTTGCGGTGGCAGTTGTGCGAGGGAAGTGAGAAGGCTGGCGGCGCTGCGGAATAGAAAGCGCTTTCCCTGGCGAATAGCTTCGAGCAAGTCCGTGACAAACAGGTTCATGTCATGCTGACTTTCTGCGTCTACTGCGACGCAGGTGTTGTCAGACAGGGCCATCAGTTTATCGAAGGTACCGCGACGTATCTCATCTAACTGCAGCTGAACCACCTGGCTGGCTTTTATGCGACCATTGGTCTTTTCTTCCACATAATCAGGCAAGAAGCTGTTGCGATATCCAAAAACGGAGTCACGGGCAAACTCTGTTTCATGGACTGGGATCTCCTTATTGTTACTGCGCAGATAATGTATGCCTGCCCGCGTGAAGCGGCCACCTTCAAAAAAAGCCGGTACCAGGAAAGTTGCGTCGAAGGGGCCCAGCTCTTCGGCAATAATATCAACCTCGACCGGAAAATGTCCGCGCAAGGTGGAGTCCGATCGGCTTACAAATATCGGTCGCAATTGCTGGCCAGCGAGCGCCAATTTAAGGTTGCGACAGACCTCTCGGGTAATTGCAGCGGCTCGTGTACCGTCAAATCCACGCGTATTGGTGAGAATGAAAAACATTGGGGCGTCATCGGCCAGCGCCTCAGTCAGGGTCTCAACATCCCAACGCGTTAACAAGAGACAGCTATGTACGGTTTGTGAACCGGTCGGGTCGTCATCTAAGACTATGATTTTTGTCTGTACCATTTCGTCTGGCCGAGGCGTTGTCGCGGGTGCTTTAGCCTTCGAGCATTTCCTTGGCGCGAGCCGCAATGGCGTTCGCAGAAAGACCGTTGATTTCCATTATCTCTGCCGGATTCGCTACGGTTTCTCCGCGCTTCCAGCTCATAATGTCGCGCTTGGCCGCATTAGCACGTAATAGAACTGGCTCGAGCGTGGCGCTAGCTCCACCCGTGATGCCGATCAGCGCATCGCCACTGAACAAAGCATGAAAACCGGCGTCTTCGAGAAATTGCCCGTCTGGTGCAGTGCAGGAGTCCCAAGCCACGTCATTTGGTCGATACAGCCGTCGCGGATTTACCACGGCGACGATGCGCACCCGGTAGCCGGCACGCTCAAGCTGCTCCTTGGCCTGGTAAACTGGAAGCAGAACCATGTCACCTGCTGCAGCCAAAACTACGGTCGGCCCACTTGCAAGCTCGCTTTGGTATAACACCAGGGCTCCGTCTTCCATAGCGCGTCGTCCCTGCTCAAGGGTGGTGCGCACGGGCAGGGGGCTCTTGGAAGCAAAAATGGCGATCCCCTTGTTGCTGCTGCCAAGGGCCCAGTCATAGGCAACCTGAATCATATTGGCATCGATTGGATAAATCGGAAAGACATTTCCATTGCGCATGAGCGCAGCAAAGTACGCCTCAATCTCTGGTCGCTGATGGGTCCAGCCGTTACGTCCCTGCTCAAGTGCTCCGGCCGTGAACATCATTACGGTGCTCGGAGTTTCGCGGCGCAGTTCAGCCATGGCCTGGGTTACAGTCTGGATGATCGGTAGACCATTGATGGCGAAGCTTTCGTAGGAAAGCCAAAGCGAGCGCGATCCGAAGAGCGCCAGTCCGGCAGCTAAGCCGGCGCAGGCGTCCTCATTGAGCGGCTCGTATACCTGGCCAGTCGGTGCCTGATAATACAGCTCATCTGTATTCGGATGGCGTATTTTTAGCGCGGCGTTGACGTTTGCCATACCAGATGCCTCGTTGCCGTCGGCATTGGTGACAATAAAACGCTTGTCGCGTAAGCCCACTTCTGCCACGAGTGCGCCAAAGGCAGTAGAAGGCACTGCGGATTCTCCCAGCGCATGCTCCTTGAGCGGCAGTTTTCCCAACGGTGGCAGCTCTAAGATAGATTCTGTCACCACTGAGCGCGCCGCAGGCCCGCCTCCGGCGCGAGAGAAATTTTCGCGTACAAGCCGCCACGAATCGGACGACAGAGCGCGTCGTTTCAATCCTTCCGTTACATCAGCATGCTCTAGCGTATGTTGTGCGTAAAGGTTATGCGACTTGGCCCCAAGTGCGTGAACGCCCGCACCTTTCAGCTGCTTAATGATCAACGCCGTGAGTTTCCCGACAAGGGCGTTTTGCGTGGCCTGATGAGCGGCCTGTAATACAGCTCCGCACCATGCCAATCGCTGTCCGAAGGAAAAACGCGTACTGTCGACGTAGGGGCCAATCTGCTGTTGGTCATCGAAGGTTTTGGCGTCAACCAGAACCACTTCCTCGAAGCCATGTGCCTTCCAGTACTGCACCATCTGATCGTTGGTGAAGTTGGCAACCATCGAATGGTGTTCCTGACTATACCCGTTCCAAATAAGTACCGGCAGGAAGTTCGTCACCTGGGGATAGGCAACGTGAAAGTGCAGCATACTGTTGAGCACATATGGTTCACCCATGCCGCCGTCGCCAATAGTTACCGGAAAAAGCACACCGGGGTGAAGCAGTGCGCCGGTCATGGCGAAATGCTGACCCTGACCAAGCGGACCTGCGGGCGCAAGGATCCCTGGAATTGCCCCTGATAGATGCCCAAGCAGCCCGTGGCGCTCACGATATCGATTGCGCAGTTGCTCCACGGTATCGATGCCCATGGCCTCAAGGGATGAATCAAGGAACATGGCGCTATAAAAACCGGGGGCATGATGACCGACTTCGGTGACTATATTGATATGGCCCAGCATGACCAGTGCGCTGTAGGCGTCTGCGCTGGAGGCAAATCCGCCTGGGTGACCGGAGGCTTTGGAGCCGGTGATCTGGAGCGTCAGGTAACGTAGGGCGTCGGCGCCAAGCAGAGTCTGGTAGATGGCGTCTGCACTCTGTGGGTCGCGTACCGCTTTTTGGCCGGGCGCAATCGCTGCGATACGGTGCCGGTCGAACTGCGGCCAGGGTTCGCCAAAATATTGAATTCCCGAAGTAAAATCGTCTCTGCCCTGATTTGTCTGCGAGGATGTATGGAATGCGGTCGACATTGATGAGTGCTCCTGGCCAGTTGAGGCTCTATTGCCAGGCAACTTAACTCAGGTTACGATATTTCACAATACATAATCGATTTCACGATACGAAATATGCCTAAATCTACTGCCGCTTCTATCCAGGTTATTGATCGCGCCGTGGCACTGCTAAATGCCATGGCGGTGCTTCCAGAACCTGCTAGCCTCAAGTTCTTATCGGCGGAGACACAGTTACACCCCTCCACCGCGTTCCGCATACTGAACGCGCTCGTGGGCCATGGGGTTGTCGAGCGCACAGACGCAGGACAATACAGCCTTGGCATGAAGCTGCTGCATTTTGCGGGGCGTGTCCATGGCAAGGTGGACTTATTGCGCGAAGCGAAGCCGATAATGGAGTGGCTGCGGTCGCAGGTAGGCGAAACGGTCAACCTCACTGTGCGCGAAGGAGACGAAGTGGTTTATATTGAGCGTGCAATTCCAAATCGCATGATGCGTGTCGAGCAAGTCATCGGCAGTCGCGCGCCCTTGCATGTAACGGCGGTGGGCAAGCTGTTCCTTGCTGAAGTGGGCGAAAATGCCTGCCAGCAATACGCAACCCGAACAGGGCTACCGCGTTACACACCTAAGACCTTCGTAGAGAGCGCGCGATTGTGGCGTGAGGTAAGCATGGCCAAAGAACGGGGATATGCGCTGGACGAGGAGGAAGCGGAGCAGGGGGTAAGCTGCATAGGCGCGCCAGTTCGTGATAGTCGCGGAGTCATGGTGGCCGGGCTGTCTATCTCGGCCCCAAGTGAGCGGCGCCACCAATCATGGATTGCGCTCATCAAAAAAGCGGGCTTCGACCTGTCGGCCCGGCTTGGCTACACGCAATTTCCTTAGGTGGAAACTCCAATAACCCAAGCCAGGGACCTCTACTAGGATCCGGTCATATGAGTCCGGGAAGAGCAAAGTGAAGGACGTGGTGTTTCTAAAATCAAATGTGCCAGGGCCCGGGCGCGCGGCTGCAGCCTATAAATTCCTTCTGCATGACGTTCCGGTGGGGCAATGTAACACCTCTCATGCAATACCGAGCGACCGATCCCTGCGCTCCCTGTCAATGCTTACTTTTTCGGAGTATAAAACCTTCAAGACCAAACATTGTCCGGAGTTTCATGGATCTCGCTAACGCGTTCGGAACTATTGCAGGCACGCTAACTACTGCCGCGTTCTTCCCTCAGACTCTTAAGACCTGGAGATCAAAATCAGCCGAGGACATCTCATTCGGGATGTTTGCGCTTTTTTCAGCAGGGGTGTTCCTTTGGATACTCTACGGAATCGGCATAGGTTCGCCGCCGGTGATCATCGCCAATGCGGTGACGCTGGTCATGGCCGTGATGATTCTGGTCTTTAAGATAAGGTACAAGTAACAGCACGTATTTCTGAAACGATCCATGCCCATATCTGCAGAAGATTCAATTGGTGTATTTGATTCTGGCGTTGGCGGACTGACCGTCGTTCATGCCCTGATGCAAGAGTTGCCGCACGAGAATATCGTCTACTTTGGGGATACCGCACGTGTACCGTACGGCGTCAAGTCGGTGGAGACAATCGCACGCTTCGCTACCCAGATAGTGGAATTCCTTCTCGACAGACGCGTGAAGTTGCTGATCGTTGCCTGCAATACTATGGCTGCGGTTGCCTCACAGGTCATCCGGCAGCTTTCATCTGTTCCTGT
Organism: Pseudomonadota bacterium; assembly: GCA_021783175.1. The sequence goes on from JAJXUF010000006.1 coordinate 35,567, forward strand.
CCTTGATGTAATCGAAGTCGGCGCTCAAAGCGCGGCGCAACACTCACGCAACAAGCGCATCGGCGTAATCGGCACTCTAGCAACAGTTGCCAGCGGAGCTTATGATCTCGCAATTCGTCGGCACGACGCCTCGGTGCAGATTCTGTCCCAAGCCTGTCCGTTATTTGTTCCCCTCGTTGAAGAGGGTTGGTTGAATCACGCTGTGACACGCATGACGGCAGAAGAGTACCTTCTGCCGCTTTGCCGCGAGGGCGTCGACACCCTGGTGCTAGGTTGCACGCACTACCCCTTGTTGAAGCCGTTGTTGCGCGAAGTTGTGGGAGAAGATGTGCAACTGGTGGATTCCGCACTGACCGTCGCACATCAGACCGCAGCATTGTTGCACCGTGAAAATCTCGCTAATCCCCAAACCGGCCCTGCGCAATACCGTTTCTTTGTCACGGACGTCCCGCAGCGTTTCCAGGAAGTCGGCGGACGTTTTCTAGGCCGGGCGCTCAAAGATGTCCGTGTCGTGCAATGGTGAGCGATTGCACATGAGTGAAGCACGTTTTGTTTTTGAGGCGACTCCGGATAATTTCTCGAAAATGGTGCTCGAGAACTCCGCTAAGGGGCCAGTGCTTGTCAACTATTGGTCCCCTAAAGCCGGCCCCTGCATGCTTTTCATGCCGCGGCTTGTCAGGCTGGCAACCGAATATGCAGGCCGCTTCTTGTTGGTCACGATAAATACCGATCTGTACGGGCGTCTGGCACGCGAATACAGCGTCAATAGCGTTCCAACGATAAAGGTGTTTCGAAATGGAAAGGTCGTTGAAAGCGTTTACGGGGCGCAACCGGAAACTGAGATCAAATGCCTTATTGATCGGCACGTGCGCTCTGAATCAAGCAGCGGCCATGTTACCGCTATTCGTCACTACCAATCTGGCAATGTGGAGCAAGCGCTGACGCTTTTGGCGCAGGCGGCGATGGATGATCCTACCGATCTACGTATTTCAACTGACCTTATAAAGATCCTAATTCTCGAGAAACGACTTATTCAGGCGCAGGATTTGATAGACGCTCTCCCGGCATCCGCCAAGGCCGATAGTGCTATTGCCACATTGCGTGCGCATCTCGATTTTCTGCGTGTTGCCGCTGATGCGCCACCGCGAGATCGGCTGGAACAGGATGTATCCTAGCACCCGGAAAACCTTGAGGCTCGATTTCAACTGGGCGCGGTCAGGTTAGTACAGGACGACTATGCCGGCGCCATGGAAGAGCTCATTGAAATCGTGCGGCGTGACCGCAGTTTTCGCAACGATGCGGCGCGACTCGGGTTGGTGGCGATATTTAGGCTCCTCGGTGACAAAGGCGAGATCGTCGAGCACTATCGCAGTCTCGCACTGGATATTCTTGATAGCTAAATTGCGTAGGACGAACAGCTTGTCCTTCTTGCGATAAAAAGCGGCCCTGCTCTAGGAGGCATAAAAATGAGACGTCCGACTTACAAATCAGACAAGCATGTGCTGGCAGTATTGTCCGTCCTTGAGTGGCTGGGTCTTGTGCTTATTACCCTGGCTACGGTTATCGCGATCGGCCAGGAAACCGCACAGATCGCGGAACGTGGAAAGGTAGTGCTGCAGGATATCCTTCTTCTCTTTATCTACCTGGAAATCCTTACCATGGTTGGGCTTTATTTTTCGAGCGGCAAACTGCCCTTGCGATACCCAATCTATATAGCGATCGTCGCCATCGCGCGTTACATAATTATCGGAATGAAGGACCTGAATGGATGGACCCTTGTGGCACTGTCGGGGGCAATTCTTATATTAGCGTTTGCCACGCTCGCCATTCGCTACGGTCACGTGAAGTTCCCCTACGATGACTCATAAAAGGGTGGCGTCCAAGACGGGGCAGGAGCAGTCGACTGCGCGATTCCAAGGAAACCCTAAAGCTAGTGTCGATACTATTGACTGCTGTGAGCGGTTACCTGTGTGCCGATATTCGCGGCCAAATCGTCGACACCGGTATTTTTTGTTGGTCGGAACGATTAAAATCTTCACACCATACTCAGAATTCTGCTGCCGGAGCGCGTGACATGCACGAAACACTTTTCAATTCCGAGCTGAAGAGCCTGCCATTACTTCATCGCGGAAAGGTGCGGGATATCTACGCTGTCGATGACCGCCTCATGCTTATCGTTACTACCGACCGGCTGTCGGCGTTCGACGTCGTGCTACCGACCGCCATACCCCAGAAGGGTGCCGTCCTTACGGCAATGTCGAATTTCTGGTTCGCTCGCATGAAGCATGTCGTTCCGCATCAACTTGCTGATATTCCTCTTGAAAAGGTGCTGCCGAACGCCGCCGAACGCGCTCCGCTCGTGGGTCGCGCAGTTGTGGTACGCAAGCTCAAAGCGCTCCCGGTGGAGGCTATTGTGCGGGGATATTTAGTGGGTTCAGGCTGGAAAGAATATACAAAATCCGGCACCGTGTGTGGCATACCCTTGCCGCCGGGTCTGCGCGAAGCCGACCGTCTTCCGCAGCCGATTTTCACGCCCTCGACGAAAGCCGCAGTCGGCGCGCATGACGAAAACATCAGCTTCGATCAGGCCAGCGGAATTCTCGGCGCCGATCTCGCGGCAAAGGTTCGTGATGTCAGTATCGCCTTGTATCAGGAGGCTGCAAGCTACGCGCTCACCCGGGGTATCATTATTGCTGATACAAAATTCGAGTTTGGTCTGGATGAGGCAGGGACACTCACTCTAATCGATGAGGTGTTGACGCCCGATTCGTCCCGCTTTTGGCCGGCGGACCAATACAAGCCTGGATCGAATCCTCCGAGTTTTGATAAACAATTTGTGCGTGATTACTTGGAGTCAATCGGATGGAACAAGAAGGCCCCAGGCCCCGACCTGCCGCCCGAAGTTGTGACGCGTACAGCGGAAAAATACCAGGAGGCATTGCGCCGGTTGGCGCTGCCAGGCTAGGACCACACACAAGCCCGATCGTATTGATTTTTCGGATCGGTCCAAGGACCATTTAAATCTGCTCATATTCGGACCAGCGCCTTTTGACCATGAAAAAGTTCTGGATAGCTATAATTGTCGCGGCCATGCCTCTGGCGGCTTGTAAGCGTCAGGAGTCTCAACCGTCGGTGACCTCGGCTGCGCCTTCTGTCGTACCGACGCCCACGCGCAGCTTTTCTCCGGATAGCGTCGCTCGCGGCGGTGCGCTCTTTCAGCAAGACTGTGCTCAATGTCATGGACCGCAGGCACAAGGGCATCCCGATTGGCGGACTCCCAGTCACGGCCTTTTCACGGCTGCGCCACCGCTAAATGGTACCGGCAATGATTGGAAGCGGAGTCGGCAACAGTTAATAGATACCATCAAAAATGGTGCTCGTTTATCAGACGGCACTCCGGTTATGCCGGCGTGGAAGGATCGGCTCAACGATGGGCAGATTGCGGATATCATGGCCTGGTTCCAATCCCTTTGGCCGCCAGAGGTCTACGATAAATGGTCGCGCCAGCAGGCTGAAAAGCCGCCACAGGGTTGACTATAGCCGATGACAAGCATGCCAGAGGCGGAATAGCCGATGCTACTGACCCACGGCTCAGCTATTGTTCTCGCCTTTGCTGCCTTGCAAAAATAGCCAGTTAAGCGAATCCGCTAAATTATGGCGCGCAGCGGTCGACTGACTTCACTGCAGGTTTGATATGTGTCAATGCAGACTGGATTAGTTGCTCTTATATTTCTAGGTACCTAATTTGTCAGAAATCGGCGCGCCGCATTAAGAAGTCTGCCTGGCGGCCGTCGACCCTTCTACTCACTACGCATCGAGGAAAACCAGATATGTACGGATTCAATGTCCACGTTAAGGACGGTTTCGACGCAGCTGTCAAACGAGTAACGGAAGCACTAAAGACTGAAGGTTTCGGCGTGCTTACCGACATTGATGTCAAAAAAACCATGAAAGAAAAACTCGGTATCGATGGGCGTCCCTACCGCATCCTGGGGGCGTGCAATCCACCACTCGCCCATCAGGCAATTGAGGCTGATCCCGATATTGGACTGTTGCTACCGTGCAATGTCGTAGTGCGCGAGGAGGCGGATGGAAAGGTAACCGTCAGTTTCATGGATCCCGTTTCTGTATTAAGTCTCGTGGAAAAACCGGGTGTTGAAAAACTGGCAAGAGAGGTACGCAGTCGACTCGAACGGGTGCGCGATTCGCTTCGCAACTGAGCTGAAGATTTCCGGACAATAGTCTCTACGTATCTGCAGCTTCTATCCAGCATACTGAGCATGGTGGATAGAAATGCGTGCGCAGTTGCGGCGGCAATATCGAGGCCAGGCTTGTCGGTCTGTGTCCAGTAATGTGCCACAGGCCCATGCCTGACACAGGTAAGTAGATCCGTTTTGACTCACGGTTACGAAGGAGCGAGTTATCCAAATTGATTCCGCGTAACAAAAGCGTTCGCTAGATGGCAGAAATTTGAGTCCGCCCCAGGCCGGAGGTTTGAGAATTATGGGCAATTCCGAAATACGTTTTGAAGTTAATGGTATGAAATGCAACGGTTGTGTCGCGAAGGCGAAAGAGGCGATCCAATCCGTTATCGGCGTTACCAAAGCGGAAGTGAATCTTGTAGAGAAATCCGCTGTGGTAGCGGGTAGTGCTGATCCACAGGACGTGATCGATGCATTACGGAAGGCCGGCTATCCAGCCGTCACCAAGCCCTGACAAGGGTCAAGACGCTCGAGACAAGCCCACGAGCCACGGTCCCACGTCTTCCGTCCCTGTCCACTGGAATATAGGCCCCTCATCGGGTTGCGGGGCTTCGAATCGGCGAAGTTGTTCGTCCAGCACTTCTTGTGTCGCATCCGAAATATCAAGATGAAGACGGGAGCGCTTATCCAGTCGGTTTGCCAATTCCGATCGCGACGCCGTGCAATAGATGATTCCAAATCCGGTGCCTAGAGAATGTGCCAGGGCTTCGGCCTCAAGGCGTTGAGCGCGTTGTGCAAAAGTTGCATCAAGTATGGCCCAGCGACCGGAATCAATTATTGCGCGTGCTTTGTCCAGCAATGAGCGGTAGGTACGTTTTGTCATCTCGACACTGTATATACCTCGTTGATACGGCGTGGAGTTGGTCTGTTGCAGTGCCACTCCGGCGAGCTGCTTTCGCACCGCATCCGACCTTACCGCAATGCCGCGCATGGTCTCCGCTATCTGCGACGCAACAGTTGTTTTGCCGCTCGCGCTGGGGCCGCAGGTTATAAGTAGGCCCCCAGTCCCTCCGGACAGATAGCTCTGCGCGAGATCAAAGTAGCCTTTTGCCTCACGCATGGCGTTGGCACGTTCAGTTTCGTTGCTAGCGTCCAGCAATAAGAACGATGCGACCTTTCCGCGGACGTAGGCGCGATAACTTTGATAGAAATCGAGCATCCCAAGGCCCGCGTAGTCTCCCGTTTCCTCCAGGTATGCGTTTAAAAAATTGTTCCCGAGGCCAGGCAGGTGACGCGCGTCGAGGTCCATGGTCAAAAAGGCAATATCACCAATGACGTCGCATGCACGAAGCTGCGGATTGAACTCAATGCAGTCGAAAATGATGACCTTCTCACGATAAAGGCACATGTTGCGCAAATGAAGATCCCCATGGCCGTCGACAACACGACTCGCTGAAACGCGTGCGGAAAATAAGAGATCGTGCGTACGCATGTAACCTTCCATGTAGTCTTTGAGGTATTCAAATTGAGTCCTCGTGATACTGTAGTCGATGAATCTTTTTGTTTGGCCAAAATTTTGGCGAACATGATTACGAATTCCCTGCATGCCACCGAACCGGTCTATATCTGCATTGCGCTCGGCGGTGGCGTGAAATTGCGCCATTTGATGTGCTATGTCGAGCATGTGTTCACGCCGCAGCCCACCCGCGGCAGCGACGCGGTCAAGCATGCCGTCCTCTGGCATGCGTGTCATCCACACCGCGTAGTCCACGACCCTGGAATATATGGTCTGCGTCATGTCGCCAACATGGTAACCCCCGCCGGAAAGGTAAATGGGAACTACGCCGAGATAGATTTGCGGGGCAAGGCGCGAGTTTAAGCGCACTTCATCCCGGCATGCGCGTAGGCGCTTCTCAGGGGTGGTGAAATCTAGGAAGCCAAAATCAACCGGCTTCTTGATCTTATAGGCATACTCGCCGGCGAGAAAAATATCAGAGATATGGGTGTGCAAATGTACAATCTTCGCTGCCGGATGGTCATAGGCATCGGAATTGCATAGAGCAGCCAACATCCGTCCGGCGTCGTGAGTTTGCTGGTCCATGTCCGGTCTCCGGAGCCTATTGGCACAACTTTTTTAGCTTAATTCACCCCTGTTAGGCAGGCAATGATCCTGGTCAAATGTGCGCGGCTTCCATTCACTGGAACCCCGCAAAATCGACCCCATATTTCAAAGATGTAAGGGCGCGTGCGGACGCTCTGGACGGATGCCGTGCAAAGAGCGTGGGTTAAAGTGCCGGTCTAGACAGAACCGGGACGGCAGACTGCCGATGCGGTTTTTACTCCGCCCGCGCATCGATACATAATACGGTTAAGGGCAGTAATTTTGCGCGACAACTGGCATTTCTCTTTTTGGGGTTAGCTATGAGTGAAACGGCTTCTACAGTTCGACTGTCAATTGGCGGTATGAGCTGCGCGGGTTGTGTTGCAACTGTTGAAAACGCGCTGAAAGCGGTTCCCGGTGTATCGGATGCAATGGTAAATTTTGCCGAGCACACCGCTTCGGTTTCAGGTACGGCGCCGGCCAAAAACCTGGTCGCCGCCGTAGTGCAGGCCGGTTATGAAGCTGCTGAACTGCGTAGCGCGGAGGACGAAGCGGGGAAGGAAGCCGCAGAGATGGCGCATTATCGGAGCCTTTTGCGCAAGACAGCAGTGGCCGCGGCTGTCGGTCTTCCGCTCATGGCGACGGAACTGCTGGGACGACTGCCTGCAGTGACCACTCAAGCCGGACGAGTGTTTTGGTTACTTGTCGCGGCCGCGACGCTTTTCGTGCTCGTTTATTCCGGCAAGCACTTCTTCAAGGGCGCATGGAAATCGTTTAGGGCGCATAACGCCAACATGGATACCCTCATAGCGCTGGGTACAGGGGCCGCTTGGCTCTATTCGGTTGCTGTCATCCTGTTTCCCCACTTGGTCCCCTCACTAGCACTTCACGCCTACTTCGAAGCTGCGGCGGTTATCATCGCATTAATCAATCTGGGCTCGGCGCTCGAGATGCGCGCCCGCGGAAAGACTTCCGAGGCAATTAAGCGACTGATCGGATTACAACCGAAGACAGCACGCGTGGTGCGCGATGGAAAGGAACTTGATATTCCGATTAGCGAGGTTGGCCTCGATGAGACCGTGCGAGTTCGACCTGGAGAGAAGATCGCCGTTGACGGAACCGTCATTGACGGACATTCGGCAGTCGACGAATCCATGTTGACCGGAGAACCACTACCAGTCGAGAAGGGACGCGGAGACGAGGTAGTTGGAGGAACATTAAACAAATCTGGCACCTTTCTGTTTCGCGCCACCCGCATCGGTCAGGACACGGCGCTAGCACATATTATTGAGATGGTACGTCAGGCGCAGAATTCCAAGCCCGCTATTGGAAGAATCGCGGACAAGATATCGTCGGTATTTGTACCGAGTGTTCTGATTGTCGCGGCCATCACATTCCTGATTTGGTTCAATTTTGGTCCGACACCTGTCGTCAGCTATGCGCTGGTTGCAACTATGACGGTTCTGATAATTGCCTGTCCTTGTGCGCTTGGACTCGCGACACCAATCTCGATCATGGTGGGCGTGGGAAAAGCCGCCGAATACGGCATACTTATTCGTAAGGGGGATGCATTGCAGCAAGCCGGGCGCCTTACCGCCGTGGTCCTGGACAAGACTGGAACGGTGACGGCTGGGCGGCCTACCGTGACTGCCCTCGTCCCTGCTGGTGGTTGGGATGAGGAAATCCTGCTTCAAACTGCGGCAAGCGTCGAAGCCGGTTCCGAACACCCGCTGGCGGAGGCAATTGTCGAGGCCGCCAGACTGAAAGGAATTGAAATTCTCCCTGTCAGCGGATTCCAAGCCGTTTCGGGGCAAGGTGTGCGGGCAACCCTGCAGAGGGTCGCGCAAGTGGCGCCGGCTGTCGGTGGATTGAAATCGGCCAAAGTTGTAAATGTCGAAGGCGAGGTTTTGCTGGGCAACGAGGCTTTCATGCGAAACAACGGCATCGGACTGGGAAGTTTGACTGAGCGCATGAAGGATCTGGCGGCCCATGGTGAGACGCCCATATGTCTAGCCCTGAACGGTCGCATAGCGGGGATCGTCTCGGTGTCAGATCCGATAAAAATCGATTCGCGCGCTGCAATTGAGCGCATGCATTCGATTGGCCTCAAGGTGATCATGCTTACCGGTGACAATGCCGGGACCGCCCAGGCGGTCGCCCGCGAAGTAGGGATCGATGAGGTGTTGGCTGAAGTGCTGCCGGCGGATAAGGCGGAGCAGATCGTCGCTTTGCAAAAGCGTGGCGAGACCGTCGGAATGGTGGGCGATGGTATCAATGATGCGCCGGCGCTGGCTCGTGCGGATGTAGGGTTTGCCATAGGTACAGGTACAGATGTCGCCATTGAAAGCGCCGATGTGACACTCATGCGAGGTTCTTTGCATGGTGTTGCTGACGCGATTGCCATCTCGAGGGCGACAGTGCGAAATATCAAGCAGAATCTTTTGGGATCATTCGTCTATAACACTTTAGGCATACCGATCGCCGCGGGTGTGCTGTACCCGTTGTTTCATTTGCTGCTGAATCCGATGATAGCAGGTGCGGCTATGGCTATGTCGTCGGTCACCGTGGTGATGAATGCAAACCGTCTGCGCTGGTTCCGATCCGGGGAGGCAGGCAGATGAGCGGCTTCGTAGTCGATCTAGTTGTCATCGGGCTAATAGGATTGATTATATGGTGGTTCTGGCTGTCAAAGCCGCGCATTCAGCGAGTGTCTGGCAGTTCACCGATTGATGTCATTGTGGACAATGGCGTCTATACGCCGACGCGCATTGAAGTCCCGATTGGCCAGCCGGTGACTCTTCGTTTTATACGGCACGATCCAAGCCCGTGTGCAGAAAAGGTGATCTTTGACGGGCTTGAAAAAAGTCTCGATCTTCCACTCGATAAGCCGGCGGATCTGACGTTAACGCCAGACCGACCTGGAGAGTTCGAATTCACGTGTCAGATGAAGATGTACCGCGGCACACTGGTAGTAAAGAGCAGCTAGGACGGATCAGCAGACTGACCCATCCTGCTGCCCTCGACGGGTGCGGCGCATGGAGGCTGCCCCCTGGGCTGTTCGGGAGCCATCGGGTCTTTTTGTGCAAGCTGCGCGAGGTTGTTCTTAACTAGAATGGACCATTTTCAGGCACAAATCTCACGCGATATCTGGGATGCAAAATACCGCTTCCGTGACCACGGAGCAGTGCGGGACTCCACCATAGAAGACACTTGGCAACGAATCGCGCATGCGCTGGCTGGCGCAGAGCGCGTCGATCAATCCCTTTGGGAGAGAAAGTTCACCGAGGCTCTTGGCGGGTTTCGGTTTTTGCCCGGCGGACGGATTCAAGCAGGTGCCGGAACCGCTCACCGTGTCACTTTGTTTAACTGTTTCGTCATGGGTTCAATCGATGATTCCCTTGACGGTATCTTCGACGCCCTAAAGGAAGGTGCGCTCACCATGCAGCAGGGCGGTGGCGTCGGTTACGACTTCTCCACGCTGAGGCCGCAAGGAGATATAGCAAGAAGCGTTGGTGTGGTCGCTTCCGGACCAGTATCGTTCATGCGGATCTGGGATAGCATGTGCGGAACCATTTTGTCTACCGGCGCGCGCCGTGGTGCAATGATGGCGACGCTGCGCTGTGATCATCCTGACATTGAAGCCTTTGTGACCGCGAAGCGAGACCCTTCGCAATTACGCCATTTTAACCTGTCAGTGTTAATCAGCGATGATTTTTTGAATGCGGTGCGAACCGATGCTATGTGGGCGTTGGTGTTTCCGCATGGCTCACGCAGGACAGAGACCGGCGTTGAAACCGTTGAACGCGTTTGGTCAGGCTCCGCAGTGCCACAAGCATGCCGCGTTTATCGACGCGTGCGGGCGCAAGACTTGTGGGACAAAATCATGCAATCAACCTACAATTTTGCCGAGCCTGGCGTCATTTTCATCGACCGCATAAATCAGCTGAACAACATGTGGTACCGGGAAAGGATCAGTGCCACAAATCCCTGCGGCGAAATTCCGCTGCCCCCATACGGTGCCTGTGACTTGGGTTCGATTAATCTCACCCAGTTTATTCGTGCTCCATTTTCAAGTGAGGCGCAGATCGACATGGATGGCATCGGAGAATTATCCGAGATTGCAACGAGGATGCTGGACAACGTTACCGATATTTCGCACTTTCCGCTCAACAAGCAGGCACACATGGCACGCAGCGTGCGGCGAATCGGGTTGGGACTCACAGGTCTGGGTGACGCGCTTATCATGCTCGGAATTTCATATGGCAGCTTGGAGGCACTGACAGTTGCGGGCGACGTAATGCGGACGATTTGCCATAGAGCATATCTCGCTTCCGTAGAACTGGCGCGCGAGAAGGGATCTTTCCCATGGTTCGAGCGCGACAGGTACCTGCAGGGTCAGTTTATCCAGACGCTCCCAAAGGAGATACAGTCCGGAATTCAGCGCCATGGAATACGTAACAGTCACCTAACTGCGATAGCGCCAACAGGCACAACGAGCCTGCTGGCGAATAATATTTCGAGTGGCTTGGAGCCGGTTTATGAGTTCGAATACCGCCGGCGTGTGCGCGAGGCGGATGGGTCGCTGAGCGTACATGATGTAACCGATTTTGCTTACCGGTTGTACCGTGAACGTTTTGGCGATTCCCCCTTAGCTCCGGCTTTCGTGACCGCGGAAAAATTATCACCGTTCGCACACATCGACATGCAGGCCGCACTGCAACCGTACGTCGACAATGCGATATCTAAGACAGTTAACGTGCCGGAAAGTTACAGCTTCGAGCGGTTCCGCTCACTCTACAAATACGCTTACGACAAGGGTCTAAAAGGATGTACCACTTTCCGCCCCAATCCAATTACCGGGACAGTTCTGATTGAAAGGGATGAGAAGATGCCGGCTATTCACTGCTGCTCCGTCGAGCGCGAAGCGGACTGACGGGGTTAAATTGCAGGGCGAGTTCACGACAAAGTTGAAGTGTCACCCCTCGTGTGGTCAGCGGAATTGCGAAAAATGATCTTTCTGAAGCCAGACGTATACCCCTCCCGGCTTCCATGTGACATCGCAAATGCGCGATGAGCTCAGTTCTCCCTGTCAGATGCTATCCGCCCAGAGGTCATGCTCGCCGGCATCTGTTATGCGGACACGTGTGAACTCGCCGACTTCGAGGTTGTTGCCACTTTCGATTATGACGACCCCGTCGATTTCCGGTGCATCCGCCGATGAACGCGCTATGGCACTGCCGTCGTCGGTAATCTCATCGACCAATACCGTAAGCGTCTTTCCGATTTTGCTTTCGAGCTTGCGCGCGCTAACTTCAGATTGCAATTCCATCAACCGAGCGTAGCGCTCCTGTTTCACGTCCTCCGGAACTGGATCTGGCAAGCTATTGGCAGCCGCGCCGTCGACAGGTGAATATGTGAAACATCCGACGCGATCGATTTGCGCAAGATCGATGAAGTCCAAAAGCATTGCAAAATCTTCTTCCGTTTCACCGGGAAATCCCACAATGAACGTCGAGCGTATCGCAATTTCAGGGCATGTTTCGCGCCAGGAACGAATGCGCGCAAGATTATCTTCACTGTCAGCCGGGCGCTTCATCGCCTTTAGTATTCGGGGGCTCGCATGCTGAAACGGAACATCCAGGTACGGCAAAACCTTGCCCTCCTGCATGAGCGGGATGACGTCATCCACGTTTGGATACGGATATACATAGTGCATGCGTACCCAGACACCCAGTTCCCCGAGCGCACGTGCTAGATCCGTCATGCGGGTCTTAACGGGGCGGCCGTGCCAAAATCCCGTGCGGTACTTCACGTCCACGCCATATGCGCTGGTGTCCTGCGAGATGACAAGAATCTCCTTTACTCCGGCCTGTACCAGGTTTTCGGCTTCTTGCAGAACATCGCCTATTGGCCGGCTTGCGAGATCACCGCGCATGGATGGGATAATGCAGAAGCTGCAGCGGTGGTTGCAGCCTTCGGAGATTTTCAGGTAGGCGTAGTGCCGTGGGGTCAGCCGGATTCCTTGTGGTGGAACAAGATCGAGACGGGGGTCGTGCTGCTTAGGGAGGTGTTGGTGGATTGCGGTCATCACCTCGGGCAAGGCGTGCGGACCGGTAACTGCCAGCACCTGTGGGTGTCTTTTTAAGATAACATCGCTTTTGGCCCCAAGGCAGCCAGTTACCACTACCTTTCCGTTTTGGGCCAGCGCTTCACCAATAGCGTCCAGAGATTCCTCCACAGCGGAATCGATAAACCCGCAGGTATTAACAACCACGAGCCCAGCGTCCTCGTAGTTCGGCGAAATTTCATAGCCTTCGGCGCGCAAGCGCGTCAGTATCTGCTCAGAATCCACCAGGGCCTTTGGGCAGCCAAGACTGACAAAACCGACTTTAAAGGGATGTTCCGACATTACCGCTGGCGCCAAGGTGGCGCAAATTGGATTACGGGCGCGAGAGTCTACGACATGGACGGGCTATTGGCTAGTAAGCAGGGTACTTATCTGCACCAGGTCATCCTCGCTCAGCGTGCCAACAGCGTCTTTCAGCTGCAGCCGACTCATAAGATAGTTGTATTTCGCCTGGGACAAATCGTTCTCGGCGCTAAATAGGTTCTGTTGCGCATTGAGTACATCGAGACCGGTATTAACACCCGTCTGATAACCAAGTTTCGTTGATTCAAGTGACTTCTCGTTCGAAACCAAAGCCTGTTGCAGCGCTTTCACCTGGGCCACTCCACTAGTTACGGCAAGATAGTACTGGCGAGTCTGCAAAATGGTTTGGCGTTCTGTTTGTGTCAGCGTCTCGCGAGCTTGATCTTCCAATGCCAGCGACTGGCGTATCTGGGATGCGACCGCGCCTCCCGAGTAAATGGGCATGCTGAGTTCCACGCCAATCTGGTCCGTGTAGTAGGTCGTGGATCCGGGAAAGTAAGGACTGCTCCCGTAGTTGTAATTGTGCGAGGCGATCAGGTCTAGTGTCGGATAGTGGCCGGCGCGGCTCTTCTTGACTTCTTCTCTCGCAATATCGAGCGCTTGTTTCTGGACTTGGATTTGCGGACTCTGCTCTTCAGCCGCCTTGGTCCAGGAGTCCATATCCGCCGGTTCTGGTAATTGCAGCGGCAAAGTCTGGGTTAGACCTGCAAGATGATCAACTGGGGAATTGGTAATTGTCGCCAGAGTTTCTTTTTTAACTCTTAGGTCATTGTCAGCAGCAACCTCGGCGGCCACTGCCGAATCGTACTGGGCCTGCGCGGCATTTACGTCAACTATGGTGCTATTGCCGACTTCAAAATTACGTTTAGCCAAATCCAATTGGCCGGCAATTGCTATTTTTTTGGCATCAGCAAATTTGAGAGCGTCTTGTGATGAGAGCACGTTGAAGTATGCCTGGGCAGTTCGCAAGATGAGATCCTGGCGTGCAATTGCGAGTTGCGCCTGAGCTTGAGTTACCGACAACTTGCCTTCTTGATACGCGTCGAAATTTGCCTTGCGAAAGAGGGGTTGAGTCAGCTGCACTGTGTAGCCGTTGCTTCCGTAGTTGCTGTTGAGTGAGCTAGGTGTCGTTCTGTCGAGGTTGTTTCGGAAGGCATTCGCGGTGAAGATAATTGAGGGTAGCAGCAAAGCTTTCCCTTGCGGACCTTTTTCAATGCTGGCCTGATAGCCTGCTTCGGCGGCCGCCCAGGTGGGATCGTTGGCGCGGGCTTGGCGGTAAACGTCGAGCAGGTTCTCTGCGCGAGCGGGAGCGACGAACCCTGCCACAGCCATGTACGTGCCTGCAACGAGAATTAGCGGGAGGGACCGTCTCATTCAATTACTCCTTCTGGAAGTCTTGTTATCGGTGGCATCCGATACCAGGTCTTTATCATAATCCGCCGCGGTTTTCATGTTTCGCGGTACCTAAAATATACCGGATGCGCCAGCATCGGGGCCAATAATGTCGCTATCACCGGTCATTGACACACGCTGCATATGCGACTTGAGCGGTCAAAAATAGCGTAGAAACTCCTCGCGCTGACCATTTGTCCCTTGTTGCCGTCCGCCGCCACCCGCCCGATGGGCCAGCGATTCTGTAATGAGCAATGAAAAGACACCGTGCGGGTTCCGGGGATTGGAAAGTCCACCAACGCATTTCCAAAATGCTCAGGCTGTTCCACAAAATCCCGTCCGGAATGTCGTGGGGATACTGTAGCTAAAAGTGAAAACCCCATCGGCACAGGGTAATGACTCGGCAATTATGGCAGGACAAAGTTTGGCACGCAGCATGAGCGGCTGCAGGGCTCGCCGCCAGGCGCGTGGAATTCAGGAAAACCATTTTCTGTCATTTTTTCTGCTTCGAGAATCAGCTGTGTTTGGTGTTGTCGCCGTGTGGCCGGTATTGGCGCTGATATTTTTTACAGTGTCGAATCCGCATCCGGAGGATATCTCCTCGGTAGCCGCCTATCGCACCGCCGGCCCTAATCGCATTAAGCGCCTGGCCGAGGCCGGGAAACTGCCGATTTCGCTGTAGGTTATTCGAAATTTGAGCTCGTGCGTGAAGCTCGGGGAAACGGTGGGTTTCGCAGACGCGCTAGACGGGCGCTTCCAATTCACTTAGAACAATTCATTTTATCAGTGTGAGTTTGCTTCGACAAGCGCGCTTTCTGCGTCGAATTGGGCATACGGATGGCCTAATTCTGGTTTGATCTCAATGATGCCCCGCCTTTGGCCCGAATCGGCGGCAAAGGCGGGTTGGTACAATTCCCCCGCCGCCACGGTGGCGAGGCGAGTCTACAGATGTTGTGGCCTATCAAATTTTCCACCAAGACACCAGGTGCAACCTACACTAGCCGGACAATCCCCAAGGCCTTGAGAAAATATTTTTCGTACAGCGGTTCTGACCGACCTTTGCGCATTTTGTGCAGGAAGTATTTCTCAAAGGCGATTTTGGACCAGTGTACCCAGCGCCCTTTCTTCATCCAGCTCACATTGCGCGGCGGTATCTGTGGCATGGCCACGAACGCAATCCCCCTGTCGCCCATGTCGGCCAGGCATATTGCGTTCCACGTGCCAGTTGCGTCTGGTTGCCGGCCCTCGACCTCGTTTTTGATGTTGTGCACAATTGCCGTGACCATGGTTTCAATCATGTAGCCGGTTTTCGGGGCGCCAGTCGGTACAGGTGTTGGTTCCACGGGTGGTATCGCGATGCAAACACCTGCCGAATAGATGTTGGGATATTTCTTGCTGCGCTGGTGCTCGTCAACGATCACAAAACCCCGCGGATTGGTCAGGCCCTCAACCGCCGCCACTGCGTCGACACCCTTGAAAGCGGGAAGCATCATGGAAAATCCGAAAGGCAATTCGTGCTGCTTGGTGGCCTCGCCCTTGTCATTGTGTTCGGTCACAAACATTTTGCCGAACTCCACCTTGTTGACTTTGGAATTAGTCACCCATTTGATGTGGTGGTCGCGCATTTCGTCTTCCATGAGGGCTTGCGAATTACCTACGCCGCCAAGTCCCAGATGGCCGATGTAAGGTTCACTGGTGACGAACGTCATGGGTACCTTGTGGCGCAAGCGGCGCTTGCGCAATTCCGCATCGACGATGAATGCGAATTCATAGGCTGGACCGAAACAGCTCGCCCCAGCCATCGCGCCGATAACTATCGCGCTTGGCGCAGCAAGAAACTTCTGCCAGTCGACATAAGCCTTTTCTGCGTGCTCGACGGTGCAAATTGAGTGGGTATAGCCCCCGTGAGGCCCGGCTCCTGGTACTTCGTCAAATGCAAGTTTCGGACCGGTCGCAATGATGAGATAGTCGTAGGTGACCGGATTTCCGCGCGACAGGAGGAGCCGATTTTGCGCAGGCTCGATTTTTGTGACGGTATCGGCAATGAACTCAATGCCACGCCTTGTAAGGGCCGGACGAATCGGGAACGTGATTTGATTCGGCTCGCGCCAGCCAACTGCGATCCATGGATTGGAGGGCACAAATTGAAATGTCTCTGAAGCATTGATTACTGTCACTCTGTGCTGTTTGCCTAAGGCCTTGCGGATTTCGTAGGCCGCAGGCATGCCGCCGATGCCGGCCCCTAGAACGACTACATGCGCCATGATTTCTTCTCCAGTGAGTGGGTTGTCTATGAACGCCTTTGATGTTAATCCCAGGCTCACAGCAAACCGCGTACCAGCATGCGCAATTGCTCGAAGCGCTTGAAAATGCGCTGATATTGATCTCCGTCAAATACAAATCCGTCATTTTGTCATGACATATGCGGCAGATTTATTTACCGCTCTGACATTTTTGACTGAATGAGATCCGACCATGCCCAATGTTCAGCCGACTCTGCAAGCCCTGATAGACAGTCAGGAAAATCCCTTTGTCCTTATTGATTCACATTACCGTGTGGTGGCCGCCAATGGGGCCTATCAGGCCGCTTATGGCCTTGAGGCTACCCAAATCATCGGGCGGTATTGCTATGAGCTCTCGCATCGGCGTTCGACCCCATGTCATAAACACGGAGAGGACTGCCCGCATCACCAAGTCATGGCAGAGCAAAAGGGCTGTCAGGTGCTACACACCCATTTCGATCAGCATGGAACTGCAGAGCACGTAAGAATAAAAGGTTTCGCGATTCCGAATCCAGAGGGCGGTTTGCTTGTCGGTGAATCGATATTTCGTCTCGCCTCGGTGTCAGAGCTCGACTGCGACGAGATGCGACTGATCGGACGGTCACCTGCTTTTCTCCAGGCAGTGGAGCAGCTCACCCTGGCCGCCGCCAGTAATGCCAATATTCTGTTGCACGGAGAGTCTGGCGTCGGCAAGGAACTCGCGGCGCACTTTATGCATGGTCAAGGTCCGCGCCGCGAGGGACCGTTTCTGGCGGTTGACTGCGCCGCCATAAGTCAAAATCTTTTCGAAAGCGAAATTTTCGGACATGAACGCGGAGCGTTCACCGGATGCGTGGGACGCAAGCAGGGCCTATTCGAGCTTGCACACAACGGAACACTCTTTCTTGACGAAATTGGAGAGCTTCCGGGTGCCATGCAGGCGAAGCTTTTGCGGGTGCTAGAAACTGGTCAGTTCCGTCGAGTGGGTGGGCGCGAACAACTTCATGCTGATGTGCGCGTTGTCGCCGCAACAAACCGTAATCTGATGGCAATGGTCGAATCGGGGAATTTCCGTGAGGATCTTTATTATCGTTTGGCTTGTATTATTGTCGAGCTTCCGCCATTGCGCGCACGACGCGGTGATATTCCTGCGCTTGCCGAGGCGCTATTAGCGCGTATCAATCATGCAAACAGCGCTAGGCTTTACCTGACACGCGAGGCGGTGGAGCGGCTAGTAAGCTACGACTTTCCTGGCAACGTGCGTGAATTACGCAACATTCTGCAACGCGCTGCAGCATTGACCAGTGGAACCAAAAGTGGAGCGATTCACGCCAACGCTATCGTGGTGAATCGACCGCCCAGCAACAATCTGTCTTCTCCGGAGCGGGCGGTCGAGCCGGCCGAGGACATGCCGGCAAATATGCGCATGATCGAACAACGGTACATCGTCGAATTGCTCGAGCGTTTCGGCGGCCATCGCCGCACTGTGGCCAAAGCGCTTGGTATCAGCGAGCGCACGCTTTACCGGAAGCTGCGCCGGTATGCGATTGGGTAGCAGATCCGTGCGGAGTGAATTGGCGCGGCAATGCCGTAGGTCTAGCCAAGGAAGCGTCCGGCACCAGCTACGATGATGGTAATTAGCCCGATCGTCATATTGACTGCAATCAGACGTCGGATCTGGGTAAGCTGTTTACCGGCTGCGGCAAAGTCGTTGGCCGCCACGAATCGATTCAGGCGGCGGTAGGGCGCGAAAAAGACATGCAGGAATATGAGAATCATGATTATCCCCAGCGTTTGCATGATGTTTATAGGCATACCCGCATGTGCTGGGCCGCCGAAAGCACGAAACATCATCCAGTAACCGGTTGCTGGCAGCAGGACTATTGCGGCCCATACCCAGGGAAAGAAGCGCGCAAAGGTGCGTGACCATAGTGGTAGGCGAACTTGAGGCTCCATGGATGCGGCTGCTGGACGCAAGGCCATGTAGGCAAAAAACATTCCACCGACCCAAATCACCGCGGCCAATAGGTGCACTGCAAGAGCAACAGACATGACGACCTCCACTGGTGTTGTGAACAGTTACTGAACGCTGCGGCATGCATCTTCCATGCGTGCGCAACCTAGCACAACCATAGCGCGCACGTCACCTTGCCAGTCTGACCGTACTGCCTGAGTTCCAAGGCTTGGGGCTGGACGTGGCCGCAGCGCCGTGTCATTTTTCGCGACACTTCTTCAATCGAACCGCTCGACGGGTCGCAGTTATTGGTCGGCGGATGTGGCTTGAAGCAGACGCTGCTGGAAGGCGAAAAATGCGTTGGCCACAGCAGTCGCCTGTGGCAGCGTCAGGCTGGTAGCATCAGCCGGGATTCGACAGTGCCTGCACTGAAAGTTCAAATTGCGGCAGAGATTGTCGCTGCAGGAACCGGCAGCGCCTAATGTGCGATTCCAGACGACTCGTGCGTTGTCTGTCTGGCTGTGGTCTAGGCTGCCATCAGCCTGGACTTCGCACGTCACCGGCTGTAGGCAATGATTGCAGGTTGCTGATATTTGCGTTGCAGTGCGGGCTATGCGCGCTACGGCGAGCGCGTCTATGGCACACATCGCTTGCGCCGCGTGTTGGCCATATTTCACGCGGATGCCGCGGTCGCGTGCACTGAAAGGGTAGCAGCTGAGGCCGCTGCTGTCGGTCACGACAGCATCCAGGTCTCTGAGTATACGCAGCATATCCTGCGAAAGCATCGACGGTAGCGGCGTTTCGCCTCGCAGCCAAGCGGCCAGTACGCGGACATAGGATAGGCGCGTTTCCTGTGTCGCGCAGCTAATCCGCTTTTCCAGCGGAAAAGCGGATTTCAAATTGCTAAGTGTCGTCAGCACCGCATTTTTGAGTGCGGTGCGCTCGCTCGCTGTATAACCGGTCATGTGTCGTTTGCTAGGTGTGGCGCAAAATTCAGGGGTTGCGTGGCTGCGTATCTGAATTATATCGCGTGAGGGGAGGGAGCCGACAATACGCAGCTATAAATGGCAATTGTGTGTGCTTAGACTAGGGTTTCTGCCGAATGTGTAATCAAGAGTTACAAAATTCCAGCCGTCGTTCGGTTTGCTGGTCCAAAGGAATATTTGCTTGCCGTTGGAAAAGTGACGCAGATTCAGACTCCAGTGGCTCGTTAGTCGGTAACCCAGGCGTATTGCGAAATTTCCCTTTGTCCCATTGAGATGTGTCACCGTTGACAAGTATGCCCCGCCGAACGCAAACAACGATCTTCCATATTCGCAGCGGTAATCAATTCCGTAGGCACGACCGTAGAATTCTCCGCGCCAGGCATCAACAAAGAAATCAAAATGCGATTTGTGTTGCCGGTAATTCAGGAACAGGCCTTGCGTGCCGGGGGCGAAGTGGATGTCCCGGCCGGCGCCAAGCGACAAGGCGGCATGTGCGGTGTTCGAAAAAAGCAGGGTTACTAACAGAGAGGTTGCAACCAGTCGTATTTTTGCGAGATATTCGTGTGGAGCCAGCGGATTGCGGCCGACCGCAATTCTGCGATGATTAGTACGGTTTGGTGGGGCCGTCATATATTAGTATGCCCTTATATACCCGTTAATAATCCTAATTGGCGCAAAACTAGTACGATTTATATAGTCCTACGCTAATTTCCCTGATGGAAATATCGTAATGACTGTCTCATCAAATCCGCTGCGCGTACCAGCTGGCCGTACCGAAACCAAGAATACTACCTGCTACATGTGTGCCTGTCGCTGTGGTATCCGCGTGCATCTGCGCGATGGCGAGGTACGTTACATTGAAGGAAATCCGAATCACCCGCTTAACAAGGGCGTAATCTGCGCCAAGGGTGCGTCAGGCATTATGAAGCAGTATTCGCCTGCCCGTCTCACAAAACCACTGAGACGCAAGCCGGGTGCAGAACGCGGTGCAAATGAATTTGAGGAAATCAGCTGGGATCAAGCCTTCGAGTTGATGGCGGAGCGCCTGGGCAAGATCCGCGCCAGTGATCCCAAGAAATTTGCACTGTTTACCGGTCGAGACCAGATGCAGGCTCTCACGGGTCTGTTCGCCAAGCAGTTTGGTACCCCGAACTATGCGGCGCATGGCGGATTCTGTTCGGTGAACATGGCCGCGGGAATGATTTACACCATCGGTGGATCGTTCTGGGAGTTTGGTGGACCCGACCTCGATCGCGCAAAGCTTTTCGTCATGATCGGCACTGCCGAGGATCATCATTCCAATCCTCTCAAGATCGCCATATCCAAGTTGAAACGCGAGGGTGGGCGCTTTGTGTCCATCAACCCGGTACGCACCGGTTATTCTGCGATTGCCGACGAGTGGGTACCGATCAAGCCGGGGACCGACGGGGCCTTGATCCTTGCGCTGGTTCACGAAATTATTCGCCAAGGCCTGTATGACCGCGATTTTCTGGTGCGGTACACGAACGGTCCGCAGCTTGTAAACACCAACGCGGACAGCGACGAATTTGGTCTTCTTGCGCGTACCGGCGAAGAGAAGGAAGAGGGCTGTTTTGATCCGCAAGACCAGCTTTGGTGGGACCGGCACAGCGGCCGTGCCGTCAGGACCCATACTGAGGGCGCTGATCCTCGTCTGCTTGGCGAGTTTCAGTTGCCGGACGGGACCCCGGTTAAGCCGGCGTTTCAACTGCTGGTGGACCGCGTTAAGGACTACACCCCAGAGTGGGCTGCAAGTATCACTGGCGTGCCGGTCGAAACCATCTGTCGGCTTGCGAACGAAATAGGAGTGACTGCCCGGGACAACCGCATCGAGCTGCCTATCGCGTGGACCGACGCGTGGGGCGCAGAGCACGAAACCGTTACTGGCAACCCCGTGGCATTTCATGCGATGCGCGGCCTTGCCGCCCATTCGAATGGATTTCACTCTATTCGCGCACTTTCCATTCTTATGAGCCTGCTCGGTACGATAGATCGTCCGGGTGGTTTCCGTCATAAGGCGCCATTTCCGCGGCCGATACCGCCCTGTGCCAAAACGCCGAACAGTCCGGATGCGGTTCAGCCGAACTCGGTACTCGATGGCATGCCACTTGGTTGGCCCGCCGAGCCGGATGATCTTTTCGTAGATGACGCGGGCGAACCGGTGCGCATAGACAAGGCGTTTTCCTGGGAATATCCGCTCGCCGTGCACGGCCTAATGCACAATGTCATTACCAACGCCTGGCGTGGCGACCCGTACCGGATAGATACATTGCTGATTTTCATGTCGAACATGGCGTGGAACTCGGCGATGAACACAGTTGAAGTGCGCAAGATGCTCAATGACAAGGATGACAATGGGGAATACAAGATCCCTTTCCTTATCGTCTGCGACGCTTTTGAATCGGAGATGGTGGCGTTCGCCGATTTGGTGTTGCCGGACACGACTTATCTAGAGCGCCATGACGTCATGAGCATGCTTGACCGGCCCATTTCAGAATTCGATGGTCCAGTGGATTCAGTGCGTATTCCCGTAGTGCCGCCAACCGGGCAGTGTCGGCCCTTCCAGGAGGTTTTGATCGAGCTGGCCACGCGGCTGCAACTGCCCGCGTTTGTTCACGCAGATGGCGCGCGCAAGTACCGCAACTACCCTGAGTTCATCATCAACTACGAAACCGAACCTGGTTCTGGCATAGGCTTCCTTGCTGGTTGGCGCGGAAAGGGCGGTGAAAAGTTCATGAAGGGCGAACCCAACCCGCGTCAGTGGGAGATGTATGAAAAGAACAATTGTGTATACCACTACGAGTTGCCGCGGTCGTACCAGTACATGCGCAACTGGAACAAGGGCTATTTGGAATGGGCGCAGCGTCACCGGTTGACTCGCTATGCAGAGCCGATTCTGATCCATCTCTATTCCGAAGTGCTCCAGAAATTCCGACTGGCAGCGCAGGGACGGGGAAAGAGCAAACAGCCCCCCGAGCGCTTGCGTCAGCGCATCGAGACCTACTTTGATCCATTACCCTTCTACCATGAACCCCTGGAAGCGCTGCTAAGCGATCGCGGCAAGTACACACTGAATGCCGTTACCCAGCGCCCAATGGCGATGTACCACTCATGGGATTCGCAGAACGCATGGTTGCGTCAAATTCACACACACAACTACCTCTATATGAGCCCGAAGCTTGGGGCAGAAGGTGGGTTTCTCGATGGCGACTGGGTCTGGGTGGAGTCCATGTGGGGTCGCGTGCGCTGCATGTGTCGTTTCAGCGAGGCGGTAGAACCGGGAACGGTCTGGACCTGGAATGCAATTGGCAAACAGGCCGGTGCATGGAATCTCGAGCCTAGTTCGAATGAGGCGCGCAAGGGCTTTCTTCTAAACCATGTTATCTCCGAAGAGTTGCCGCCAACGGCCGAAGGCGCGCATATCTCCAATTCGGATCCGGTGACTGGCCAGGCTGGCTGGTACGACGTGCGGGTCCGGGTCTACAAAGCCGAAGACAGTGAAGAGCAGCAAAGCTTTCCGCAGTTTGCGCCGCTGCCGCCAGCGCCAGGGGTCGGTAAGCGTCGCCCCTGGATGGCCTACTTTGCCGGCAAGGAGAAGCGCAAATGACACAACTGGCCCTGGTTATCGATCTTAATGTCTGCGTCGGCTGCCACGCTTGCGTAACGAGCTGCAAAGAATGGAATACCTCGGGAGCCGCGGGCTTCATGTCTGACGACAGGCCCTACGGAGAAAATCCAAGCGGTACATTTTTCAATCGCGTTCAGACCTTTGAGGTCGGGCAATATCCGGTTACCGAAACCGTGCATTTTCCGAAGTCCTGTTTGCATTGCGAAGATCCGCCATGTGTACCGGTGTGTCCCACGGGCGCAAGCTACAAGCGAGTCGAGGACGGGATTGTGCTGGTGGATTACGACAAGTGCATCGGTTGCAAATATTGCTCCTGGGCGTGCCCCTATGGCGTGCGCGAACTTGACGAGCATCAGAAGGTGATGAAGAAATGCACCTTGTGCGTGGACCGAATCTACGACCAATCGCTGCCGGAAAGCGAGCGTAAACCAGCTTGCGTGCTTGCCTGTCCCACGAATGCAAGGCTATTCGGCGACGTGCACGATCCGTCGTCGCAAGCATCGATTGCCATCCGCGAATCTGGTGGTTACGCGATCATGCCGGAATGGGGTACCAGACCGGCCAATCACTATCTGCCGCGCCGCAAGACGCGTATGAAAATTCACGAGGACGAGCTGATTCGCGCGGACAATCCGCTGAAGAAGGAAGGCAAGTTGCCCAAGCCGGCACTGAGCGAGCCGTCGCTTGACGATGTGACTAGTTGGTGAATCTGTGCGCGCGGACGGCGGGTGTGCTACCACGGCCGCGGCGCATTCCTGCTGCAACTAATTAACCGAGTACCGGAACCGCTATGCGACCCGCTTTTTCAGTAGTACTACTAACAACCCTGATCGGTGCAGGCCAGGGACTTTTCCTTGCGCTCTATACGATCGAAATTTACGCCAGTCTCAGGCTGCTGCCTTTTCCTAACGCCGGATTTTTCAGCCAGGGCAGTGGTATTGCGGTTGCGCTGCTCGTTGCTGGACTGATTGCTTCGTTTTTTCACTTGGGCCATCCGGAACGCGCATGGCGGTCCGCCGCCAGATGGCGCACATCTTGGCTATCGCGCGAGGTGATTGCCCTGCCAGCGGTGATCGTGGCTGTAGCATTGTATGGCCTGGTTCACTATTTCCACTGGAACCTGAGGCTGTTGCATATTCAGACCCCCATTGCTAATGATCTTTCGCTGATCATCGGAGTCGGGGCAGTTGCCGTGACCTTCACGCTGTTCCTGTGCACCGGCATGATCTACGCCTGTATCAAGTTTTTGCAGGAGTGGGCCACTTGGCTGACCGTGGCAAACTATCTGCTTTTTGGTCTTGCATCCGGATTTGTGCTGGCCAGTGCCTATGCGGCGTATCGTGCCCCGGAATTGGTGCTGTTCCTGGCGACGTGGGCAACGATTCTGACGCTGGCAGCGCTAATTACCCGCACAGCCTCGTTGATTCGCAATGCTAGGCTGCGACATAAGTCATCGCTACAGACCGCGATTGGCGTGCGGCATGGCAACATCAAGCAGAAGGCTCAAGGATTCATGGGTGGGTCGTTCAATACACGCGAATTCTTCCATGGAGTCAGCGCCAGGCTTTTTCGGTCTCTCAAATGGTTGTTTATCGTGCTGGTTTTCCCGCTGACGGTGTTGTTGGTTTGGGCCGGCGTCATTTTGCATAACCCGGGACTGATGGCTGTCGCCTTCGGGGTGCAGTACCTGGGTCTGTTTATCGAGCGCTGGTTCTTTTTTGCCCAGGCGAACCACCCGCAGAATCTCTATTACCAGGTTGTCTCCTGAGTCCCGCGCCGCGGTTGCCGGGAAACAGCATTGCGTCCGACCAGCTATAAACTGCCGCTGGTGGAAACACAGTGTCCTGCAGGTCGACCTTGACGACGCCCTTCACCTGGGGCAAGTCTGATATTGAAAGGCCCTGCGCATAATCCGCGTCGATGCGGTGCAAGGCGGAGATAGTGCCCTGGTTCTCCGCAAACTCCGCGATGGTGTGAATCCCTGCGGCGTGGCCGATCTTATTAGTGGCCTCAACCATTGAGTGCTAGCAGGTGTCATTGATCATATTCCCTATGAGATCGCCACTTATCTTGAGCTAATCCACCTGGAGCTGCTTGAGATAGCAAATCGACCTGATGGCACCGCCGAAATTGTCGATGGCGCTGGCGCCGCCATTTTTGCGCAACTTGGTGACCTGATGCGCACGGCCGTCAAGCTTGGTGGGCGCCGCAGCATCCTCGATTTCGAAAACAACCGAACCGGGGAAAAAGCCCGCAACCGTCAGCATGGTTCATGGCGAACCTCAGAAATTCATCCTGATTCAAGGAATGTGCGGATATGTTAATGGCGAATGTCTACGGCCCGCCGCTGTAGTCCGCGTGCAGCAAAATAGCGTTCTTTTCCGGCATCCCCGGATAGAGCAACTGCAGCTTGGCAGAAAAGTTTCAGCCGGTCTTCTTCTACGGTGTGCCCGAGGCGCAATGCCTAGGAAATACCATCGTGCTGCTGCCGCAAGGCATTGGCGTCGGCGTGGTATTTGTGGATGCAGTTACGGCCGTCATCCTTCGCCGAATAGCAGGCCATGTCCGCTGCGGCCAGGATGTCTGCAATACCGGTAGCGGGTGGGGAAATCGCCACCACGCCTATACTGACGCCAACATCGAAGCTGTGGTTCTGCCACACAAAGTGGAAGTTTCGTGTCCGGCTGAGCAGGTCCTGCGCTATAACCATTGCTTGGTCTGCGTCGCAATGCCTGAGCAGCAGACCGAATTCATCGCCGCCTAAACGCGCAATTATATCCGAGTCCCGCGTCGCCCCACGCAGCATTTTGCTGAATCGTTTCAGCAGTTCGTCGCCGGCAGCATGACCACAGGTATCGTTGACGACCTTAAACTGGTCCATGTCGATATAACAGAGCGTGTGTTCGCAAGAATCTGACCGCAGTTCATCCAGGGCCAACTGCAGCTGTTTTTCAAATTCTCGCCGGTTGTACAGTCCTGTTAGGGCATCGTGACTGGCAAGATATGAAAGCTGTCGGGTCATGCGGCGCGTCGGACCAACATCATGAAACACCATAATTGCACCGACCAGTCGGCGATTGCGGTCATGTATCGGTGCTGCCGAGGGGGCGATGTCTAGTGCGCGCCCGTCAGGACAAAGCAATACAACACGATCCATGCGGCCGATGACTTCTCCACGGAGCAGGCATTCTCTTACCGGGTTCTCAACTGATTGGCGACTATCCTCGTCGACCAATTTGAATACGTCTGAGAGCGGTCGCCCGATTGCGTCTGCTGCATCCCAGCCTGTGAGAGCTTCCGCCGCCGGATTCAGGTATTCCACCGTTGCGCGGGCATCGGTGGTAATTACGGCATCGCCGATCGAATGCAGTGCAACCTCGGCTCGTTCCTTCTCAGCGTAAAGCTCCGACTCCGATTGTTTGGCGCGTTCCAGTGCCTCGCGCAGAGCGAGCTGTTGGGCGACGGTGAAGTCGAGCGCTTGGTTAATGAACTTTGCGAGAAAGCCGAACTCATCGTCACGCGTATCATCGAAACGTCTGGCTGTTTCGCCGCTACCGATCGCGCGCGCGGCCTCGATCATCCGCTCGAACGGGCGCGACAATAAGTGATTTAGCACCCACTGTAGAATCACCCCGAATGTCAATAGGACTATGCCCATGGCTGCAAGTACGTGCTTGCGGTCTGTGGCGAGAGCATTGGGAATTGAAGGGTTATAAACGGCGACAAATGCCGCTGCGGGTTGCAATTTGCGTCTGCCCGTCATGTAGCGGACCACTCTCGTATATGCCTCGAGCCTCGGACCGGTGTTTCCGGCCAGGATGTGCTTTGTGCCGATACGGATGTCGACTCCGGATACCCCGGTTCTGTCTATGAACTTCAGCGCCAGCATTTCAAGCTGCCCCACAGATGGTTCAGGTGTACGCGCCAGGCTCTGGCCCAGAGAATAAGCGAGACGATCCGCGTAGGAGTTATAGCGAAGGGTAATTTCATGCTCCTGACCACGCAGACGCATGAAGGTAACAAACACCCCCACCAGCACCATTCCCCAGAACACGATGCCCGCGATCCTGGTCGGTAGCGTCGTAAGCTGGCGATTGCGAAAGTCCGCCGCAGCGCGCCTATTGTCGATCATTTGAGCCCAGCCCATCTGAGACCCAGAACCATGGGACAGACGCCACTTAGGCCCGCGCCGAGCAATCCGAATCCCATGAACCATGGCAGGAACCAGAGCCGGTTGGTAAAGAAAATGCCTCCCAGCGCAATCATTGCCGTAACGATCAGTGACAGGGCCTGTTCAGCCTCTAGGGTAAACGCAGCGCCAATGGCGGCGTCTGTTAACCCGGTATGGGTTGATAAATCCGATGATGATGCACGGCCAGCCCGCAGATGCGTCACGATGCGCGAAATGCGCCAACCGGTAATTCCCTGAGACAAGGAAAGTACGGCGAGGCCCGCAACCAGGAAGTCGAGACTGAAATAAAGACCGACAAGCAATGCCGTGCCAAAAAGGAGGCGAAACGTACGTTCTGTCATATACCCTCTGCTGGCCGGGCGTGAATTGTCAGCATGCGGCAATCATTGCCGCGGACAGCTGCGGATAACCCTCCGCGAGTAACTTGCATGACCCCACGTAATGAGATGTTTTTTACCGGGTTGTTGCAATTTCCATGCCGCAGATCCGAATTTTCTGCTACTGAAGCTTGAAACTGCGGCGGAGGTGGGTGGCCCGTATGCCTATATTGGCCGCGGGTAAATTGGTCATTTGGGCGTTCCGGGGCTGAAAACTTTGGCCGTATCCGGTAAAGTCCGCGTTCCGGGGCGGCGCGCTAATCCCGCGCCACCGTCTTCAGCAAGTTTTAAGGATGAGATTCCATGCGTGATTACAAGATTGCCCCGTCGATTCTGTCGGCGGACTTTGCCCGGCTGGGCGAGGAAGTCACAAAGGTGCTCGAGGCTGGCGCTGATATCGTCCATTTCGACGTCATGGACAATCACTACGTACCCAATCTCACCATCGGTCCGCTGGTGTGCGAGGCGTTGCGCAAGCATGGCGTAAAAGCTGACATCGATGTGCATCTGATGGTCAAACCGGTAGACCGCATCATTCCGGATTTTGCCAAGGCCGGAGCCACCTACATCACATTCCACCCGGAAGGTACCGAACACATAGACCGCTCGCTGCAGCTGGTAAGGGACTCGGGCTGCAAATCCGGGCTAGTATTCAATCCGGCCACCCCTCTCGACTACCTTAAGTATGTCCTGGATAAGATCGACATGGTGCTGCTCATGTCGGTTAACCCCGGTTTCGGTGGTCAGAGTTTCATCCGCTCCAGCCTGGACAAGCTAAGCGAGGCACGGCGCATCATCGACGAGAGTGGTCGAGATATTCGGCTGGAGATCGATGGTGGGGTCAAGGTTGATAATATCCGCGAAATCGCTGAAGCCGGGGCCGACACGTTTGTGGCTGGTTCAGCCATTTTCAACACGCCGGACTACAAGGCAACCGTCGCCAAGATGCGAGCTGAATTGGCGAAGGTCAAATGAGCGCCGGCCCTGTCGCGGCGCACGCGGCCGCAGTTCCGTTCAGCGTGAAAATGGTAATGATCGATCTAGACGGTACGCTGATTCACACGGCACCGGATCTGACAACCGCTGCCAATCGCATGCTGGTCGATCTGGGTCGGCCCGAGCGGGATGAAGCTACGGTGGCTACGTGGATCGGCAATGGTGTGCCACGGCTCGTGAAGCGCGCTCTTACAGGAGAGATGCAGGGAGAACCGGACGCAGCCCTCTACGAGCAGGCGTATGCTCTGTATAAGAAGCACTATCGTGCCTGTGTCTCGGACCGTAGCCGGCCCTTTCCCGGCGTCGAGGAGGGGTTGATACAATTGCAAGCCATGGGATTTGAGCTTGCCTGTATCACCAACAAGGCGGAAGTATTCACTCGGCCGTTGCTGGAAGATCTTGGATTGCGGCGCTTTTTCAAGTTGGTCCTGAGCGGAGACAGCCTGCCAAAGAAAAAGCCTGATCCATTGCCGTTGCGGCATGCCTGTGCCCATTTCGGAATTACTCCGGAACACGGCGTGCTGGTGGGAGATTCGGAGAATGACGTGCAGGCAGCACGTGCCGCCGGGATGCCTGTTATTTGCGTGACATACGGGTATAATCACGGCAAGAATATACGAGAATCACGGCCGGACGCCGTGATCGATTCGCTGGCGGAATTGCCGCGTTACCTGAGGCTTTATTCCTAAGCACAAAGTACCACCGGATTCGACCATGTCGCGCATGATAATGAAGTGGACGCAGATGCCGGAGCGATGGTTTCAGCAAACTATCGTTGTGTCGCGTCATATTCATTCATGCAATCTGGTGGTGACCCATGTTTCTGAGCAAGTCCGAGTTTGATCGCTACGCCGGTCAAGGCGCAAATCGCATCCCCATGATGCGCGAGGTCCTGGCGGATCTCGACACCCCTCTAAGTACCTATCTCAAGCTTGGCTGTGGCCGCTACAGCTATCTGTTCGAGTCCGTTCAGGGCGGAGAGAAGTGGGGCCGTTATTCAATAATAGGGCTGCCTTGTCGTACGGTCCTGCGCGTTTTCCGCAACGAAGTGAGCATCGAGATTGATGGCAAGATCGCAGAGCGCGATACATTCGCCGATCCTCTTGGGTACGTGCGAAGCTTCCAGGCGCGCTATTCGGTCCCGTCCTTGCCCGGCCTACCGCGTTTTTCCGGGGGCCTCGTTGGCTGTTTCGGCTATGACACCGTGCGGCTGATAGAGCCAGTTTTGGGAGACAGTGGCAAGCCGGATGAGATCGGCGGACCGGACATATTGCTCATGGTGTCCGACGAAGTCATTGTTTTCGACAATTTGGCAGGAAAGCTATACGCAGTAGTGCATGCTGATCCGGCCGTAAATAATGCTTATGAGAAGGCCGTGCGCAGACTGGATGAATTGGTTGGTCAGCTGCGCGCAGGTTTGCCGGACCACGCGCCGGCAAACGCGGCCGCCGAACTGCATGAGGAAGATTTTGTGTCCGGATTTACCCAGTCCGGATTCGAAGCCGCGGTCGAGAAGTCCAGGGAGTATATTCGTGCGGGCGACATCATGCAGGTCGTGCTGTCGCAACGCCTGTCGGTGCCATTCAAGTTCCCCCCGCTGGACCTCTACCGAGCACTGCGCACGCTGAATCCGTCTCCATACATGTACTTTCTCGATCTCGGTGATCTGCATGTGGTGGGATCCTCGCCAGAAATTCTAGTGCGCCTCGAGGACAATCTCGTGACCGTAAGGCCAATTGCCGGCACGCGGCCGCGCGGACGTGACGAGCGTGAGGACGTACAGCTCGAACGTGAGCTATTGTCCGACCCCAAGGAACTTGCTGAACACCTCATGTTGATCGATCTCGGACGCAACGATGTCGGTCGCGTCGCGCGCACGGGAAGCGTGAAGGTGACGGAAAAAATGGCAATCGAGCGCTACTCGCATGTAATGCATATTGTGTCTAACGTAGTGGGCGAGTTACGCCCAGACCTGGATGCGATTGATGTCCTGCGAGCCGCTTTTCCGGCAGGAACCGTGAGCGGCGCCCCCAAGGTGCGCGCCATGGAAATTATCGACGAACTTGAGCCGGTGAAGCGCGGCATCTACTCGGGTGCTATCGGGTACATTGGATGGGGCGGGAACATGGACACCGCGATAGCTATCAGAACCGCGGTGATTGCCAACGACACCTTGTATATCCAGGCCGGAGCCGGCATCGTGGCCGATTCCGTGGCACGCAACGAATGGAACGAGACTATGAACAAGGCGCGCGCCATATTTCGTGCTGCGAGCCTGGCGGCCGCTGGACTGGGCGAACGCGAGACAATGAAACTGCCATAATGACTGCCGGTCCAGCAGTCAGCATTTTGCGCACGACTTCTCATTTCGGCACAGGCAAGTGGGAAATGCCTCGCAGCGCAGGCGCCACAAGGGGTTTTCAATGTTGTTGATGATAGACAATTATGATTCCTTCACGTACAACCTCGTGCAGTACCTTGGCGAGCTGGGTGAAGATGTCCACGTCGTACGTAATGATGAGATTACAGTTGATGCAATCGGGGATCTCGCGCCGCAGCGAATTGTGATTTCTCCAGGTCCATGCACTCCGAATGAGGCAGGGGTGTCGCTAGAAACTGTGCGTCGTTTCGGGGGGCGAATTCCTATCCTCGGTGTGTGTCTTGGACATCAGAGTATAGGTCAGGCCTATGGTGGGCGGATTGTACGTGCGCGCCAATTGATGCATGGTAAAACTTCTTGGATTCACCATGAGGGCAGGGGCGTATTCAGCGGCCTGCCGAATCCGTTTGAGGCAACACGCTACCATTCTCTCGTGATCGAGCGCGCAACCTTGCCGGACTGTCTGGAAGTGACGGCGTGGTCTGCGGACGATAATGAGATCATGGGGGTGCGGCACAGGGAATGCGCTGTCGAAGGAGTGCAGTTTCATCCTGAATCCATCATGACGCAAGGCGGACACGACCTATTGAAGAACTTTCTTGATCAGAGCAGGTAGCGGGCGAAAGTAAATTACGTGTTAATGTAAAACTGATCGAAGGTCGCAAGCTGACAGATACCATGGACATACAAAGCGCAATCCGCGCCGTTACCGAGCGGCGCGACTTGAACTCCGAAGATATGTATTCCGTCATGCACGCGATCATGACGGGGGCGGCAACTCCTGCGCAGATCGGAGGTTTGCTTATCGGACTGCGCATGAAGGGTGAGACAGTGGAAGAAATCGCAGCCTCGGCGCGCGTGATGCGCGAGCTCGCGACCGCTGTGCGGGTTGCCGACACCCGCCATCTAATTGACACCTGCGGCACCGGCGGAGACGGCGCGCATACATTCAATATTTCTACAGCCAGCGCATTCGTCGCTTCGGCCGCCGGCGCAAATGTGGCGAAACACGGAAATCGGTCCGTATCGAGCAAGTCCGGAAGTGCCGATGTGCTCGAAGCCGCGGGCGTTAATCTGGACCTCACGGCAGACGAAGTAGGCCGTTGCATCGACGAAATTGGGATCGGATTTCTGTTCGCTCCGCGCCATCACGGTGCAATGAAATACGCAATCGGCCCGCGCCGTGAGATGGGTGTGCGTACGATTTTCAATCTTCTCGGTCCTTTGACAAATCCGGCGAGCGCGCCGAACCAGCTCATCGGTGTTTTCGCCAGCAGCTGGCTAGAACCTATGGCACAGGTCTTGGGTCGCCTGGGCAGCCGGCACGTCATGGTGGTTCACGCCGAAGACGGACTTGATGAAATAAGCATCGGTGCGACCACGCAGGTTGCGGAATTCAAGGATGGCATCGTGCGCAGTTACACCATCTGGCCGGAAGAATATGGTATGGGACGCGGTGATGTGCAATCGCTGGTTGTTGCAAGCGCCGCAGAAAGTTTGGCGCTGATTCGGCAGATTCTTGATGACAAACCAGGGACGGCACGCGACATCGTATTGCTTAACGCCGGTGCGGCGATTTACGTTTCAGGATTGGTATCCAATCTTGCAGCTGGCGTCGAGCGGGCACGGGAAGTGATTAGTAGTGGCGCAGCGCGCGCAAAGCTGGACGCCCTTGTATCATACGGCCGCCGGCACGCGAGCAGCTAGGGTCTGACGGCAGGCGGAAAGATTATGGGCTCAGTATTAGGCGCCGGTACCATGCGCAAAATGGGATGGCCGTCATGAATGACACTCCTGATGTGCTGAAGCGTATTCTTGCGCGCAAGAAGCAGGAAATTGCCGAGCGCAGCGCGAAGCTTGGGCGGAGCGAGATCAGCCGGCGCGCGTTTGCCGCAGCGGCACCGCGCGGATTTGCGGCTGCCATGTTGGCCCGTGTTAAGAGTGGGGCGGCAGCCGTGATCGCGGAAATTAAGCGCGCATCGCCGAGCAAGGGCTTGTTGCGTGCGGATTTTCAACCAGCGGAAATAGCGGCGTCTTACGAACGTGCTGGAGCTGCATGCCTTTCGGTGTTGACCGACGTAGATTTTTTTCGTGGCGCCGACGAACACTTGCAGCAGGCGCGCGCGGCTTGTGGATTGCCAGTATTGCGGAAGGATTTTGTCATTGATCCTTACCAGGTGTACGAGGCGCGGCTGCTTGGAGCCGACTGCATTTTGTTGATC